>NZ_JBVITE010000005.1:59295-118363 GCF_055575155.1 Kitasatospora sp. NPDC034533
CCACGCCCCCCCCCCCCCCCCCTCCCCTCCCCCCCCCCCCCCCCCCCCCCCGCCCCCCCCCCCCCCCCCCCCCCCCCCCCCCCGCGGCGTTTCCCGTGGGTGCGCCGGATCCGGTGCGTCGGTTCCGGGCGCCTCGGATCCGGACGGTCAGATCCGGACGCGTCAGATCCGGACGCGTCAGATCTGGACGCCGAAGTCCTGGGCGATGCCCGCCAGGCCCGAGGCGTAGCCCTGGCCGACGGCGCGGAACTTCCACTCGCCGTTGTTGCGGTAGAGCTCGCCGAAGATCATCGCGGTCTCGGTGGCGGCGTCCTCGGTGAGGTCGTAGCGGGCGATCTCGGCGCCGCCGGCCGCGTTCACCACGCGGATGTAGGCGTTGCGGACCTGGCCGAAGTTCTGGCCGCGGGCGACGCCGTCGTAGATGGTGACCGGGAAGGTGATCCTGGCGGCCTCGGCCGGCAGGCCGGCCAGGTTGACGTTGATCGACTCGTCGTCGCCCGCGCCCTCGCCGGTGCGGTTGTCACCGGTGTGCACGACGGTGTTGTCCGGCGTGCTGGTGTTGTTGAAGAACACGAAGTGCGCGTTGGACAGCACCTTGCCGTTGGCGTCCAGGACGATCGCGCTGGCGTCGAGGTCGAACTCGGTGCCCGTGGTGGTGCGGACGTCCCAGCCCAGGCCCACGCTGACCGCGGACAGGCCCGGGGCCTCCTTGGTCAGCGAGACGTTGCCACCCTTGGAGAGGCTCACTGGCATGACGATTGAAGTCCCTTCGTTCGCTTCGTGCGCTTTTCCCCGGGACAACGCAATGGTCCGGCGGCTTGGTTCCGCAGGGGCCGTGAATTCTTCGTGCGGGCCCGCCGGGAGCCGCCGGGTGCGCCGGCCGGATCGCCGATCAGGCGTCAAACCGAGGGCAAAGCACGGGCAAAGCGCTCGTCAGATCCGCCGGAACCGGCCCTGGAGCGACCAGATGGCCGGATTGTCGGCCAGGTCGGGGTGCATGTCGAAGAGATCGGCCAGGGTGTCCTGGAGGAAGTCCCGGGCCTCGCGCCGCAGTTCGCTGTGCCGGACCACCACCGGAGGCTCGTCCGGCAGCCAGGTCGCGGTGACCTCCACCCAGTTGAAGCGGCGGGCGAAGCGCAGCAGTTCGGTGTTCTGGGTGAAGTCGAGGTCGGCGGTCTGCACCCGGGCCGCCCGGCTGCCGTCCGGGTCGCGGTCCAGGTGCTCGGCGATGTCGCACAGCGCCCAGGCGAAGTCGAGCACCGGCACCCAGCCCCAGGCGGTGGACAGTTCCGAACCCTCGCCGTCCAGGTAGACGTCGCCGCAGAACAGGTCGTACCGCAGGGCGTGCACGGACGCGGTGCGGTAGTCCGTCTGCGGGGGGTCGGGGAAGCGGTTGGACAGGGAGTAGCCGAGCTCGATCACGTACGCCATTGTCGGGGCTCGCGGCGCCCCGGACTAACCCGGGGCCGGGGAGCGGACGGGCCGGCGATAACCGGGTGACCGCGGGGGCCCGGGGCGCGATGATGGGGGCATGTCCGAGCCCATCCGCGTACGGGGGTCGGTGGTCGTCCCCGACGCCGAGCTCGTCTGGCGCTTCTCGCGTTCCTCCGGCCCCGGCGGCCAGCACGTGAACACCTCCGACTCCAAGGCCGAGCTGCGCTTCGACCTGGCCGCGACCCGGGCGCTGCCCGAGGTGTGGCGCGAGCGGGCGCTGGAGCGGCTGGCCGGGCGGCTGGTGGAAGGCCGGGTGCTGGTGATCCAGGCCTCGGAGTTCCGCTCGCAGTGGCGCAACCGGGAGGCGGCCGCGGCCCGGCTGTCGGCGCTGCTGACGGAGGCGTGCGCGCCGCCGCCGAAGGCCCGGCGGGCGACCAGGCCGAGCCGGGGGATGGTCGAGCGGCGGCTGTACAACAAGCGGCACCGCTCCGAGCTGAAGCAGGGGCGCCGGGCGCCGCGCGGCGGCGAGTAGCCGGGCGGCTCAGCCCAGGGCGCGGTAGCCGCCGCGGAAGTAGAGCAGCGGACGGCCGCCGGGGTCGGGCACCGCGGCCTCCAGGACGCGGCCGAGCAGCAGGGTGTGGTCGCCCGCGGGTATCCGCTGCTCGGTGCGGCACTCGACGGTGGCCAGCGCGCCGTCGATCAGCGGGGCGCCGCTGCGCGGGCCGCGGTGGTGCGCGGTGTCCGCGAACAGCAGCCGGTCGCTGAGCCGGCCCTTCATGGCGAACCGGGAGCCGAGCGTCTTCTGCCCCTCGGCCAGCACCGAGACCGCCCAGGTGTCCGCCCGGGTGAGCACCTCGTCCATCCGGGAGTCCTCGCGGACCGAGATCAGCACCAGCGGCGGCTCCAGCGACACCGACAGGAAGGACGTGGCGGTCATGCCGACGTCCTCGCCGTCGTCCGGGTCGTGGACGGTCACCAGGCTCACGCCGGCGGCGAGCTGGGAGAGGGCTGCCCGGAACTCGTCGGGCGTGGCGTGGGGGGCAGCTTCGGGCTGCGGGGACGGGTACACGTACCGCACGGTAGCCGGGGTCCGGGGGAAACGGCATCGGGCCTTGGTCGTAGGACCGCAGGACCGGCCGAAGGGTTGCGCCCGGTGGCCGAACTCACCCCCAGGAGTGAAGCCGCCCGGTCGGCGGGCCCAGTCGGCTTCAGCCTGGGGCCAATGCGGTCGACCACGAGAAATGTTCCGATGGGGCCGAATGTCCCGCTCTGGGGCGGATGAACTGATTAAGGGCGCATTAGTGTTGTGTGATTTAAGTCACAAGTGACGGCCTATTGCTGACCGAGCGTGCCGAGCGCTGTGCTCCCTGTGATTCAGTTCTTCTGGCAATCGGACGATAACCAATCAAGAACTATCCGAAGAAGCCGGGGAGCCCCCGCATGGAAGCCGAGTCGGAGCCGTACGTCCGTCTCGCGACCCTCCGCACCTTGCACCGGGTCGTGGCGGACCTCAACGCTGCCCGCAGCCTCGCTGGCACCCTCCAGGCCGTCGTCGAGGGCGCGGTGCACGGGCTCGGCTTCGACGCCGCCGCGGTCAGCCTGGTCCGGCCGGACGGGGACCTCGTGGTGGCGGCCGTCTGGGAGCTGGAGGAGAGCCCGATGGGCGGCCCCTCCGTCCTGCTCGGCCAGGTCGGCTCCCGGGAGTCCTGGGACCGGCTGCTCGGCGTCAGCGACCACTGGGGCACCCTGCGCTTCCTGCCGTACGACCGCGGCTGGGCCGTCGCCAGCGACATCCCGCGCTGGATCGGGGACGGCCCGCTGCCGGTGTACGCCAACGACTGGCACCCCGCCGACGGGCTGCTCGCCCCGATGTACAGCGCCGGCGGCGACCTCCTCGGCGTCCTCTCGGTGGACCGCCCCCGCAGCGGCAAACGGCCCGGGGCGTGGACCCGCGAGGCGCTGGAGATGTTCTCGCTGCAGGCCTCCATCGCGATCGGCAACGCCCGGCTGCGGGCCGAGATGCAGCGCGCGCTGGCCCGCCTGGAGAAGGAGCAGCAGGCGCTGCGGGCCAGCGAGGAGAGCTTCCGCCAGGCCTTCGAGTACGCGCCCAGCGGGATGGCGATCACCGAGCTGCACGGTGCCGGGCGCGGCCAGCTGACCAGGGTCAACGACGCGCTGTGCCGGCTGCTCGGCCGGCCCCGGGCGGTGCTGCGCCAGCAGAGCTTCGCCGACCTCGTGCACCCGGACGACCGGGCGCTGCTGGAGCGCACCAGCGCCGAGAGCGGGCGCGCGGAGCTGCGGCTGTCCCGGCGGGACGGCGGCTACCAGTGGGTCTGCCTGCGCAACTCGATCGTCGCGGACGCGGCCGAGGGCCCGAGCTTCCTGCTCACCCACGTCGAGGACATCGAGGACCGCAAGCGGCACGAGCTCCAGCTCGCCCACCGGGCCAGCCACGACGCGCTCACCGGACTGCCGAACGGTGCCGAGCTCAAGGCCCGGCTGGCCCGCCGGCTCTGTCCCCAGCCGCAGCTGGTCGGCGCCACCGGCCCGGCCGAGGCGGCGGCCTGCCCCCAGCCGTACGGCTACCCGGCCGACTCCTACGGCGGGCACCGGGCGGAGGGCGCGGACCCGTACGCGGGGCCGGCGCACGGCTACGGACCGCCCGAGGCGCTCGGCCCGGGCTACGGGGAGCACGTGCACGCGGTGGTCCCGGCCGAGTACGGGCCGGGCGGCGACGCCTGGTCGGCGCCGTTCCGCTCCGGTGGCGCGGCGACGGTGGACAAGGGGCTCGCGGTGCTCTTCTGCGACCTGGACGGCTTCAAGTCGATCAACGACCGGTTCGGCCACAACGCGGGCGACGCGGTGCTGGTCGAGGTCGCCCGGCGGCTGAGCCAGGCGGTGCGCGACGGCGACACGGTGGCCCGGCTCGGCGGCGACGAGTTCGTGGTGCTGGCGGACGGGATCGGCCGCGAGGAGGCCAAGGACCTCGCCCACCGGCTGCGCGGCGCGATCATCCCGCCGATGCGGATCGACGGCCGGGCGATGCGGGTCGGGGTGAGCCTCGGGGTCGGCTGGGCCGGCTGTGGGATGAGCATCGAGGAGGTGCTGCACACCGCGGACGAGCGGATGTACGACGAGAAGCGCGCCCGGGGCGGGGCGGTGCGCGGAGCGCGCGGCGAGCGCTCGCACCGGCGCGCGGGTTAGCGTCCGCCCCGCGTGCCCGGAGGTGCCCCGGATGCGGGGGCCTCCCTGGTCGGGCCGGGTTACCCGTGAGTTGTCAAGGGTTCTTTTCCCCCTGTCAGGTACGACAGGTAGGGTTCCCGGTACGACAGCGTCCATGATCTGCGCCGCCCGCAGCCGGCGGCGCACCGGATGGGGGAGCAGAGCACCGTGACGACCGCCGGCAGCAACGGAGTGCCCGAGGGCCAGGGGGGCGGTGCCCCGCAGGACGACGACCCGTTCGGCTACCTCTACCGCCCGGCCGACGGCTCCACCGGGCAGCCGGCCGAGCCGCAGCCGGGGGTCCCGCGGACGTCGTACAACCGCCCGATGGAGGTCGGGCGCGCGCAGTACGGCTACCCGCAGGGAGCGCCGCCGCGGGCGCCCCAGCAGCCCCAGCAGCCGTACGGCCAGCCGGGCATGCCGCCGCAGGGGTACCCGGGCGGCCAGCCGCAGCCCCCGTACGGCGGTCAGCCCGGCGTGCCGCAGCAGCCCGAGTACGGTGGCGCACCCGTCCAGCAGAACCGCTACGCCGAGCACTCCCGTCCGCAGCCGGGCGAGGAGCCCCGGGGCAGCGGCCGGAGCAAGGGCGCGGTGATCGGCGCGGTCGCCGTGATCGCGGCGATAGCGATCGGCGCCGGGATAGCGCTCTCCACCGGGGACCAGGACGACGGCAAGGAAGCCAAGGGCGGTGTGGCGTCCACCGCCCCGCCGGCCCCCACCACCCCGGCGCCGACGGCCACCTCCGCGAGCGCGGCGCCCTCCGCGAGCCCGATGGCCATCACCGGCCCGGTGTCGGTGGACGCGAGCCAGCTCCAGGGCCAGAACGCGCCGTCCGGCAACAGCGTCAAGGGCGCCAAGTCCGCCGACGGCGGCTACCTGACGCTCCAGCCCGGCGGCACGGTGACCTGGACCGGCGAGGTCGCGACGGCGGGGACGTACAAGCTGACGGTGCACTACAACTACACGGGCGGCGGAGAGTTCAAGGGCGGCGCCACGGTGAACGGCAAGGACTGGCCGAGCGGGGTGACCTACAAGACGTACGGCGGCGCCAAGGACCCGGCGTCCTCCTGGTTCACCACCTGGATACTGCCGCAGTTCCAGACCGGGTCGAACTCGGTGACCTTCACGGTGCCCGCCGGGGCGTCGATCCTGATCGACCAGATCACCATCGAGCCGAGCGGCTGACCGGGCCCCGCACGCACCACGGCCGCCCGTCCCCGAGGGGGAGGGCGGCCGTTCGCGTCGTCCGGCGGATCTGACGGCCTGGCACCGCGTCGCCCGGCGGACCTGACGGTCTCGCGCCGCGTCGTTCAGACGGACCTGACGGCCTCGAACTTCTCGCCGCCGAGGACCCAGCGGCCGCGGCGCATCACGGCGACCAGGTCGTAGCTCCGGGAGTCGACCACGACCAGGTCGGCGAACTTGCCGGTCTCCAGGGAGCCGATCGAGTCGCCCAGGCCGAGCAGCCGGGCCGGGGTGGCGGACAGCGACTCGACGGTCTGGCCCAGGCTCAGCCCGTTGACGGTGACCGAGCGCTTGAACGCCACGTCCAGGGTGAGGGTGGAGCCGGCGATCGCGCCGCCCTCGACCAGCCGGGCGACGCCGTCCTTGACCTCGACCTGGAGCGGGCCGAGCGGGTAGAGGCCGTCGCCCATGCCGGCCGCGCCCATCGCGTCGGTGATCAGGGCGACCCGGCTCGCGCCGGCGGTGCCGTAGGCGAGGTCCAGCACGGAGGGGTGCAGGTGCACGCCGTCGTTGATCAGCTCGACGGTGACCCGCTCGTCCTCCAGCAGCGCCACGATCGGGCCGGGGGCGCGGTGGGCGATGCCGGGCATGGCGTTGAACAGGTGGGTGGCGACGGTGGCGCCGGCCTCGATCGCCTCCAGGGTGGTGGCGTAGTCGGAGTCGGTGTGGCCGACGGCGGCGATCACGCCGAGGTCGGCGAGCATCCGCACCGATTCCAGGCCGCCGGGCAGCTCGGGGGCGAGGGTGACCATCTTGGCGTGGCCGCGGGCGGCGTCGACCAGCTTGCGCACCAGGGCCGGGTCCGGGTCGCGCAGCAGGTCGGGGCGGTGGGCGCCGCAGCGGTTGTGGGAGATGAACGGGCCCTCGAAGTGGATGCCGGCCAGGACGCCGTCCTCGACGAGTTCGGAGAGGACGTGCGCCTGGCGGGCGACCTCGTCGATCTCGCCGGTGACGGTGGAGGCCACCGTGGTGGTGGTGCCGTGCTCCAGGTGGGTGCGGGCGGCCAGCAGCGCCTCCTCGGCGATGCCGGAGGTGTACGCGGCACCGCCGCCGCCGTGGACGTGCAGGTCGACGAAGCCGGGGACGACGGTGTACCCGGTCAGGTCGAGGTCGCCGGGCAGGGCGTCGCCACCGAGGCCGGCGATGCGCTCGCCCTCGACGGAGAGGCGGTCGCCCTCGACGACGCCGCCGGGCAGCACCAGTCGGGCGCCGGCCAGGGCGGTACGGTCACGGTCCGCGGTGGTCACGCGGTCACCTCCAAGGAGAGCAGATCCCAGGCGAGCAGGCCCGCGCCCAGGGACGCTGCGGTGTCTTTGAGCATGGCGGGTACGACCTCGGGGGGCATCTGGAAGGTCAGCCGCTCGGCGACCGCCGCGCGCAGCGGAGTGAAGAGGGTGTCGCCGGCCTCGGCCAGCCCGCCGCCGACGATCACCGTGGACGGGTCGAGCAGGCTCTGGGCCACGATGATCCCGTCCGCGAGGGCGTCGACGGCCCGCTGCCAGACCGCGAGCGCGCGCTCGTCCCCGGCGTCCACCGCGGCGGCGCAGGATGCCGCGTCGGCGTCGGGGTCGCCGCTGGCCTCGGCCCAGGCGCGCGAGACGGCGGAGGCGGAGGCCAGCGTCTCCAGGCAGCCGCGGGCGCCGCAGCCGCACCGGGGGCCGCCCGGGCGGACCACGACGTGGCCGATCTCGCCGCCGTAGCCGTGCGCGCCGGACTCGATCCGGCCGTCGATGCCGATGGCGCCGGCGATGCCGGTGCCGAGGGCGACGAAGATGAAGCGGTCGACGCCGCGGCCGGCGCCGAGTCGGCCCTCGGCCAGGCCGCCGGAGCGCACGTCGTGGCCGAGGGCCACCGGCATCGCGCCGCCGTCCGGCCCGGACAGGCGCTCGCCGAGGAGTTCCCGCAGCGGGAGCTCGCGCCAGCCGAGGTTGGCGGAGAAGACCGCGATGCCGTTCTTCTCGTCGATCGTGCCCGGGACGGCGACACCGGCCGCGAGCGGGGCGACGCCGAAACGGCTGAGGCCCTCGTCCGCCAGGTCGGTGGCGAAGTCGAGGATGGCGGCGACGACGGCGTCCGTGCCGTGCTCCCGCCCGGTCGGTCGGCGTGCTTCGAACAGCACGGAGCCGTCCTGGGCGAGCAGCGCGGCCTTCATGCCGGTGCCGCCTACATCGAGTGCGATGACGTGCTTCACGGAGGACAGTTTCCCTTGGTCGGGTCGAAGAGGTCTAGTCCAGTTGTCGGATTGGTCTGGTCCATATTGGGTGAGCTTTGTCGCAGCTGCGGCGTGTGGGGGGCTTTGCGTCCGGTGCGGACGGGGCGGCACGGGTGGGGAGCCGGGGCGGGGGCCGTGTTGCGCATCGTGCAACGACTCCGGGCACTTCGATAACTCCTGGGGCGGTCCGGGCCGCTGGTGTGGACCGGCGGTCGGCGGGTTTGACAGTGTGGCGCCTCCCCCCGCCGGATGCCCCCGTTCCGGTCGGCTTTTCTGCTCGTACGCATCCCCCCGAAGGCGGTACCCGCGTTGAACAGGCGCGCCCACGTTCCCACCCGTGTGCTCGGCGGTGCGCTGGCCGGAGCACTGGTGCTCATCGCGGCCAGCGCGTGCGGCGGGCAGGGCGACGGGACCGTCACCCTGAGGCTGGTCGCGGCCGACTACGGGGAGAGCCCCGAGACCAGCTCCCAGCACTACTGGGACGGGGTCGTCAGGGACTTCGAGGCGGCCAACCCCGGGATCAGGGTCAGCGTCGAGGTGGACTCCTGGACCGAGATCGGCAAGAAGGTCGAGGACATGATCGCGGCCGGCAAGTCGCCGGACCTGCTGCAGACCGGCGGCTTCGCGGACCAGGTCGCGGCGGACCGGCTGTACCCGGCGTCCGACGTGCTCTCGCTGGAGACCCAGGCCGACTTCCTGGAGACCTTCTCGCACACCGGGCAGGTGCTCGGCACCCAGTACGGCATCCCGTTCGTGTCCTCGTCGCGGGTGCTCTTCTACAACAAGGCGGTGTTCCGCCAGGCCGGGATCGCCCAGCCGCCGACCACCTGGAGCGAGCTGCGGCAGGCCGCGGAGAAGATCAAGGCCAAGGTGCCGGGGGTGACCCCGTACGGGCTGCCGCTGGGCCCGGAGGAGGCGCCGGCCGAGTCGATGCTGTGGACGCTGAGCGGCGGCGGCAGCATCTCCGACGACGTGGGCAACTACACCATCGACAGCGCCCAGAACCAGGCGACGTTCGGCTGGCTCAAGAACAACCTGGTGGCCCCTGGCCTGACGTACCCGGACCCCGGCAAGGTGAACCGCACTCCGGCGTTCCGGGACTTCGCGGCCGGGAAGGTCGCGATGCTGAACGGGCACCCGACGCTGCTGCGGATGGCGACCGCCGGGAACGTCGAGTTCGGGACGGCGCCGATCCCGAAGAAGGACGGCGTGGGGCGGACCGGCAGCCTCGGGGTCGCGGACTGGATGACGGCGTTCAAGGCGAACGGGCACAAGAACGAGATCAAGAAGTTCCTGTCGTTCGTCTATGCCAAGGACAACCAGCTGAAGTTCGACGAGCAGTACAACCTGCTGCCGGTCACCCAGGACGCGTTCGACCAGATGGCCTCGGACCCCAGGCACGAGGACCTCAAGCAGTTCGCGGTCGGGCTGACCAACGCGAGCTTCTACCCCTTCGGGGACCCGGCCTGGGGCGTGGTCAGCGACCGGATCAAGGCCGGGATCGGCCAGGCGGTGACGGGGGACCCGAAGCAGGTGCTCGGCGGGCTCCAGGACGCGGCGACGCAGGAGGCCGCGAGGGTCCGCAAGTAGGACCGGGGCGCGGGGAGGCGGCCCCGGTCCGGGGGCGGGCCCGCTCAGGGCAGGGTGATGGCGTAGGCCTTGCGGAGGGTCTCGTGGACCGTCCAGGTGGTGCGGTCGCCCTCGCGCAGCACCGCGCAGTCGCCGGGGCCGACCTCCAGGGTCGGGCCGCCCTCGATCTCGATGGTGGCCCGGCCGCTGAGCACCACGAACATCTCGTCGGCCTCGACGTCGGTGACCACGCCCGGGGTGATCTGCCAGAGGCCGCGCAGCTGGCGGCCGTCGGCGGACTCGGACAGCACCTTCCCGGTGACCTCGGGGGTGCCGGAGAGGATCTGGGACGGGTCGAGCGGGTCGGGGTCGAGGTCGGCGGTGGGGATGTGCACGGCGAAGCTGGGCGTGGTCATGGGGGCGACGTTAGTGCGGACGGCGGCCCGGCGGGGAGAGCAGTGTGTGTCGGGGTCGCGCGGGAGAATGACACTCCGTAGTGGTGGGCGGAGGTGTTCTCGATGGGCGAACCGGGCGAGCGGGCCGAGCGGGCCGAGCCGGGCGGGCTGGACGAACGGGACCGGGCGGTGCTGGCGCTGGAAGGACGGCAGTGGCGTACGGCCGGGGCGAAGGAGCGGGCGATCCGGGAGGAGCTGGGGCTCTCCCCGACGCGGTACTACCAGCTGCTGAACGGGCTGCTGGACCGGGAGGAGGCGCTGGCGCACGCGCCGGTGCTGGTGAACCGCCTGCGACGGATCCGGGAGGCGCGCCGGGCCGCCCGCTGACGGACCCGGCGGGTGCGGAGGCGCGGGCTTCGGGGTAGGGCTTTCGTATGGGTTTTCAAGAGATGTTCGTACCGGGAACCGAGGCCGGACGGGACGGGGTGCGGGCCGTGCTGGCGGCGCCCGGGGACGCCGTGATCGGGCTGGACTTCGACGGGACGCTGGCGCCGATCGTGGCGGACCCGGGGCAGGCGCGGGCGCACCCGGGGGTGGCGGGGGCGCTGCGGCGGCTGACCTCCGTGGTCGGCGCCGTGGTGGTGGTGACCGGCCGGCCGGCCGCGCTGGCGGTGGAGTACGGCGGGTTCGCGGACCTGCCGGGCGTGGTGGTGCTGGGCCACTACGGCGCCGAGCGGTGGGAGGACGGGAGGCTCTCGGCGCCGGAGGTGCACCCGGGGGTGGTGCGGGCGCGGGCCGAGCTGCCGCGGGTGCTGGAGCGGGTGGCCGCGCCGGAGGGGACCTGGGTGGAGGACAAGGGCCGCTCGGTGGCGGTGCACACCCGGCGCACGGCGGCGCCGGAGCAGGCGCTGGAACTGCTGCGGGCGCCGGTGGAGGAGCTGGCGGCCGGGCACGGGCTGGTGGTGGAACCCGGGCGGCTGGTGCTGGAGCTGCGGCCGCCGGGGGTGGACAAGGGGGCGGCGCTGACCGGGTTCCTGCGGGAGCGCGGGGCCCGCTCGGTGCTCTACGCGGGGGACGACCTGGGGGACGTGGCGGCCTTCGCGGCGGTGGAGAAGCTGCGCGGCGAGGGCGTGGCCGGGGTGCTGGTGTGCGCCGGCGCGGTGGGGGACGCGCCGGTGCGGGAGCTGGCCGACCGGGCGGACCTGGTGGTCGCCGGGCCGCAGGGCGTGGTGGAGCTGCTGGAGGCCCTGGGGGAGGCGCTCACAGCGCGTTGAGCTGGTCCAGGAACCACTGCTGCGGGGAGAGCGCGGTGGCCGCGGCGGCCAGGCGCTTGGTGCGGTCGGCGCGCTCCTCGTGGCTCATGGTCAGGCCGGCGTGGAGGGCGTCGGCCGTCGCGATGACGTCGTACGGGTTGACGGTGAGGGCGTCGTCCGCCAGCTCGGCGTGGGCGCCGGCCTCCCGGGAGAGCACCAGCGCGCAGCCGTGGTCGGAGACCACCGGGACCTCCTTGGCGACCAGGTTCATGCCGTCCCGGATGGGGTTGACCAGGGCGACGTCGGCCAGCCGGTAGGCGGCGAGGGAGCGCGGGAAGTCGTCGTCGACGTGCAGGAGCAGCGGCTGCCAGCCGGGGGTGGCGAACTCGGCGTTGATGGCGGCGGCCAGGTCCTGGACGGCGGCGGTGTAGTGCCGGTACTCGGCCAGGTCGGTGCGGGACGGGTAGGCGAAGGCGATGTGCACCACCCGGTCGTGCCACTCGGGGCGGGTGCGGAGCAGGTGCCGGTACGCCTGGAGACCGCGCACGATGTTCTTGCTGAGCTCGGTGCGGTCGACCCGGACGATGGTGCGGCGGTCGCCGACGGCCTCGCGCAGGGCGGCGAGGCGCTCGTCCACGTCGGGGCGGCGCGAGCGTTCGCGCAGGAAGTCGCCGTCGGCGCCGAGGGCGTGGACGCCGAGGCGGGTGGTGCGGCCGTCGTGGGTGACGGTGAGCGCGTCGTGGTCGACGGTGGCGCCGAGGAGGTCCGCGCAGCAGGCGGCGAAGGCGCGGGCCCAGCGCTCGGTGAGGAAGCCGGCCCGGTCGGCGCCCAGGATGCCGGTGAGCACGGCCCGGGCGACGTCGTCGGGCAGCAGCCGGTAGTACTCGGGCGGGGCCCAGGGGGTGTGCGAGAAGTGGCCGATCCGCAGGTCGGGTCGGGCCTCGCGGAGCAGGGCCGGGACCAGCGACAGGTGGTAGTCCTGGACGAGGACCGCGGCGTTCGGGGCGGCCTCGCCGGCCAGGGCCTCGGCGAAGGCCTCGTTGTAGGCGCGGTAGGCGGCCCACTCGGTGCGGAAGCGGGCGTCGAAGGAGGGGGCGGTCGGGGTCGCGTAGAGCAGGTGGTGGACGAACCAGAGGGTGGAGTTGGCGACGCCGTTGTAGGCGCGGGCGAAGGTCTGCGGGTCTATGTCCAGCATCCGCACGGCCTGCCCGCCGACGTCGTGGCCGGCCCGGTCGAGGCGGCCGTCGGGGGCCTCGGCGGCGGCTCTGCGGTCGGAGTCGTTGAGGGCGGCGCAGACCCAGACGGCGTTCGGGTCGTCGATCGCGGAGAGGCCGGAGACCAGCCCGCCGCCGCCCCGCCGCAGGGTCAGCGTGCCGTCGACGGTGGTGCTGAAGGACACCGGTCCCCGGTTGGAGGCCACCAGGACGGGGGCGGTGCCGGTCTCGCTCGAACGGTTGGTCGTGAGATCGCCCATGGTTGGCATGTTGCCGGGGGTACGGGGCGGCAAACCCGTCAGTGGCGGGCGGCGTACTCGGGGACGGTGTGCATCGGGGGGCGTTCCCGGGCGGTCACCGGGTGGGTGTGGGCGGTGAAGGCCCGGGTCCTCGGGTCGCGGGTGAACTGGGTGAGGTGGGGGTGGACCAGGTCGGCGGAGGCCTTGAGGCGGTGGGTGCGGTCGAGGCGTTCGAGGGCGGTCCGGTAGATGGTGGCGGCCATCCGGCCGAGGGCCTGGCCGTCCTGGTGGCGGTGGTGCCGGACGCCGACGTCCACCTGGGCCAGCGCGTCCAGGCCGGCCAGCTCCAGGGCGTCGACCAGCAGTCCGAGTTCGACGCCGTAGCCGGTGGGGAAGGGCAGCCGTTCGAGCAGTGAGCGGCGGGCCGCGTACTCACCGCCGAGGGGCTGGACGAAACCGGCGAGTTCCGGCCAGTGGAGGTTGAGCAGGGGCCGGGCGACGAGTTCGGTGACCCGGCCGCCGCCGGCCGGCAGCACGGCGCCCTCCGACTCCAGCGGGCGGTCGTACATGGCCTTGACCAGCTGGATGGACTCGTCGGTCAGCAGCGGGCCGACGATGCCGGAGACGAAGGCCGGGTCGAACTCGCGCAGGTCGGCGTCCACGAAGCAGACGATGTCGCCGCGGGTGACCAGCAGCGAGCGCCAGAGCACCTCGCCCTTGCCGGGGACGGCGGGCAGCCGGGGCAGGATGGCGTCGCGGTGCTCGACCCGGGCGCCGGCCTCGGCGGCGACGGCGGCGGTGTCGTCGGTGGAGCCGGAGTCCACCACGACGAGTTCGTCGACCAGCGGCAGGCGTTCCATCAGCTCGCGGCGGATGGTGCGGACGATGTCGCCGACGGTGGCCTCCTCGTCCAGCGCGGGCAGGACCACGCTGACGGTGCGGCCGGTGCGCTCCTTGGCCGCGAGGAGGGTGCTCACCGGCCGGTCGGCCGCGCTCCAGGAGCGGCGGCGCAGCCAGGACGCCGCCTGCGGGAGGAGCTCGGGGGTCGGTTCGGCGGGCACGGAAGTCTCCTCGGCGGGGTCGGGTGGAACGGGTCATCTCGCGTGGCGGACAGTCCCGTTCATGGGTTGACGCCTTCGGATACAGTCTTCGTACAGCGGTCGGACCTTCGCACGCCGGGGTCGCCGTTGAGCACCACCACAATTTCACAAGCTCATCCAGAGGGACTGAGGGAACGGCCCGTTGACGTCCCGGCAACCTTCCCGCCCGGCTGTCGTCACAGGCCCCGGCGGGACAGGTGCCAATTCCGGCCTGTGGCGCGACCGCGCCACGGGGAAGATGAGGAGAGAGGCCTCGCCATCATGGCTATCGACACCGCCGCACCCGTTTCCGTGGACCTCGGCCCCGCCGCCGCCCTGTCCTGTCGGGAGTGCGGCACCCGCTTCCCGCTCGGCCCCAGCTTCGCCTGCCTGGAGTGCTTCGGCCCGCTGGAGATCGCCTACGAGTTCGGCGGTGAGGGCGCCGAGGAGCTGCGCAAGCGGATCGAGGCCGGCCCCACCTCGATCTGGCGCTACGCGCCGCTGCTGCCCGTCCCGGCCGACGTGGCCTCCAAGCCCAACCTGAACCCGGGCTGGACCCCGCTGGTGAAGGCGGACAACCTGGGCCGGGAGCTCGGCTTCACCGCCCAGCTGCACATCAAGGACGACTCGGGCAACCCGACGCACTCGTTCAAGGACCGGGTGGTCGCGTGCGCGATCGAGGCGGCCCGGGCGTTCGGCTACACCACGCTCTCCTGTTCCTCCACCGGCAACCTGGCCGGCGCGGTGGGCGCGGCGGCGGCCCGGGCCGGGTTCCGCTCCTGCGTGTTCATCCCGCACGACCTGGAGCAGGGCAAGGTCGTCATGGCCGGGGTGTACGGCGGCGAGCTGGTCGGCATCGAGGGCAACTACGACGACGTGAACCGCTTCTGCTCGGAGCTGATCGGCGACGCGGCCGGCGAGGGCTGGGGCTTCGTCAACGTGAACCTGCGGCCGTACTACGGCGAGGGCTCGAAGACGCTGGCGTACGAGATCTGCGAGCAGCTCGGCTGGCGGCTGCCGGAGCAGATCGTGATCCCGATCGCCTCGGGCTCGCAGCTGACGAAGATCGACAAGGGTCTCCAGGAGCTGATCAAGCTCGGCCTGGTCGAGGACCGGCCGTACCGGATCTTCGGCGCCCAGGCCGAGGGCTGCTCCCCGGTGTCGGCCGCGTTCAAGGCCGGCCGGGACGTGATCAAGCCGGTCAAGCCGGACACCATCGCCAAGTCGCTGGCGATCGGCAACCCGGCCGACGGCCCGTACGTGCTGGACATCGCCCGCCGTACCGGCGGCGCCGTGGAGGACGTCACGGACGCCGAGGTCGTGGCCGCGATCCGGCTGCTGGCGCGGACCGAGGGCATCTTCGCCGAGACCGCGGGCGGGGTGACCGTCGGCGTGCTGAAGAAGCTCGTCGAGACCGGACAGCTGGACCCGGCCAAGGAGACCGTCGCGATCAACACCGGCGACGGCCTGAAGACCCTGGACGCCGTCTCCGACGCCGGGATGACCGCCGTCATCCGCCCGACGCTGGACGCCTTCCGCGCCGCCGGCCTCGCGTCCGCCTGAACCGCCCCGGAACCCACCCCCGCAAGGCAGGCCCCGCGAGGCCGGCCCCCGCAAGGAGAGTCATGAGCGCCAACGTCCGCATCCCCACCATCCTGCGCACCTACACCGGCGGCGCCGCCGAGGTGACCGCCGAGGGCGCCACCCTGGCCGAGGTCATCGCCGACCTGGAGCGCAACCACCCCGGCATCTCCGCCCGCATCCTGGACGACACCGGCAAGCTGCGCCGCTTCGTGAACGTCTACGTGAACGACGACGACGTGCGCTTCGCCGAGGGCCTGGCGACCGAGATCAAGGACGGCGCCGGCGTCTCGATCATCCCGGCGGTGGCCGGCGGCTGCTGAGCCCACGCGGTGACCCGCGGTCGCCCGCGCGTACGGAATTCGGCTCTCCGTACGCGCGGGCGGCCGTTCGCATTTCGGCGGGAATATTTCCGGGTCGAGTCGGAGTAGAGTGTCGCTCGGCTGGGAACAGGGATTCCCTTTCGGCCCGCGCGGTGCTCCGCCCCAGGGCGTTCGGCCGGTGAGACCGGCCCGTGAAACATGTCAGGCAGCTGTCAGAATTCCGTCAGGCATTTTGGGTAATTCGTCCGCTATGTCCGGCGTGGAATGCCGAGATCATTCCGATTCGGCCCGTACTGTCCGCTGACGCCCCGGCGGAATTACCGGCGGTTGGCCCTGTTGCAGAGGGCGTCGATCCGGATACATTCAGCGGCGGTCGACGCAATCACCCGCTCGCCGGAAGCCGTCTGGCGTCCTGAGCGGTCGGTTGCGGCGTGCACGGCTGCGCCCAGGGGGGGTTCCCCGGGCCGGCCTTCAAACCAACCCGGGCCCGCGACCTGCGGGCCCGTGAAGGGCCAGCACAGCACTAGGGGAGTTCGGAATGGCTCAGGGCACCGTCAAGTGGTTCAACGCGGAGAAGGGCTACGGCTTCATCGCGGTCGACGGTGGTGCGGACGTCTTCGTCCACTACAGCGCGATCCAGATGGACGGCTACCGCACCCTCGAGGAGGGCCAGCGGGTCGAGTTCGAGATCTCTCAGGGACAGAAGGGCCCGCAGGCGGACATGGTCCGCGCCGCGGTCTGACCCCTTCCGACTCCAGGAGCTCGGCGCGGCCCCACGGCTGGTGACCACTCGCTTCTCGACGGGCCCGCACGACGCGTGTCGTGCGGGCCCGTCGGCGTTCCCGGACGGCCCCGGCGGCGGCTCGCGGATCGGCGGCAGGGCTTGCACTCGACCACCCGGAGTGCTAATCATTGCGTTAGCACTCACAGTGTGAGAGTGACAGCGGACCGGGTCGGTGAGGCCCCCGGGAGCGGCAGGGGAATGGACCTCCGCGCACCAGGGCCGTCCGTCGCGGGCACCCCTTGGTCCGAGCAGTCGACCGTGTCCCGGAGGACCACTTCTGATGGCCAAGATCATCGCCTTTGATGAGGAAGCTCGCCGCGGCCTTGAGCGTGGCATGAACCAGCTCGCCGACGCGGTGAAGGTCACGCTCGGCCCCAAGGGTCGCAACGTCGTGCTGGAGAAGAAGTGGGGCGCCCCCACGATCACCAACGACGGTGTCTCCATCGCCAAGGAGATCGAGCTCGAGGACCCGTACGAGAAGATCGGCGCGGAGCTCGTCAAGGAGGTCGCCAAGAAGACGGACGACGTCGCGGGTGACGGCACCACCACCGCCACCGTGCTCGCCCAGGCCCTGGTTCGCGAGGGTCTGCGCAACGTCGCCGCCGGCGCCAACCCGATGGCCCTGAAGCGCGGCATCGAGAAGGCCGTCGCCGCCGTCTCGGACCAGCTGCTGGCCCAGGCCAAGGACGTGGAGACCAAGGAGCAGATCGCCTCCACCGCCTCCATCTCCGCCGCCGACACCCAGATCGGCGAGCTGATCGCCGAGGCCATGGACAAGGTCGGCAAGGAAGGCGTCATCACCGTCGAGGAGAGCAACACCTTCGGTCTGGAGCTGGAGCTCACCGAGGGCATGCGCTTCGACAAGGGCTACATCTCCGCCTACTTCGCCACCGACCTGGAGCGCATGGAGGCGACCTTCGAGGACCCGTACATCCTCATCGCCAACTCCAAGATCGGCTCGGTCAAGGACCTGCTCCCGCTGCTGGAGAAGGTCATGCAGAGCGGCAAGCCGCTCGTCATCATCGCCGAGGACGTCGAGGGCGAGGCCCTGTCGACCCTGGTCGTGAACAAGATCCGCGGCACCTTCAAGTCCGTCGCCGTCAAGGCCCCGGGCTTCGGCGACCGCCGCAAGGCCATGCTCGGCGACATCGCCATCCTCACCGGTGGCACCGTCATCTCCGAGGAGGTCGGCCTGAAGCTGGAGAACGCCGGCATCGACCTGCTGGGCACCGCCCGCAAGGTGGTCATCACCAAGGACGAGACCACCATCGTCGACGGTGGCGGCGACAGCGAGCAGGTCGCGGGCCGCGTGAACCAGATCCGCGCCGAGATCGAGAACAGCGACTCGGACTACGACCGCGAGAAGCTCCAGGAGCGCCTCGCCAAGCTGGCCGGCGGCGTGGCCGTCATCAAGGCCGGCGCGGCCACCGAGGTGGAGCTCAAGGAGCGCAAGCACCGCATCGAGGACGCCGTCCGCAACGCCAAGGCCGCCGTCGAGGAGGGCATCGTCGCCGGTGGTGGCGTCGCCCTGCTGCAGGCCGGTGTCGCGTTCGACAAGCTGGAGCTGGACGGCGACGAGGCCACCGGTGCCAACATCGTCAAGGTCGCGCTGGAGGCCCCGATCAAGCAGATCGCGACCAACGCCGGCCTGGAGGGTGGCGTCGTGGTGGAGAAGGTGCGCAACCTCCCCGCCGGTCACGGCCTGAACGCCGCCACCAACGAGTACGTCGACCTGGTCGCCGAGGGCATCATCGACCCGGCCAAGGTCACCCGCTCCGCGCTGCAGAACGCCGCCTCCATCGCGGCGCTGTTCCTCACCACCGAGGCCGTCATCGCCGACAAGCCGGAGAAGGCCGCCGCGCCCGCCGGCGGCGGCATGCCGGGCGGTGACATGGACTTCTGATCCTGATCGTCCCGATCGGATCGGTAGGTTCCTCGTCCGCGTGGGCGGCTCCCTTCGGGGAGCCGCCCACGCGGCGTTTTCGTCGTTGCATCGGAGAATGGACGGATGGCTGCTGACGACATCGAGAAGGCCCTGCACAACGCCCGGGCGCTGATCCTGGCCGACCTCACCGCGCGGGACGTGGCGGACGCCGCCGTGGTCTCGCTGGTGGAGCAGGCCGTGACGCACCGCCGCTGGTGGCTGGAGCAGTGGCCGGACGGCACCGAGTACGTCCTCGGGCTGATCGCCCAGGACGTCCAGGACGCGCTGCTGGAGGCCTACGGCCGCTGGCCGCTGTGCGTCGACTGCGCGGCCGACGGGGACCCGCACGCGCTCGGCGTGGAGCCCGAGTTGGGGCCGGAGCCGCACTGGGTGTGCGGCAAGCGGGGCGCGGTGGTGGCACCGGTGGGGGAGCTCGCCTAGCCGCCGTGTACGGTGCGCGGCATGAAGCGCTGGGTGTGGGGTGTGCTGGGCGGGTGCTGCGGGCTCGGGCTGTGGTGGGTGGTGGTGGAGGCGGCGGGGGGCGATCAGGACGCGTGGTGGGCCATCACGGGGCGCGTCGTCTCCGTGATGGGCGGGATGTCCGCCGCGGACCGGCTGCGGTCGCGGTGGAGCTGAGTCCGGGTGGAGCCGAGGTCGCGGTGGGGCTGAGTCCGGGGGGAGCCGAGGTCGCGGTGGAGCTGAGTCCGGAGTGGAGCCGAGGTCGCGGTGGGGCTGACGGGCGTGCGGCCGCGCGCGCCTTCGGCGGGGGCCGGCTTCAGAGCGCGGCGAGTTCGGCCGTCAGGTTGGCGCGGGCGGCCGCGGTGAAGCGGTCGCGGGCGGCGGGGCTGCGGTAGAGCGCGGGCAGGGCGAGCAGGTGGCGCAGCACGGCGGCGCGGCCGGCCCGGAAGTCCGGCTCGGGGACGAAGCCGTACTCCTCGCGGACGGCGGACGCGTACGCCGCGTACGCCTCGGGGGTGCCGCCGAGGACGGCGAGGTCCGCGTCGCAGAGCACCTCGCCGTCGCGGTCGCCCGGCGCCGGGTCGTGGCCGACGGTGAGCAGCACGAGGCGCTCGACCTCGGCGACCCGCTCGGCGGGCAGCCCGGCGGCGGTCAGCGCGCGGACGGCCAGGGCGGCGCTGCGCTCCTCGTTCTCGGTGCGGTCGGGGCGGTAGACGGCGTCGTGGAACCAGGCCGCGAGGCGGACGGCGTCCGGGTCGGCGGCGTGCCCGGCCAGTTCGTCGAGGTGGCCCAGCACCGCGCGCAGGTGCGCGACGGTGTGGTAGCGGCGCTGCGGCTCCGCCCAGCGGCGCAGCAGCTCCCGGCCGTACGGCTCGGGGTCCACGACGGCCCCGCAGCGGTGCAGCAGGGCCGTCCAGTCGGCGAGCAGGTCGTCGGTTCCGGCGGTCGTCTCGGCGGTCATGCGGCCCATTCTGTCGGCCCTGCCCGGTGGACGGGATATGCCGTTCGGCGATATATGTAGTCGTATGACAGAACGCGCCATGCAGGAGCCGACGCTGCTGCTGCTCACCGCGCTGGCCGACGCCCCGCGGCACGGCTACGCGCTCATCCAGGAGATCGCCGCGATCTCCGGCGGCCGGGTCAGGATGCGCACCGGCACGCTCTACGGGGCGCTCGACCGGCTGCTCCAGCAGGGTCTGATCGAGGTCGCCGCCGAGGAGGTGGTGGACGGCCGCGCCCGGCGCAGCTACGCGCTGACCGCCGAGGGCCGGGGTGCGCTGGCCGCCGAGGCCGAGCGGCTGCGGGCGGTGGCCACCGAGGCCGAGCGCCGGCTGAGCCGGATCCGGTCGATGCTGCCGGGCGCGGCCGGGCCGCAGGGGCGGCCGGCGACGGGAGGGGGCCGCTCATGAGCACGCCGGTGATCGGCGCGGCGCCCTCGGTGGTGCTGCGGGCCGCGCTCCAGCTCTACCCCGAGCGCTACCGCCGCGAGCGCGGCGGGGAACTGGCCGAGGTGTTCGCCGACACGGCGGCGCAGGGCGGTCGGCTGGAGGCCGCCCGGGAGCTCGCCGGCCTGGCGGGGTACGGGCTGCGGATGCGGCTCGGGCTGACCGGGGCCACGGCCGGCGGACGGCTGCTGGCGCTGGTCGCGCCGATGCTCGCCGGAGCGGCGGCCGGTGCCACGCTGATGGCCTGGGCGGCGACCACGTACCGGATCGCCAACTGGCTGACCTGGCAGGACCCGTACGAGGTCTACTTCGCGAGTTTCTCCCGGCCGGTGGCCGCCGTGCTGCTCGCGGTGGCGGCGCTCCTGGGGCGGTGGACGGCGGTGCGGGCCGGCGCGCTGGCCCTCGGGGCGCTGGGGGTGTACGACCTGGCGTCGGCCCTGCGGGACTCCTCCTTCGACCTGTGGTGGAGCGGCTACGTCGGGATGGCCTCGCTGCCGTTCGTGCTGGCCGCGCTGCTGCTGGTCGCGGCGCCGACCGACCTGCTGCCCCGGCCGACCTGGCGCCAGGCCGGCCTGGTACTGGCCTCGGGGGCGGCGGGCGCGCTGCTGGTGGGGGCCCAGAGCTGGGACGACACCCGCTTCCCGCTGGACCTGCGGTGGTTCGTGCTGATGCTGCTCGCCCCGCTGCTGCTGACCTTCGCCGGGCTGCGCGGGCGGGTGGCGCCGGTGGCGGTGGGGGTGACGGTGCTGGTGCTGACCGGGCCCGGCTGCCTGTTCAACATCTGGCGCGGGTCGGGCGGGGTCTCGCACCTGCTGCCGGTGGCGGCGCCGACGGTGGCGCTCCTCCTGCTGGTGGCGGTGGCGGTGCACCGGTTCGGCCGGCGGGAGGGAGTCGGGGCGGTCCACGGGACGGTGTGACCGGATCGGCCCTCCGGCGGGCGCCGGGGGTCGCCGGGGGCCGCCGGATGTGGCAATCTGTCGAATATGTCTAGACCAATTTTCGAAGTCATCGCGCTGACCCCCCAGGACGCCCAGGCCGCCGAGTCGGGCGGCGCCGACCGGCTCGAACTGGTCACCGACATGGCCGCCGACGGACTCACCCCGTCCGTCGAGGACTTCGGCCGGATCCGGGCCGCCGTCGGCCTCCCGCTGCGGGTCATGCTGCGCGTCCGGGACGGCTTCGCGCCCGGCGACGTGGACGAGCTGTGCGCCCGGGCCGCCGCGCTGCGGGCCGAGGGGGCCGAGGAGTTCGTCCTCGGCTTCCTCGACGCCGGGGGCGCCGTCGACCTGGCCGCCACCACGGCCGTCGCCGAGGCGATCGCCGGCTGCCGCTGGACCTTCCACCGGGCGATCGACCACAGCGCCGACCGCGCCGCCCTGCGGGCCGCCGTCGGCGAACTGCCCGGCCTGGACACCTTCCTCACCTCCGGTTCGGCCGCCGGGGTGGACGCCGGGCGCGAGGTGCTGTCGGCCGAGCTGGCCCGGGCCGGCGAGCCCGGGTACCGCCAGCGGATCCTGATCGGCGGCGGCCTGCGGGCCGAGCACCTGAAGGAGCTGCGGGCAGAGGGCTTCGACGCCTTCCACGTCGGCGGCGCGGTGCGGGTCGACGGCTGGAACACCCCGGTGGACCCGGCCAAGGTCGCCGAGTGGCGGTCGCTGATCGACGCCTGAGCAGGTGGCCCGAGGGGCCGGTCAGCGGACCGGCCCCTCCGCGCGCCTCACCTCAACTGCTCGGGCAGCGGCTGTCCGTGCAGCACCGTCAGCCCGGAGACGGCCCGGGTCAGCGCCACGTAAAGGCGCCGCAGCCCGGTCCGCTCGTCCGGCTCGCCGGCGATCACCGCGGCCGGCTCGTCCAGCACCACGTAGTCGTACTCCAGGCCCTTGGCCAGCGAGGCCGGGACGAGGGTGAGCCGGGCCACGGCGCTGGTCTCGTCGCCGGGGGAGAGGTACGCCAGCCCGGCCGCGGTCAGCGCCTCGGCGAGCGCGGGGACGCGGGCGTCGGCGGCGATCAGACCGGTCGAGCCCTCGTGCTCCAGCGCCTCCCGGCAGGCCGCCAGGACGGCCTGCGCGGTCTCCCCGTCCGGGACCTGGCGGATCGTCAGCGAGCCGGGCGCCTCGCGGACCGAGGAGGCCGGGGCCAGGCCGGGGGCGATCGCCGGGAGCAGCCGGGAGGCGTACGCGATGACCTCCTCCGGCACCCGGAAGCCCTTGGTCAGCTCCTCGACGTGCGCCTCCGGCTTGCCCAGGTGGTGCAGCGCCTCCGGCCAGCTCGCCGTCGCCCACGGGGTGGTGCCCTGGGCGAGGTCGCCGAGGACGGTCGCAGAGCCGGTGGTGCAGCGGCGGCCGACCGCGCGGTACTGCATCGGGGAGAGGTCCTGGGCCTCGTCCAGCACCACGTGCCCGAGCGAGGGGGTGCGCTGCACCAGGTCGGTCGCCTCGTCCACCAGGACGGCGTCGGCCGCCGTCCAGCGGGCGGTCCTCACCGAGCGGCCGGGCTTGGGCCACAGCACCGCGCGCTGCTCCTCGGGGGTGAGGATCCCCTCGGCGCACTCGGCGAGGAACCGAGGCTCGGAGAGCAGCCGCAGGACCAGCTTCGCCGGGTCGACGGCCGGCCAGCACTCCTTGACCACCGCCTTGACCGCGCTGTTGCGGGCCACGGCGTCCTGCACCCGGTCGTCCGGGGCCTCGCCGCCCTGCTCCATCTTCAGCAGCACGGCGTGCGCGATGCGCTGCGGCAGGGCGTCCCGGGCGGCGCCGTAGCGGATGTCGCGGCCCTTCAACTCCTCGATGATCTCGACCAGTTCGTACACCGGAACGCGCCAGCGGCGGGAGCCGCGGACCACCACGCAGGGCTCGGTGGGCAGGGTGATGCCCGAGCGCACCGCCCGGCGCAGCACCTCGGCCATCCGGGCGTCGCCCTTCAGCCGGGCCGCCTGCGGGGTGTCCTCGCCGCGCACCTCGACGTGCCCGACCAGCTGCTGGACGGTGGCCTGGGCGACCTCCAGCTCGCCGAGGGCCGGGAGCACCTGCTCGATGTACGAGAGGAAGGCGTTGTTCGGCCCGATCACCAGGGTGCCGGTGCGGGCGAGGCGCTCGCGGTGCGCGTACAGCAGGAAGGCGACGCGGTGCAGGCCGACGGCGGTCTTCCCGGTGCCGGGCGCCCCCTGGACGCAGATGGTGCCCGTGATGTCGGAGCGGACGATCTCGTCCTGTTCGGGCTGGATGGTGGCGACGATGTCGCGCATCGGGCCGACGCGGGGCTTCTCGATCTCGGCGGCCAGCAGGGCGGAGGAGCGCTCCGTCTCGGCCGGGTCGGTGAGGTGCTCGTCCTCGTAGGCGGTGAGTTCGCCGCCGGTGTAGCCGAAGCGGCGGCGGCGCTCGACGTCCATCGGGTCGGTGCGGCTGGCCCGGTAGAACGGCTGGGAGACCGGCGCGCGCCAGTCGATCACCATCGGGTCGCCGTCGGCGTCGTGGACGTGCCGGCGGCCGATGTAGAAGCTCTCGCCGCCTCGGCCCTCGCTCAGCTCCGCACTGATCGCGTGCAGGTAGTCGAGGCGGCCGAAGAACAGCGGGGTGTGCGAGAGGTCGGCCAGGGCGGCGATCCTGGCCTCGATCTGGTTCTGCAGGATGACGGTGGTGACCCAGGAGCCGGTCACGTCGCGGATGTCGAGCGACTCGACGTCCGCGCGCATGGCGCGCAGCGCGGCCCGGGACGCGGCCAGGTGGTCGCGTTCGCGCTGGAGGGGATCGGTGGTGGGGGTGGCGGGCACAGCGAACCTTCCCGGCTGCCCCGGTGGCGGGCGCAGCGGATCGTAGGAGCTCACGGTGGGTACGTCGACCGGTTGCCGAACGGCCGACTCCTCCCCCGGCTGCCTGCGGGCGCTCAGCAGGTACCACGGTTCGGGAGGGGGCAGACGGACGATCTTAGACCCGTCCGCCTCGGGGTTCCAGCCGCCCCCGTCTCGGGGTTCGCCCCACCCCCGCCCCGGGGTCCCCCGTACACCGGGAGGACGACCCGCGCACCTGCGGATACGCCCTTTGGAGTGATGCCCGCGGCCGTCCGGGTGCCTACCGTTGAAGACATGAGCACCACGAACCGCACCCCCCGATCCGGCCCGGCCGGCGCCACCGCCGCCTCCGGGCGCCACCGCAACCCGCTGACCACCGCCGTGCGCAACGTCGGCATCGCCCTGGACACCGCCGCGCGCGTGATCTTCCTCGGGCGCGACGGCGTCCGGTACTGAGGCCTCCTGCCGCGGTCTCCTACCGCACGTCGTCCTGCGGCGCGTCGCCCCGCAGCACGTCGTCGGCGTCGATGATCCGGTACGCGTAGCCCTGCTCGGCCAGGAAGCGCTGCCGGTGGGCGGCGAAGTCCTGGTCCACGGTGTCCCGGGCGACCACCGAGTAGAAGTGCGCCGCGTGGCCGTCGGCCTTGGGGCGCAGCACCCGGCCGAGGCGCTGGGCCTCCTCCTGGCGGGAGCCGAAGGTCCCGGAGACCTGGATGGCCACGGTGGCCTCGGGCAGGTCGATCGAGAAGTTCGCGACCTTGGAGACCACCAGGACGCTGATCTCCTTGTTCCGGAAGGCGTCGAAGAGCTTCTCGCGCTGGGCGTTGCTGGTCTCGCCCTTGATCACCGGGGCGTCCAGGGCCTCGCCGAGCTCGTCCAGCTGGTCGATGTACTGGCCGATGATCAGCGTCTGGTCCTTCTCGTGCTTCCTGACCAGCGCCTCCACCACCCGGCGCTTGGTCGCCGTGGTGGCGCAGAAGCGGTAGCGCTCCTCCGGCTCGGCGGTCGCGTAGGCGAGCCGCTCGGAGTCGGTCAGGGTGACCCGCACCTCGCAGCAGTCGGCGGGCGCGATGTAGCCCTGGGCCTCGATCTCCTTCCACGGCGCGTCGAAGCGCTTGGGGCCGATCAGGCTGAACACGTCGCCCTCGCGGCCGTCCTCGCGCACCAGCGTCGCGGTCAGGCCGAGCCGGCGGCGGGCCTGGAGGTCGGCGGTGAACTTGAAGACCGGCGCGGGCAGCAGGTGCACCTCGTCGTAGACCACCAGGCCCCAGTTGCGGGCGTCGAACAGCTCCAGGTGGGCGTAGACGCCCTTCCGCTTGGTGGTCATCACCTGGTAGGTGGCGATGGTGACCGGGCGGATCTCCTTCCTGGTGCCGCTGTACTCGCCGATCTCGTCCTCGGTGAGCGTGGTGCGCCTGACCAGCTCGTGCTTCCACTGGCGGGCCGAGACGGTGTTGGTGACCAGGATCAGCGTGGTCGACTTGGCGTGCGCCATCGCGGCGGCGCCGACCAGGGTCTTGCCGGCGCCGCAGGGCAGCACGACCACGCCCGAGCCGCCGTGCCAGAAGCCCTCCACGGCCTGCGCCTGGTACGGGCGCAGCTTCCAGCCGTCCTCCGCCAGGTCGATCGGGTGCGCCTCGCCGTCCACGTACCCGGCGAAGTCCTCGGCGGGCCAGCCGAGCTTGAGCAGCACCTGCTTGATCTGCCCGCGCTCGGAGGGGTGCACCACCACGGTGTCCGGATCGACCCGGGCGCCGACCAGCGGCACGATCTTCTTGGAGCGCAGCACCTCCTCCAGCACCGGCCGGTCGGTGGTGGTGAGCACCAGCCCGTGGGTCGGGTGCTTGACCAGCTGGAGCCGCCCGTACCGGCCCATGGTGTCCGCCACGTCCACCAGCAGCGCGTGCGGCACCGGGTAGCGCGAGTACGTCACCAGGGCGTCCACCACCTGCTCGGCGTCGTGCCCGGCCGCCCGCGCGTTCCACAGCCCGAGCGGCGTCACCCGGTACGTGTGCACGTGCTCGGGCGCCCGCTCCAGCTCGGCGAACGGCGCGATGGCGCGGCGGCAGTCGGCGGCCTTGGGGTGGTCGATCTCCAGGAGAAGAGTTTTGTCGCTCTGGACGATGAGCGGTCCGTCGTTCACGCGGGGGAGCCCTCCACTGGCTGACAGGGTGGTTTGACGCAGACCCTCCAGTGTCGCGCATCGCGGGTGGTGCTCGGGAGCCGTCCGGAGTGACCAGGGCGGGTGCCGGCTCGTTGGGCTGGCCATGAAGAAGTCGAAGCGTGTTCTCACCGCCCTCGCCCTGATGGGCTCGGCCTTCGCGGCCACCGCCTCCTCGGCCGGTTCGGCCCACGCCCTCGCGGGCATCGGCGAGGGGCCCGGCGGGCTGCTCGCGGCGCCGGGGTTCCTGATCGCGGAGACCGCGACCGGGGGCTCGATGCCGATCGGGCAGTCGCAGATCGGCGGCCTGGCGGACAAGGTCGTCCAGGACAAGATGAAGGAGGCGCAGCAGGGGCACTGAGGCCCGGACGTCACTCGTCGAGTTCCGCGACGCCGGTGATGCGGTGCAGGGCGAAGGTGCGGAGTTCGTCGGCATGGTGGTCGAAGGCGGTGACGAAGCCGCCTTCGACCTTGACCGGGTCGATGATGCGCTGGCTGGCGATGCCCTCGGCGTTGAGGTAGCCGATCCACATGCGCTCGCCGAGCAGGACGGCCGTCTGGAGGGCGGCCAGGGTCTCCGCGGCGGCGGTGCGGGGGAGGTGGCGCGGGTCGGGGGCCGGCCCGCGGCGGTTCGCGGTGGCGGCCCGGTCGCCGGCCCGGATGGCCTTGACGGCGGCGGCGAGCAGGGTGTCGTCGGGCGCGGGCGGGCCGTCGGGGACGGGCACGGGCGCCGTGCGGGGCGGGGTGCGGTGGCTGTCCGGGCGGGTGATCAGCACGTCGCCCTCGGCGGACTCGGCGGCCGGGGCATAGCCCATGGTGCGCAGCGCGGCGAGCAGGACGTCCGGGGCGGCCTGGGAGGCGAGGACGGTGGGGGCGAGCAGCCGAAGCCGCAGGTCGGCGGAGCGGCGGTCGGCGAGCACCTCGCCCAGCAGCGACGGGTCGTCGCAGCGCAGGTAGGAGGAGGCGGCGCCGACCCTCAGGACGCCGTGCCGGCGGGCGACGTCGTCGATCAGGTAGCCGAGCGGCTGCGGGACGGGCGTGCGGCTGTGCTGTTCCAGGAAGGCGCGCAGGTCGGCGGCGGTGCGGCCGGCGTCGAGGGCGCGCCGTACGGACGTCGGGGTGAAGCGGTAGACGGTGGCGCCGCCCTTGGACTCGATGTCGGCGCACAGGGCGAGCGCCTGGGCGAGCGGGGTGAGCAGCGGGCCGGGGGCGATCGCGGTGAGGTCCGGCTGGAGGATCACGTGGTCCAGCGGCTGCGGGAGCAGCGGGGCGAGCACCTCGGCCGGGTCGGACTCGGCGGTGAGCAGGGCCCGGGCGGGGGCGGCCAGGGCGCCGCGGCCGGTGATGCCGAGGAGTTCGGCCTCGTCGAGGGTCCAGGCGGTGAGGTCGTCGCGCAGTTCGCGGCCGTCCGGGCCGGTGGGGCCGCCGCGCAGCGGGCGCTGCCAGCGCAGGGTGGGGAGCAGTTCCTCGGCGGTGGCCGGGGTGCCGGGCGGGAGCTCGGCGAGCAGCGCGAGGGCGGCGCGGCGGACGGACGGGGCGAGGGTGCGGTCGAGTTCGGGGCCGAGGGCGGCGCGCGGCTTGCCCCGTCCGTCCGGGGTGCCGGCGAGGGCGGGGACGCGGGTGGCGGCCAGCCAGGCGCCGGCGAGGACGGACCAGCGTTCGGCGGTGTCCAGGTGCAGCCAGGCGTCGTACCCCGGAGTGGGGGCCCAGCGCTCGTCCACCTCGCCGTCGGGGGCCAGCAGCCCGGCGGTGTAGGCGAGTTCGAGCCAGAAGGCGGTCTGCTGCTCGGTGGTCTCCAGGGCCTGGGCGGTGCGTTTGAGGTCGCGGACGCCGAGGCCGCCGGCGCGCAGGGTCGGCGGCGGGGTGAGGCCCCAGCCGTCCAGCAGTTCCTCGACGGTCCTGACCGCGGTGTGCGCCTGGCCGGCGGCGGCGCGGTCGACCACCTCGGGGTCGCGCGGGGCGGCGGCGGGCGCCGGCTCGGGCTGGACCGGCTCGACGGTGCGGTGGGTGCGGCCGCCGCGCAGGTGCAGGGCGAGTTCGCGGGGCAGGACGACGCTGCCGGGGCTGCTGGGCAGCAGCAGGCCGCGCGCGAGCAGCCACTCGACCGGACTCTGGGCGTCCTCGGCGGTGACCGGGCGGGCGGCGTCCGGGACGGTGCCGGTGGGCGGGCCCCAGACCAGCCGGTCCAGCAGCCGCAGTGCGGCCTCGGGCGCGGTGTCGAGCAGCGCGGCGCAGCGGGCGCGGTCGGTGAGCAGTGCGGTGAGGGCGGCGACGGCGCTGACCGGGTCCGGGGTGGCGGGTTGTCCGGCGGAGGCGAGCAGTTGCTGGAGCCGGGCCGGGGACATGCCGGCGGTGGCGTCGGCGAGGGTGGGGCCGAGGCCGGTGCGGCCGGGATTGTTGGCGGTGGGGGCGAGCGCCTCGCGCACGGCGAGGACCAGCCGCAGGCCGTTGTCCGGGCCCCAGAGCAGCGCCCGGTCACGCAGGGTGGCGATCGCGCGGGGCAGGGCGGCGGCGACGGCGGACCGGTCGGCCGGGGTGAGCGGGGTGGCGCCGGGGTGCGGCTTGACCTTGGCCGGGCCGGTCAGCAGGGTGCGGACGGTGGCCAGCGAGGTGCCGTCCGGGGCGGCGGCGAGCGCCTCGGCGACCTGGAGGGTGAACCGGTCGAGCCGCTCCAGGGCGCGCAGCGCGGAGGCGCGCGAGGAGAGCCGGGCGGACAGCTGGGTGAGGTCGCCGGGGACGGGGTTCAGCAGGTCGGGGCGGGCGCGGAGCAGGGCGGCGAGCGCGTCGTCGGGACGGGCGCGCAGCTCCTCGGCGAGGGTGCGCGGGCCGGTGGCGGACCTGCCCCGGCGTTGGGGGCCCTGCTGTGTGGTCATTCGACCTAGGTTAGTCGGGCGGGGGGACGGCGGGGTGTCCTCCGGCCGACGCCTCACCGCCGTACCGCCGCGCCCGCCGTCGGACTCGCGTGGGCGGGGGCGGGGTGGGTAGCGTCACGCCGAGGGCGGCTCGGTGGGCGGCCGGGTACGGGCGAGGCGGGGTGGTCGGTGATGACGGACGGCGAGTGGTGGCGCAAGAGCGGGCCGTGGAGCGAGCGCCCGGGCAACGGCTCGGGGGAGCGCTCGGGCGGCGGCGCTCCGGCGGCTCCGTCGTCGGCCCCGTCGGCCGGCGCGTCGGCTGTTCCGTCGGCCGGCTCGTCGGGTTCGGGGGCCGCCGAGGTCCCGTCCGCCGCTCCGCCCGCCGCTCCGCCCGCCGCTCCGCCCGCCGCGGAGCCGGCCTTCGACCCGGACAGCGTGTACGACCCGCCGGCGCTGAGCGTCGCCGGCATCCCGGCGGTGTCGCTGGACCTGCCGGACATGGCCGTCGTCGAGGACCGGGCGGACGCGATCCCGCCGCCGACGGTGCAGAGCACCGGCCCGTGGACGATGACGCTCTTCGACTTCTCGGACGGGCCGCAGCCCGCGCCGAAGCCGATCCCCGAGCAGCGCACGGCCGAACAGGCCGAGCCGGCGCCGGAGCCGGTGACGGCGGAACCGGCGAAGAAGCCGCGCCGGGGATGGCTCAAGCCGCCGCCCCCGGCGGCTCCCGCCGCGCCGCCGCAGGCCCCCGCCGGGGAGGCGGGCGGCAAGGACAAGGGGAAGGGCAAGGGCAGGGGCAGGGCCAAGGACGGGGGCGGCGAGAAGGGCGGTGCGCCGGCCCGCAAGCCGTCCCCGCTGATCCTGCTCTCCTGCGGCCTGCTGGTCGGCGGCGCCGTCACCGGCTTCTTCCCCGCCATGCTGGCGGGCTGGGGCCTCGGCTACCTGTCGCGCCGGATAACGGACCTGATGCGCAAGTTCGTGATCCTCGGCATCCCGGTGGTCACGATGAGCGTGACCACCCTGTACTCCATGCAGCGGGCCAAGCAGGCCGGCGGCGAGGGCGCCGGGCTCCAGTCGGGGTCCCCGCTGGGGCAGATCAGCTGGTCGGCGGCCCCGAACGTGCTGCGGCTGGCCGCGGTGCTGTCGGCGGTGGCCCTGCTGCTGCTCACCATGCGCCGCCGTGCGTCGCAGCAGGGCTGAAGCGGGGCGGCGGGGCTGAGACGGCACCGGGCCGGCCCTCGCGGAAGGGGATCCGGCCCGGTGCCGTGCCGGATCGGCATGGGTGCGGCCGTTCCGGAGGTAGGCAGCCTGGCCGGTCTGTCCGAGCGTCGTCGAACCGTCACGCGACTGCCGGGCCGGTCTGACCGGATGGTCGGTCTTGTCGGGAAGGTTGTCGTCGAACTGCCGGTACACGGGCGGTGGCTCAGTCGTCGGCGAGGTGGACGAGGCGGCGGAAGGTCGCCGGGTCGCCGAGGTGGTCGACGATCCAGTGGGCGACGGTGGCACGGGTGGCGGTGCCGGCGCGGGGGAGCGGGCGGTCGTACGAGACCTGGGGGCCGGCGGACGCCGGGCCGTCCTTGAGCATCGGCACCCGGACGACCGTCCAGGCGATGTCGGACCCGGCGAGCACCGCCTCCATCCGGGCCAGGTCGTGGTGGACCTCCCGGTACAGCCGGTCGACGACCAGCCTGGTCACCAGCCGCTGGGCGTAGGGGAGCCGGCTGGTGTCCAGGCCGGCCGAGCTCATCATCAGCAGGTGCCGGGCGCCGCCGGCCCGGACGGCGGCGGTCAGTTCGCGGGCGCCGTCGGAGAAGACGGTGGTGGCCCGGCGGCCGGTGGTGCCGAGGACGGCGACCACGACGTCCTGGCCGCTCAGCGGATCGTGCAGGGAGCCGGGCTCCGTGACGTCGGCCCGCGCGGTGAGCGGGGTGCCGTACGGGAAGGCCGGCAGTCGGGCGGGGTCGCGGGCCACGGCGGTGACGGTGTGCCCGGCCGCCAGGGCGAGCGTGACCACCAGGTGGCCGGTGCGCCCGGTGGCTCCCACGACTGCGATCCTCATCGGTTCCTCCTCGGGTTGCCCGGGGTGCGGGCGGGGGTCGGGCGGCGAGCGGCAGTGGTTGTCATTCACTCAGACGGGCTGTATGAATGAATCAAGTGAACCACAACACACCGCGAGAGCAAGCACGAAGGAGTGATGGAGCATGGGAGTTCAGCAGGCCCGGTACCCCGACCTGGACGGCCGGGTGGTCGTGATCACCGGTGGCAGCCGTGGCATCGGCGCGGAGACCGCCCGCGCCTTCGCCCGGCAGGGGGCGGCCGTCGCGGTCCTCGGCCGCGACGAGAAGGCGCTGATGGCGGTGGCCGGGGAACTGCGGGCGCAGGGTGCCAGGGCGCTCGGCCTGGTCGCCGACTGCACGGACGCGGCGGCGCTCGGCTCCGCCGCCGCCAGGATCGAACGGGATCTCGGCCCGGTCGACGTCCTGGCGGCCTTCGCCGGTGGTGACGGCTACCCGGTGCCGACCGCCCGCGAGAGCGAGGAGCACTGGCGGGCCGTCCTGGACGGAAACCTCACCGCCACCTTCCTCACCGTCCGGGCCTTCCTGCCCGGGCTGCTGGCCCGTGGCAGCGGTTCGGTCGTCACCATGGCCTCCACGGCCGGCCGGCTGGCCGGCGGCGCCTCCGCCGCGTACGCCACGGCCAAGGCGGGCGTGCTGATGTTCACCCGGCACCTCGCCCTGGAGGTCGCCGGCGAGGGCGTCCGGGTCAACGCCGTCGCGCCGGGCGCCGTCCGCACCGAGCGGACCGACGCGCAGATGTCGCCGGAGGTGCGGGCCGCGGTCGCCGCCGCGCATCCGCTGGGGCGGCTGGGCGAGCCGGTGGACATCGCCTCGGCCACGCTCTTCCTGGCCTCCGACGCGTCCTCCTGGATCACCGGGCAGACCCTGGACGTCAGTGGCGGGCGGGTCATCGTCTGAGCGGGGCGGGCCCCACCGGGTCCCACCGGTCCTACCGGGCCCCACCGCGCTCCGCGGCCCCGGGCCCCACCGGGCCCCACTGCCCCAGGCCCCGCCGCGCCCGCCGCCCCGCCGCGCCCCGGTCCGGGTGGGCCGATCGGCGATACTGCCAGTTCACACGGTTCACACGGAACGAGTGGGTGGAGGCGAGCGGGATGAGCCCCCGGTCCTACCGGATGGGACAGCGGCAGGCGGAGGTCGACGAGACCCGCGCCCGGATCGTCGCGGCCGCCCGCGCGCACCTGGCCGAGACCGGCGGGGCCTCGCTGGACGCGGTGGCCCGCCGGGCGGACGTCGCCCGGGCGACCGTCTACTACCAGTTCGGCTCCAAGGCGGGCCTGCTGGAGGCGGTCTGCGACGCCCTCGCCGCCCAGGGCGGCATGTCCCGGCTGGCCGAGGCGTTCACGCTCGCCGACCCGTGGGCGGCGGTGGACCGCTTCGTGGAGGTGATGGGCGGCTTCTGGGCGGTCGACCGGGTCTGCACCCGCCGGCTGCGGGCCCTCGCCGCGCTGGACGAGGAGGTGGGCCGGGTGATCGCCGACCGTGACGCGCGCCGCCGGGAGGGGGCGGCGGTCCTGACCGGCCGTCTGCCGGCCGCCCCGCCGGACGCGGTGGGGCTGCTCTTCGTCCTCACCGCCTTCGAGACCTACGACGCGCTGGCGACGGAGGCGGGGGTGCGGGACGGGGGCGGTGACCTGACGGCCGCGATCCCGGCGGTCACCCGGCTGGTCCGGGCCGCCCTCGGCGGACCGGCGTAGCCGACGCGGCGGCCGTGCGGCCCGGGTTCAACCGTCTGTCCGGCCCGGGTTCAACGGTCCGCCCGGGCCGGGTTCAACGGTCGTCCGGCCCGGGTTCAACCGGCCGCCCGGCCGGTCCGTGCAACCCGGCCGCCCGTTCGGCCCGGACAACCGGCCGGCCGGCCGCTCCGCTCACCCGGCCGGCCGCGCCGCCATGGCGAGGATGCCGGCGAGGACGGCGGCGGGGTCGTCGGTGGTGAGGGAGTGCCCGGCGTCCGGGACGATGCGGACCTCGGCGCCGGGCAGCAGGCGGTGCAGGCGTTCGGCGGTGGCGGGGGCGTCGTGCAGGGCGCTGCGCTCGCCGAGGAGCGCGAGCACGGGGGTGCTGAGCGCGGGGGTGCTGAGCGCGCGGAGTTCGTCGTCGGTGAGGGTGGCGGCCAGGGGCAGCCGGCGGCGGAAGCCCGCCGAGGCGCGGAGCAGGGCCATCAGCTCGGTGTCCAGGATGGCGCTGTTGCCGAGCTTCCGGGCGAGGCGGGGGCGCAGGGCCCGCGGGGCCGTGGCGGCGAGGCCGCCGAGGACGAGCCAGCGGTAGAAGCGCGGGCTGAGGTCGGCGAGGCCGGCGGAGTCGACCAGGGTGAGACCGGTGGTCCGGCCGGGGTGGCGGAGCTGGTGGTGGAGGGCGATCCAGCCGCCGTAGGAGCAGCCGACCAGGTGGACGGAGGGCAGGTCGAGGGCCGCGAGGAGCTCTTCGAGCCAGTCGGCGGCGTCCCGGCCGTCCGCGATGGGGGCGCTCTGCACGCTGGCGCCCGGTTCGCCGACGGTGTCCACGGCGATCACGGGGTGCCGGGCGGTGAGCGGCTCGACGTAGGAGTGCCACATCAGCGCGTTGCCGCCGGAGCCGGGCAGCAGCACGATCGGTGTGCCCCGCGCGGGGCCGGCGCGGTGGATCCGGGTGGTGCCGTAGCCGGTGGGGACGTCGAGCGAGGTCCGTTCGCCCGGCCAGAGCCGGCCGAGGGCACGCTCGTAGGCGGTGCGGTAGCGGGCTTCGGCCTTGCCGTTCCTGAACTCGCTGATTCGCATGGTACATGTGTATCACAGGCATGATACGGGTGTACCAAGAGCGAGCGGACGAACCGTGGAGGACGCGGAATGACCGGCAAGGTCGACCACGAGGAACGCCGGCGGCAGATCGCCGAGGCCCTGCTGCGGATCGCCGACACCCAAGGGCTCCAGTCCGCCAGCATGCGGGCGGTCGCGACGGAGGCCGGCGTCTCGCTGCGGCTGGTGCAGTACTACTTCGTGTCCAAGGAGGGCCTGCTGCTGGACGCCCTGGCCCGGCTCGGCGCCCAGCTCCAGGCCCGGATGGAGCGGTGGATCGGCGAGGCGCGCGCCCCCCGGGAGGTGGTGACGGCCGTCCTGTCCTGCATCCTGCCGACGGACGCCGAGAGCCGCCGGATCACCAGGACGTACGCGGCGTACTACACCCTGGTCCTCAGTGACCCCGGAATGCTGGAGCACCAGGCCGCGCAGCCGCCGGCGGTGCTGGAGGGCTTCCTCGCCAAGCAGCTCCGCGCGGCGCAGCGGGCCGGGGCCATCGGGCCGGAGCGGGACGTCGAGGCGGTGGCGGCCGGGCTGCTGGCGATGGTCAACGGGCTCGGCTCCAGCGTTCTGGGCGGCCAGCGCACCGGCGAGCAGGCGCTCGCGGTCCTCGCGTACCACCTGGACGAGTTGTTCGGGCGGCCGTAGGGGAGCCGGCGCCCCGTTGCCCAGCCAGGAATCACCACTTGCGGTACGGGGGTTAACTCCCCTACGGGAGTGGAGTTTTCCCCGTTCTGCGGAGCGTCCGGCCGCAGCAGACTCGAACCATGCCCGCGCATCCCGTGATGACGTCCGAAGCGCCCCCAGCCACCGGCCCCCGGCCGGGGAGCGGCGGCAGCGACTTCGCCCAGTTGACCCGCCGGATAGCCGCCGAGGGCCTGCTCGACCGGCGCCCCGGCTACTACGCCGTCCGCGCGGGCCTGGTGCTCGCCGCCTTCTTCGGCGGCTGGTACGCCCTGTTCGCGCTGGGCGACACCTGGTGGCAGCTCGGCCTGGCCGCGGCCATGTCCCTGGTGTTCGCCCAACTCGGCCTGCTGACCCATGATCTGGCGCACCGTCAGGTGTTCGAGCGGAAAGCGCCCGGCGAGCTCGGCGGCCGGATCACCGCCAACCTGCTGATGGGCATGAGCTACGGCTGGTGGATGAACAAGCACACCCGCCACCACGCCAACCCGAACCACGAGGAGCGGGACCCTGACGTCGCCCCCGAACTCCTGGTGTGGTCCAAGCGGCAGGCCCGGAAGGCGGGCGGCCTCGCCCGGTTCATCGGCCGCCGGCAGGCGTACCTGTTCGTCCCGCTGCTCCTGCTGGAGGGCCTCAACCTCAGCTTCAACAGCTTCCGCGCGCTGCGCAGCCCGGTGATGAAGCGCCCGGTGCTGGAGGGCGTCCTGCTGGTGGTCCACTTCGCGGCCTACTTCGGCCTGGTCTTCGCCGCCCTCCCGGCGGGCAAGGCGGTCGCCTTCCTCGCCGTGCACCAGGCGCTGCTCGGCGTCTACCTGGGCTGCGTCTTCGCCCCGAACCACAAGGGCATGCTGATGGTGACGCCCGAGATGGAGCTGGACTTCCTGCGCCGCCAGGTGCTCACCTCGCGCAACGTCCGCGGCGGGCCGGTCGTCGACACGATGATGGGCGGCCTCAACTACCAGGTGGAGCACCACCTCTTCCCCAGCATGCCGACCCCGGCGCTCGCCCGGGCCGCCCGGATCACCCGGGAGTTCTGCGCGGAGAAGGGCGTCCCGTACTGCGAGACGGGTCTGTTCGCCTCCTACCGGGAGGTCTTCGTCCACCTGCACCGGACGGGCGAGCCGATCCGCTCCGGCGGCTGAGGCGGACTGCCCGGGGCCGGGCCCACCGCTCCGGCGGCGGGCCCCGGCTCAGCCCCGCTTCTCGAACCCGGCCAGCAGTCCGCGCGGGTCGAATGTCACCCGGATCCGGGTGATCTTGCCGTTCGCCACGCGCATCCAGTTCGCCGTCGGGGCCGGCTCGGCGATGCTGGTGCACAGGTCGAACCAGGTGATCACCTCGTCGCCCTCGGCCACCCGGACCTTCACGTCGATCCTCTCCAGCACCTGCCCGAGCCCCTTCAGCCCGGCCAGCGCCTCCGTCACGCCGGAGGCCGTTCCCAGCGCTCCGACGAAGTCGACGTCCTCGGCCAGCAGGTCCCGGAGGGTGTCGAACTCGCCCGCCTCCCAGGCGGAGAAGTAGGCCTCGGCAAGCTCACGTGCGGTGTTCGTCGTCGTCATGCCTCCATCTTCCGACCGCCTGAATTATCCGTCCAACAGATGAATCCGATGGTGGCCATCTCTGTGAATGATCGATCGTGCGGTGCGTGACCGGTCCGCCGTGGTCATCACTCTGAGTGAATATCAGGTGAGGCGGTTTCGGGTTGCCCGGGTCGGCAAGGCGCTCAACGCTGGAATGTGAAGGAGGCGTGAATCGTGATCACTGAACAGCAGGCCCGTTCCATGCTGCGCCATCCCGTACATGACGCACAGGGCAACAAGATCGGCACCGCGGACCACATGTTCCTCGACGACGTCACCGGCAAGCCCGAGTGGGTCAGCGTCAAGACCGGGTGGTTCGGTGCGAGTGAGTCCTTCGTGCCGATCCGCGACGCCCGGGTCGTCGGGGACCACCTGGAGGTGCCCTACCCCAAGGAGAAGGTCAAGGACGCGCCGCTGGTGGACGTGGACAGCAGCGGACACCTCTCCGAAGCGGAGGAGCGTCGGCTGTACCAGCACTACGGCATCGCCTGGGACGAAGCGTGGAAGAGCGCCAACCAGCCCGGCGAGGGCGGCTGGGCCCACGCGAGCGGCACCGGTGCCGCGGGTGCCGCCGGTGCCGCGGCCGGCACCGCCGCGGCGAAGGGCCGGTCCGGCACGGCCGGCGCCGAGGGCCTGACCGGCTCCGCTGCCGCCGCCGGCCGTACCGCCCAGGGCCAGACCGCCACCGGCCGTACCGCCCAGGGCCAGACCACCACCGGCCAGACCGGCCAGACCGCCCAGGGCCCGAGCGCCACCAGCCGTGCCGCCACCGCTCCGGGCGCCGCCACCTCCGCCACCGGGCGGACCGGCCAGCGCCGGGAGCAGGACGGCGGCGTGATGACGCGGTCCGAGGAGCGGATGAGCGTCGGCGTCGAACGGTACGAGACCGGCCACGCGAAGCTGCGCAAGTACGTCGTCACCGAGGAGGAACGGCAGACCGTGCCGGTGCGGCACGAGGAGGTCCACATCGAGCGCGAACCCATCACCGAGGCCGACCGGCGCGCCGCGGTGCCCGGCGAGCTGATCTCGGAGGCCGAGTACGAGGTCACCCTGCACGCGGAGCGGCCGGTGGTGCGCACCGAGGCCGTCCCGGTCGAACGGGTGCGGCTGGTCACCGAGGAGCGCGTCGAGCAGCAGACCGTCACCGGCCGGGTGCGCAAGGAGCGCATCGAGACCGACCTCCCCGAGGGGAGGACGGGACAGCCGCAGGGCAAGGAGTTCAGGGGCACCGAGGGCCGTCGGTGACACCCGCCGGGCCGTGACCGCCCGCGCGGTCACGGCCCGCCGCTCGGGCCGGAGCCGGGTTCCCCCGGGCGACCGGCCGGGCGGCCGGACCCCCGGTCGCCTATCGTCAGCGGTCATGGAGATGCACCAGTTGCGCTACTTCGCCGCCGTGGTGGACGAGGGCACCTTCACCGCCGCGGCGGCCCGGCTGCACGTGAGCCAGTCCGGCGTCAGCACCCAGGTCGCCAAGCTGGAGCACGAACTGGGCCAGCAGCTCCTGGACCGCGCCGGCCGCCAGGTCCGCCTCACGCCCGCCGGCGAGGCCGTCCTCCCGCTCGCCAAGAGCGCCCTGGCCACCCTGGACGCCATCCGGCACACCGCCGCCGAGTTCGCCGACGCCGTGCGCGGGAGGGTCCGGCTCGGCATGATCACGGGCTGCTCGATCCCGCCCTTCCTGGACACCGTGGCCGACCTCGGCCGCAGTCACCCCGGCATCGAGCTCAGCCTGCACGAGGGGCCCTCCGAGGACCTCCAGGCGCAGGTCCTGGCCGGCGCGCTCGACCTGGCCCTGATCGGCTACGCGGGCGAGGCGTCCCCGGGACTGGACGCCGCCGTGGTCGTCGACGAGCCGATCGCCGCCGTCGTCCCCGCCGGGCACCCGCTCGACCGGGGCGGACTGCGCCTCGCCGACCTCCGGGAGGAGAAGGTCCTCTGCCTCTCCCCGGGCACCGGCATCCGCGCGGCCTACGCGGACTCCTGCCGTCGGCTCGGCCTGGACCCGCGGGTGGACATCGAGGCCAGCTCCCCGGCGGCCCTGCTCCGCCTCGCCGAACGCGGCGCCGGGGTCGCCGTCCTCAGCGCCTCCTCCGCCGAGGGCGCCGGTCTGCGGGCCGTCCCGCTCGCCGACGCCGTCACCCACGCCCGCCTCGGCCTCGTCGCCCGCCGCGACCAGCAGTCCCCGGCCGTACGGCTGTTGAGGAACAGGCTCAGGGCGGCGCTGAGTTCCGACTGACCGCCGTACGGCCCGGCGCGTCGTGCCCGAACGGTCAGCCCCTCCGATGCGGACCCGCGCCCCGAGGCGGCCGACGCCCGGTTCCAGGCGGCGGCGCCGCCCGGCGCCGTCCGGCGGCTCCGCCGGCCCGGCCTCCACGAGGCCGCCGAACGCGCCCGTACGGACGGGGAGTCGAGCCCGGCCGCGATCGCCGCCGGGCCCGGGTGCGCCGACCGGGCGCCCCTCGCCCCGCGTGCCCCGGCTACGCCCCGAGGAAGCGCTGCAACTCGTCCAGCAGGTAGTTGGCCCCGGTGTAGCCGATCCCCTGGAACCACAGCTGGTCGTCCACCGGGAACGCCCGGTGGCCCTTGACCGCCCCCAGCGCCTGCCAGGCCGGGCTCGCCAGCGCGGCGTTGGCGCCCGAGCGGTCCGGATCGCCGTAGGTCGCGTAGAGCAGCAGGTCCCCGTCCGCCTTGGCGAGCTGGTCGGGCGGGATCTCGAAGTCCGGCTGGTCGACGTTCTGCGCGTCCGGCCGGCCCACCTGGGCGTCGGCGAGCACCGTTCCGGGGAAGCTCTGCCGGCCGAACACCCGGATGCCGCCGCCCTCGACGAACCGCACCAGGCTCACCTTGCGCCCCGACAGCTTCGCCGCCGCCAGCGCCTGCGCCACCTGGCCCGCGTGCTTCTGGTACGTGCCGGCGAAGGCCGCCGCGGCCTGCTCCCGGCCCAGCGCCTGGGCGTGCAGCTGCACGTTGGCCTTCCACGGGGCGCCGGTGGTCTGGGTGAGCACGGTGGGGGCGATCTCCCGCAGTTGCTCGTAGCGGTCGCCGTCGCGGGTCTGGTTGGAGAGGATCAGGTCCGGCCGCAGGGCCCGGACGGTCGGCAGGTCGGGCGAGCCCGCCGGGCCGACCAGCCGGATCCCCGCCGTCCGGGAGGCCGGCCAGTACTCGGGGTAGCGGTTGTCGCGGGCCGCGAGCGCGGCGCCGACCGGGGTGATGCCGAGGGTCAGCGCGGAGTCGAGCACGTCGGTGTCCAGCACGACCACCCGCATCGGCGCGCCCGGCACCGCCACCGGGCCGGTGGCCGTGTTCACCGTCACCGGCGGCACCGGGGTGGTGGACGGGGAGGCCCCGAGGCCGTCCGAGGTCACCGCGGACGGCCGCCGGTCGGTGCAGCCCGTGGCCGCCGCCAGCGCGGCACCGCCGAGACCGGCGAGGAGGGTGCGGCGGGAGATCCGGGGCATCGGCGGTCCTCTGGCTGCGGAGCGAGGGTCGGGCGCGGTCGATTATGTCCGAAATGTTGGCTGAAGTGCCGTTACGCGGGGGTGCCGTCGGCCCGGTGCGGTCAGACCTCCACCGCGGCGGCCCACGGGGCGCCGGGTACGACCAGCGGCGTGCCGGTGACCGGGTCGGGCACCACCACCGACTCCAGCCCGAACACCTCCCGCACCAGCTCGGCCGTCACCACGTCGGCGGGCGCGCCCTGCGCCACCACCCGGCCGTCCCGCATCGCCACCAGGTGGTCGGCGTACCGGGCGGCCTGGTTGAGGTCGTGCAGCACCGCGACGACGGTCCGGTCGCGTTCGACGTTCAGCCGCCGGACCAGGTCCAGCACCTCGACCTGGTGGGCGATGTCCAGGTAGGTGGTCGGTTCGTCCAGCAGCAGGATGTCGGTGCCCTGGGCGAGCGCCATCGCGATCCAGGCGCGCTGGCGCTGGCCGCCGGACAGCTCGTCCATGCTCCGGTCGGCCAGCTCGGCGGTCGAGGTCCGCTCCAGCGCCTCCGCGACCGCCGCCTCGTCCTGCGGCGACCACTGCTGCCACCAGCTCTGGTGCGGCTGGCGGCCGCGCGCGACCAGGTCCGCCACCGAGATGCCCTCCGGGGCGGTCGGCGTCTGCGGCAGCAGGCCGAGCCGCTGGGCGATCCGCTTGGTCGGGACGCGCGCCAGCTCCTCGCCGTCCAGCAGCACCGAGCCCCGGACCGGCTTCAGCAGCCGGCCGAGGGCCCGCAGCAGGGTCGACTTGCCGCAGGCGTTCGGGCCGACGACCACCGTCACCCGGCCGTCCGGGATCGCCACGTCCAGGTCCTCGACGACCGTGCGCGCCTCGTAGGCCAGCGTGAGGCCCCGGGCCTCCAGGCGCCGGCTGACCGGCTGGTGGGCGGACATCAGGAACCTCCACGGCGGGATCGGATCAGCAGCCACATCAGGTACGGCGCGCCCACCATGCCGGTGACCACGCCGACCGGCAGCTCGGTCGGCGCCAGCAGCCGACGGGCGATCAGGTCGGCGAGGACCACCACCAGCGCGCCGGTCAGCGCCGAGCAGAACAGCGGGATCTGCGCCGAGCGGGCCAGCCGCAGCGCGATCTGCGGGGCCATCAGCGCGACGAAGTCCACCGGTCCGGCGGCCCCGGCCGCGCACGAGGCCAGCACGATGCCGAGCAGGGCCATGCCGAGGCGGATCCGGTCCAGCCGCAGGCCGAGGCCGACGGCGGTGGCGTCGTCGAAGGAGATCGACCGCTGGGCGCGGGCCGCCCAGAGCGCCACCGGCAGGGCGGCGAGCAGCACCCAGGCGAGCCGGTCGGCCTGGTCGAAGCCGGCGCCGTTCAGGCTGCCGGTCATCCAGACCTTGGCGGCCTGGGCCTGGAAGCCGTCGCCCTTGGTGAGGAAGACGGACGTCAGGGCGGACAGCGCGACGCTGATCCCGATGCCGATCAGCACGAAGCGCTGCGCGTGCAGGCCGCGCCGCCAGGCGAGGGAGTACACCAGCAGCCCGGCCAGCAGGCCGCCGGCCACCGCCGCGTACGGGGCCTGGCCGGTCGAGCCGACCACGCCGTACGCCGTCAGGCCGACCACGGTCGCGGTCGCGCCCCAGGTCACGCCCACCACGTCGGGGCTGGCCAGCGGATTGCGGGCGACGGTCTGGATCAGCGCCCCGGCCAGCCCGAGCGCGGTGCCGACCAGCAGCCCGACCACCACCCGGGGCAGCCGGAACTCGCCGACCACCAGCTCGTGCGGGCTCGGCCGCCCGAGCACCACCTTGACCACCTCGGCCGGCGCGACGGTGGACTCGCCCAGGCAGAGCGAGGCCACCGCGGCGGCCGCCAGCGCCACCAGCAGCCCGGCGGCGACCGCCGTCGAGCGCCGGTGCAGCAGGAACGACGCCCGCCCGGCCCGGACGACGCGGTAGCCGCGCAGCGAGACGGAACGCGCGCCGGGCCCGGGAGCGGTGCCGGGGGAGGAAGCGGCGCTCATGCCGCCACCACCTTCCGGCGGCGGACCAGCGCCACCAGGACCGGGACGCCGACCAGGGCCGTCATCACGCCCGCCGGAACCTCGGACGGCGGGAACAGGACCCGGCCGAGGGTGTCGGCGAGCAGCAGCAGCGCCGGGCCGAGGACGGCGGAGAAGGCGAGGATCCAGCGGTGGTCGGCGCCCGCCACCGCCCGGGCCGCGTGCGGGACGGCGAGGCCGACGAAGGCGATCGGGCCGGCCGCCGCGACCGCCGAGCCGGTCAGCACGGTCGCGCCGAGCGCGCCGACCGCCCGGACCAGGCCGGTCCTGGCACCCAGCCCCTTCGCGGTGTCGTCGCCGAGCGCCAGCGCGTCCAGCCCGCGCGCCACCGCGACCACCAGCACCGTGCCGACCGCCAGGAACGGCAGCAGCTGCCAGGCCACGTCCGAGGTCCGCCCGGAGAGCGCCCCGACGTGCCAGAAGCGGAACTGGTCCATGGTGGCCGCGTCCGTGGTCAGCACCAGGGTGTTCAGCGAGGCGATGAACGCGGACGTCGCCGAGCCGGCCAGCGCGAGCTTGATCGGCGTCGCCCCGCCCCGGCCGCGCCCGGCCAGCCCGTACACCAGGACGGTGGCGATCACCGCGCCCGCGAAGCCGAACCAGACGTACCCGGTGAGGGTGGAGACGCCGAAGCCGGAGATGGCGACCACCACGCCGGCCGCAGCTCCCTGGGAGACGCCGAGGATGCCGGGGTCGGCGATCGGGTTGCGGGTCAGGCCCTGCATGACGGCCCCGGCCAGGCCGAGCGCCGCGCCGACGGCCAGGCCGACGACCGTGCGCGGCACCCGCAACTCGCGGACGACCACGGCGTCGGCGGTGTCACCGCCGTGCAGCAGGGCGTCCAGGGTGTGGCCGAACGGGATGGTCCGGCTGCCGACGGACAGGCTCAGCAGCACCGCGGCGGCCAGGACGGCGAGCGCGGCGGCGAGCAGCGGTATTCGGCGCCGGCCCGCGCGGTACGGCGCGCGGGCCGCGCCGGGCGGCGCGCTGGTGTCGGTCATGAGCCCTCTCCGCAGACGAGTGAGGCAAACCTAAGTTCCCCTGCGAAGGCCGGGCAAATCGCCTCGTGGTCCGCTCCGCCGTTGGGTAGCCTGGCGGCATGCCCGCGACCCGTACCGCTCCGCTCACCGTCGGTTTCGACCTCGACATGACGCTGCTGGACACCCGGCCGGGTATCCGCGCCACCTACCTGGCGCTCTCCGCCGAGACCGGCACGTACATCGACGCGGACCTGGCGGTCACCCGGCTCGGCCCGCCGCTGGTGGACGAGATCCGCAACTGGTTCCCCGAGGACCGGGTGGACTGGGCGGTCGACCGCTACCGGGTGCTCTACCGCGAGCACGCCTTCGCCGCGACCGTCCCCCTGCCCGGCGCGCACGCCGCCGTCGAGGCGGTCCGCGCCCACGGCGGCCGGGTCGCGGTGATCACCGGCAAGTACGAGCCGAACGCCCGCCTCCACCTGGAGCACGCCGCGCTGGCCGCGGACACCGTCATCGGCGACCTGTGGGCGGAGACCAAGGGCGAGGCGCTGCGCGAGCACGGCGCGAGCGTCTACGTCGGCGACCACCTCGGGGACATCCGGGGCGCCCGGCACGCGGACGCGATCGCGGTGTGCGTGCCCACCGGCCCGTACAGCGCGCGGGAACTGCGCGAGGCCGGCGCGGACGTGGTGCTGGCGGACCTCACCGACTTCCCCGACTGGCTCGCCGGGCACCTCGCCTAGCGCACGGGCCTCAGGAGCCGGCGGCCCCGACCCGGCGGCGCTGGGCCCGCGCGTTGCGCAGCAGCCCGGTCAGCGCGGCCAGGAAGCCGGCCGGCATCAGCATGCTCAGCCAGTAGGCGGCCGTCGGCAGCGGCGTCAGGTGCAGGAACAGCGGGACGAAGGTGACCAGGGTGGCGAGCGCGCCGAGACCGAAGACGATCACCCCGGCCTTGACGTACACGTCGCCGGGGTCGGCGCTCTGGCTGCTCACGTCTGTTCACTCCTCCGGGCCGGTCGGGACTCCCCCCAGTCTGGCAGAGCGCCCACCGGGGGCGCCCACCGGAGCGGGCCGGTCACGTTGCGCAGTTTCCCGGCAGCTGAACGTTTTGATCCCTGCTGGGCGGGGGTATGCACGGGGTGCCGAGGGGCGCTGCAGGGGCGTCCCGTGTCCGCGAACCCGGGGGGTGTGAGCCGATGGACCGCGTGGAGCCGCGTCCTGGCCGTGCCAGTACCGGGTTGCCCGTGACCGCGAGATCCCGCGTTCCCCGCCACCCGGATCGGGCCTCGGGGCGCGTACCGCTCGCGGAACGCCGATGAGGCAGTGACGGACCGTTAGTCTGCTCCTGACAGCGTGCTGACCATGAGCGCCCACGGGCGCCGAGCCGAGGTCGGCCGCCTGCTCCCCACCACCCAGTGATCCCCGGCCAGGGCCGGGATCCCTCACACCCATTCGAGGACTGTTCGAGATGCCCACCGGCCAGGTCAAGTGGTTCAACGAGACGAAGGGCTTCGGCTTCCTGTCGCGCGACGACGGCGGCGACGTCTTCGTCCACACCAAGGCGCTGCCCGCCGGTGTCACCGCGCTGAAGCCGGGCCAGCGGGTCGAGTTCGGCGTGGTCGCCGGCCACCGCGGCGACCAGGCGATGGCCGTGCAGCTGCTGGACGCGCTGCCCTCGGTCGCCGCCGCCCAGCGCCGCAGCGCCGACGACATGGCGCCGATCGTCCAGGACCTGATCACCACGCTGGACTCGGTGCTGCCCGGCCTCCAGCGCGGGCGCTACCCCGCCAAGCCGACCGGCCAGAAGCTGGCCGGCCTGCTGCGCGCGGTGGCGGACCAGTTCGACGTCTGAGCGGGGCGCGGCCTAACCGAACGCGAGCGCACCCGGGTCGAGCGGAGGCACCAGCCCCTCCGCGGCGGCCCGGGTGAGCAGCGCGCGGACGGCCTCGTAGCCCTCCTCGCCGAGGTCCTCGGAGAACTCGGTGACGTACAGCGCGATGTGCTGCTCGGCCACGTCCAGGTCCATCTCCTGGGCGTGCGCCAGCACGTAGTCACGGCTGGCCGCCGGGTCCGCCCAGGCCAGCCGGACGGAGGCGCGGACGGCGTCGGCGAGCGCCCGCAGCCGCTCGGCGCCGAGCGAGCGCTTGGCGACGATCGCGCCCAGCGGGATCGGCAGGCCGGTCTCCCGCTCCCAGGCCTCGCCCATGTCGGCCAGGCTGTGCAGGCCGTACTGCCGGTACGTGAAGCGGGCCTCGTGGATCACCAGGCCGGCGTCCACCCGGCCGTCCCGGACGGCGGGCATGATCTCGTGGAACGGCAGGACGACGATCTCGCCGAAGCCGCCCGGCACGGCCTTCGCCGCCCAGAGCCGGAACAGCAGGTAGGCGGTGGAGCGCTCGGAGGGCACCGCGACGGTCTTCCCGGCCAGCTCGGCGGGGGAGTCCACGCCCGGGAGGGTGAGCACCAGCGGGCCGCAGCCGCGGCCCAGCGCGCCGCCGCAGGGCAGCAGGGTGTACTCCTCCAGGACCCAGGGCAGTGCGCCGTAGCTGATCTTCAGCACGTCCAGCTCGCCGCGCTCGGCCAGCCCGTTGGTGACGTCGATGTCGGCGAAGGTCACCTCGGGGGCGTCCGCGCCGGGCACCAGGCCGTGCGCCCAGGCGTGGAAGACGAAGGTGTCGTTCGGGCAGGGCGAGTACGCGATGCTCAGCCGTTCAGCCACGGCCGGCCTCCTCGGGGGTTCGTGGGCGGGCGGCGAGTTCGTGGACGGGCAGCGCGGCGAAGGCCCGCTCCAGGGCGGCCAGCGCCTCGCCGATCCGCCAGGCGGCCCGGTCGCGTGGGCCCACCGGATTGGACACGGTGCGCAGTTCGAGGGCGGGCACGCCGTACCGGGCGGCGGCCTCGGCCACGCCGAAGCCCTCCATCGCCTCGGCGGCGGCGCCCGGGTGGCGGGCGGTCAGCGCGGCGGCCCGCTCGGCGCTGCCGGTGACGGTGGAGACGGTCAGCACCGGGCCCACGGCGAGGCCCGGGCCGTCCAGCGCCCGCGCCACCAGGGCGACGGCGTCCGCCGGAGGGGTGTGCCGGGCGGTGCCGAAGCCCAGCTCGGTGACGTCGGCGAAGCCCTCGGGGGTCTCGGCGCCGAGGTCCGCGGCCACGATCGCGTCGGCCAGCACGGTGGCACCGACCGGGGCGACGGGGGCGAAACCGCCGGCGATCCCGGCCGAGACCGCCAGCGCGTACGGACGGGCCGCCAGCGCGGCGGACGCGGCGGCGGCGGCGGCGGCCGGGCCGACCCCGGCGGCCAGCACGTCCACCGGCACCCGCTCGGCCCGGTGCAGCGTGCCGCCGGGCAGCGGCAGCGCGGCGGACCCGCCGGGCAGGCCGCGCAGCACGGCCCCGGCCTCGGCCTCCACCGCGACGACGACGAGCAGCCGGGCCCGTGCGGGGCCCGGCTGCCCGTCCTGGCCGTCGGCGACGGCGTGCGCGGTCATCGCGGGACCGTCAGCTGTTGTCCTTGCTGTTCAGCTGGAAGTACCAGACGGCGATCGGGGCCTCCGCGTTCGGGTCGCCCTCGACCACGGTGACCACGGTCTTGCCGCTGGAGTTCAGCAGCTTGCCCGCGGCCTGGGCGCCGGACCAGGTCTGGCCCTTGGACGCCGAGAACAGGCTGTAGCGCCCGCCCTGGTTGGCCGAGCCGCCGTTGGTGAAGGCCCACCAGCCGGTGTCGGCCACGTTCGGCGAGACGCCGACGCCGACCCGGTCGCTGCCCCGGACGTCGGAGGAGGGCAGCGTGCCGTCCTTCAGCGCCGTGGTCGCCGCCTCCTGGCACTTCTCCTGCTGCTCCTCGGTGAGCGGGCTGCCGGCGTTCCAGCACAGCGGGTCCGCGGCGATCGAGGAGTTGCCGACCGTGAGGGTGGCACGGTGGGACGTGTGCTCGGTCTGGCCGGCGGCGATGGCGACGGAGGTGCCCACCGTGGCGGCGCCGACCACGACGACGGCGCCGAGGGCGGCGATGGCACGGGTATTGAGGCTCATGCGTCAGAATCTACCGGGCCTGGCCGATCACGCGACGCGGGGGTCGGCCACCGCGTGTTGACGCACCGGGCGCTCAGGCGACCTTCGGCGCCGCCTGGTGCCGCCGCAGGCCCACCCGGTGGAGTGAGCGGAGCGTCCACAGCAGCACCAGGGCGACCACCCCGGCGGCGATCGACAGGCCCAGCTTCCCGTTCAGCGGCAGCAGGATGCCGACCGCGCCGCCCGCCACCCAGGACAGCTGCATCAGGGTCTCCGACCGGGCGAACGCCGAGGTCCGCACCGACTCCGGGACGTCCCGCTGGATCAGCGCGTCCAGCGCCAGCTTGCCCAGCGAGGCCGCCATCCCGGCCACCGCGGCCACCAGGACCACCGTCACCACGCCGTACCAGAGCGCCGCCGCGCCCGTCACACAGGTCGCCAGCAGCAGCATCGCGGCGACCGTCGTCTCCGGCCCCCGGGTGCGCAGCCAGGAGCCCAGCACCGACCCCAGCGCGTTGCCCGTCCCGGCCGCCACCGCCACCAGGCCCAGCGCCACCGTCGGCTGGAGCCCGCCGATCGGCTCCTCGCGCAGCAGGAAGGCCAGGAACATCACCAGGAAGCCGACCAGCCACCTCATCGCCGACATCGCCCGCAGCGCCAGGATCACCGACGGGCCGACCGCGCGCAGCGGGGCCTTGACCGGCGGCGGCAGGTCGGGCACCGGGTGCGGGCCCTCGCCGGGCCCCTCGGCGTGCAGGACGGCCCGCTGCTCGCCCTTGGCCGAGTCCACCGCGGGCGGCAGGTGGAACGCCATCAGGGTGCCGATCACGAACACCAGGAAGGCGCCGCGCAGCGGCCAGCCCGGCCCGAGCAGGTGCAGCAGCCCGCCCACCCCGGCCGCCACGCCGGTGGCCAGCAGCCCGGCCAGGGTGACCCGGGAGTTCGCCTTCACCAGCGACAGCCGGCTCGGCAGCAGCCGGGGCACCACCACGCTGCGCACCACGCCGTACGCCTTGGAGGCCACCAGCACGCCGAGCGCCTCCGGGTAGAGCGCGATGCCGCCGCCGGCGATCACCCCGGCCATCGTCCAGGCCAGGACGGCCCGGGCCAGCATCGCCATCGCCATGGCCGCCCGGCGGCCGTGCGGCAGGCGGTCCAGCAGCGGGCCGACCACCGGGGCCAGAAGGGCGAACGGGGCCATCGTGATCAGCAGGTAGAGCGCGACCCGGCCGCGGGCCTCGCCGGTGGGCACCGAGAAGAAGATGGTGGAGGCCAGCGCGACGGTGATCAGCATGTCGCCGAAGGAGTTGAGCGCGTGCAGCTCGATCAGCTTCGCCAGGCCCGACTCGCCCGCGCCCTCGGCGGAGGTGGCCCGGCGGATCCGGCGGCCGGTGCCGTGCACCAGCTTGCCGGTGCGGGAGCCGGCGGCGGAGGCGGTGCGGACCAGGAAGTGGCGGCGCGGCTCCGGGGTCTCGGCCTCCTCCTCGGCTTCCGGCCCGGCTTCTGCCCCGGCCACTGTCCCGGTCCCGGGCCCGGTCGGCTGCGCCGGGCCGTGGTCGGGGCCCCCGGGAGTCTTGGAGAGGTCGACGGGGAGACCGGTGTGGTGGCCGGCGGCGAGGCCGCGGGAGGGGTCGACGGGGGCGGCGGACGCCTCGGAGCCGTCCGCCGGCGGCGGTTCGCCCGCGCCGGGGACCGGAGGCTGCTGTCGCGGCACGGCATCCGCCTGGTCGGGGCCGCCGCCGGCCTGCGGGGCGCGCAGTGCGTGCTGCGACGGGTCGTGGTCCGCCACAAGCCCATCCTGCCCCAGAAACGCCGAACCGACGCGGGATCGGACTCCGCTCGGCGCGGCCCCCGGACGGGCCGTCTCCGCCCCGGACTGTGCCGGGGCCCCGACCGGCGGGTAGCCTGCCCAGGGTCGACCCGCCGGGGCGCCGGGGCGCCGGCAGGCCGGTCGAGCGGCGCGGCCGGTACCCGAGGGGGCTCCCGGTCGCGCAGAATGGACGAGGGACTACCAAGCCGCGACGGAACAGGCAACACGCCGTGGGCGACAGAAGAACTGGGAGAGAATCGACGCCGTGAGCGCTGCGATGCGAAGCCGTACCCCCGACCGGCTCTGTGCCGAGGCCGTCGAACTCGCCCGTCTGGCAGCCGAGGAGGCCGTCGGAGCGGAGGCCGTCGGTCCGCACCTCGGTGTCCAGGCGGACGCCGACCGCGTCGTCACCCACACCTTCGAGTGCCTGGACGCGGCGTACCGGGGCTGGCACTGGGCGGTCACCGTCGCCCGCGCGCCGCGCGCCAAGAACGTCACCCTGGACGAGGTCGTGCTGCTGCCCGGCGCCGACGCGATCCTCGCGCCCCAGTGGGTGCCGTGGAGCGAGCGGCTGCGCCCCGGCGACATGGGCCCCGGCGACCTGCTGCCCACCGGCGCCGACGACCTGCGGCTGGAGCCCGGCTGGAGCGGCGAGGACGAGCCCGCGCCGAACTCCGCGGTCGCCCTGGCGGACGACGAGGACCTGGTCGTCACCGACCCCCACATCCAGCCCGCCCCGGCCCGCGCCCGGATCAACGCCGTCGCCGAGGAGCTGGGCCTCGGCCGCAGCCGGGTGCTCTCCCGGCTGGGCCTGCACCTGGCCGCCGACCGCTGGGAGAAGGCCCACGGCGCGCAGACCGCGATGGCCCAGGCCGCCCCGGCCTCGTGCGCGAGCTGCGGCTTCCTGATCCCGATCGGCGGCTCGCTCGGACAGGCCTTCGGCGTGTGCGGCAACGAGTTCGGCCCGGCCGACGGCCAGGTCGTCTCCTACGCGTACGGCTGCGGCGGGCACTCCGAGGCGGCCGTCATCCCGGCTCCGCCGGCGCCGTCCGAGCTGATCCTGGACGAGCTGGTGGTCGAGCCGCTCCCGCTGCACCCCGACCGCAGCTCGGGCTCCGTCGAGCCCGACGCGCCGGCCGAGGAGCTCGGCCACTCCTGAGCCCCCCGCCTTCGCGGCCCGCCCGGTGACCGACCGGCGCGGGCCGCGCTGCTGTCGGGGGGCGGCTCCGGACGGCCCGTCGGGCGGCCCCGGCCGTCCGGGGGACCGCCCGCGGCGGAGCCGGTGGTCGGGAGCAGTCAGTGGGGCAGGGAAGAATGCCTTACGACGAACAGGGCGGCGGAAGGCGGCAGGTCCAGTGGAACCTCGGATCATCGGCAGCGGCACGGACGAGCACCTCGCGGACCCCTTCGGGACCGCCGCGCTGCGCCGGCGGGTGCTGGACGCCTGGGCCGCCTCGCCGGCCCGGTTCCGGGAGGATGCCAACGCCGAGGAGGAACTGGCGCTCGGCGGCTACCGCGACCGCCTGGTGGTCGAGTTGGCCCAGAACGCGGCCGACGCCGCGGTCCGGGCCGGTCTCGGCGCCGGCCGGCTGCGGCTGACCCTCGCCGACGGCGTCCTCGCCGCCGCCAACACCGGCGCCCCGCTGGACGCGGCCGCCGTCGAGTCGCTGTCCACCCTGCGCGCCTCCTCCAAGCGCGGCGAGGAGCCCGCCGTCGGCCGGTTCGGGGTCGGCTTCGCCGCCGTCCTCGCGGTCACCGACGCGCCCGCCGTGCTGGGCGCGGCCGGCGGGGTGCGCTGGTCGCTCGGCGAGGCCCGGGCGCTGGCCGGGGCACAGCCCGAGCTGGCCGACGAACTGCGCCGCCGGGACGGCCACGTGCCGCTGCTGCGGCTGCCGTTCGCGGCCGAGGGCCCGGCGCCGGAGGGCTACGACACGGTGGTCGTGCTGCCGCTGCGGGACGCCGCCGCCGAGGACCTGACCCGCCGTCTGCTGGCCGGGATCGACGACGCGCTGCTGCTCACCCTGCCCGGTCTGCGCGAGATCGTCGTGGAGACCCCGGACGGCGTCCGGACGCTCACCCGCTCCGCCGCCGAGCCCCGCCCGGACGGCGTCACCGAGGTGACCGTCACCGACGACGCGGGCGGGCGGTCGCGGCAGACGCTCTGGCAGACCGCCGGCGCCTCCGGCCGGCTGGACGCCGAACTGCTGGCCGACCGGCCGACCGAGGAGCGCGCCCGCCCGTACTGGACGGTGACCTGGGCCGTTCCGGTCGGCCCGGACGGCGCCCCGCAGCGGCCCGCCATCGCCTCCGTGCTCCACGCGCCGACCCCCAGCGACGAGCCGGTCGGCCTGCCCGCGCTGCTGATCGCCTCCTACCCGCTGGACTCCACCCGCCGGCACGTCGCCCCCGGCCCGCTGGCCGACTTCCTCACCGAGCGGGCCGCCGACACCTACGCCGACCTGCTGCGCGCCCGCGGCGCCGACCTCGGCTCGCTCGGCCTGGTGCCCGCCCCGCTGGGCCGGGGCGCGCTGGACAACGCGCTGCGCGCCGCGGTGCTCTCCCGGCTGCCCGGCACGCCGTTCCTGCCGCACCCGGCGCCGGTCGAGGAGGGCACGCCCGCGCTGCGGCCCCGGGACGCGACGCTGCTGGAGGGCGCGGACGGCTCGGTGGTCGAGGCGCTCTCGCCGATCTTCCCCGGGCTGCTGCCGGCCGGTCTGGAGCGCCGCACCGAGCTGCGGGTGCTGGACGTGCGCCGGGTGCCGCTGGCCGAGGTGGTGGACCAGCTCGGCGGCCTGGACCGCGAGCCCGCCTGGTGGCGCAACCTGTACGCGGCGCTCGGCGCGGCCGACCCGGAGGCGCTCGGCGCGCTGCCGGTACCGCTCGCCGACGGGCGGACGGTCACCGGGCCGCGGCGGGTCCTGCTGCCCTCCGAGGACGCCGACTGGGCGGCCTTCCCGGGCTACCCGGAGTCGCTCGCGGGCGCGCTCGCCGCGCTCGACCTGCGGCTGGCCCACCCCGAGGCCGCCCATCCGCTGCTGGCCAAGCTGGGGGCCGGCACCGCGACCCCGGCCGGGGTGCTGGACACCCCCGAGGTGCGGGCCGCCGTCGCCCGCTCCTACGACCTGGCCGAGGAGGACCTGGACGCCGCGCTCGAACTCGCCGACGCCGTCCTGGCGTTGGTGAAGGCGGCCGGCGTGGAGGCCGGGGCACACCCGTGGCTGGCCCGGCTGGCGCTGCTCGACGACGAGGGCGAGCCCGCCCGCGCGGGCGAACTCGTGCTGCCCGGAAGCCCGTTCGCGGCGCTCGCCCGCGAGGAGGACGCCGGCTGGGTGGACGACGAACTGCTGGAGCGCTGGGGGCCGGAGGTGCTCGCCGCCGTCGGCGTGCTGGCGGACTTCGTACTGGTGCGGGCCGAGGACGTGGTGCTCGACCCGGACGACCTGGAGCGGCTCGACCCGACGGCCCCTGCCGACCGCGCGGCCGGCGGCCACCCCACCGGCCTGCTGGACGAGGCGCCGGACGGCCTCGCCGAGTGGGCCGAGGACGCGCTGGAGGCCCTCCAGGCCGACGAGGCGGTCGGCGTGCCGCCGGTGGCCGCCGAGCTGCTGGCCGTGCGCGACCTCGACCTGGTGGACGACGACGCCTGGCCCCAGGCGCTCGCCGCGCTGTCCCGCCCGCCGTACCGGGAGGCCGTGGTCGACCCGGTGCGCACCCTGCTGCCGGACGGCTCGTACGCCGACCTGCCGCCGTACACCGCGTGGTGGCTGCGCGACCACCCGGTGCTGGCGGGCCGCGAGCCCGCCGGCCTGCGCGCCGCCGGGGCCGACCCGCTGCTGCGCGGCCTGTACGACGAGGCCCGCACCACCCTGGACGAGCAGTTCCTGCACGCGCTCGGGGTGCGCACCACCCTGGCCGCGCTGCTCGCCGAGCCGCACGGGCCGGACGAGGTGCTGGACCGGATGACCGACCCGGCCGCCGAGGTGGGCCACCGCCAGCTGCACGGCATTCACACCGCGCTGGCCCGGGTGGAGCGGGAGCGGATCGAGCCGCTGGACGTGGTGCGGGCGCTGCCGCCGCTGGACCCGGCCACCGGGCGCCGGCCGGACCACACGGTGGTGGTGGACGCGACCGAGGCGGTGGTCGCGGACGCCCCCGACCTGGTCCAGCTGCTGCACCCGTACCCGCTGCTGCCGGTCGCCCCGGGGCTGGCCGCCGACCTGGCCGAGCGGCTGCACGTGTCGCTGGCCAGCGAGGTGGCGGGCGGCCGGGTGCTCTCCGAGGGCGTGCTGCACCGGGTCCCGGCCGTGGTGCGGGAGCTGCTGCCCGGCTGCCCGGTCGCGTACGAGGAGCACGAGGACCTGCTGGTCGTCGGGCCGGACGGCGGCGAGGCGGCGGTGGACTGGCGCTGGGACCCCGGCGCGGACACCCCGGAGCCGCCGTACGACCCGGAGCTGGCCGAGGCCGGCGACGAGGACGACGAGTTCGAGGTGCCGCCGGTGCCCGGGCTGCTGCACGCGGCCACCCCGGAGGGCCTCGCCGCGGGGCTGGCCTGGTCGGTCGGGCAGTGGCACCGCCGCTTCGAGGTGCTGGCGGCGCTCAGCGAGCCGGACCGCGCCTACGAGCTGTCGGCCGCCCGGGACTTCGAGGGCTGAGCGCGGCGGGCGGGCGCATGCGCTGAGCGTGGCGGGCGGGCACCCGCTGAGCGCTGAGCGCGCGCACCCGCTGGGCGCTGGGGGCGCGCACCCGCCCGGTTCAGCGGGGGCGCGCCCGCAGGCGCCGGTAGACGGTGATGGTGACGGTCAGCCAGACCGCCCCGAGCGTCACCAGTGCGGCGGTCCGCAGCGCGGGCGGCGTCGGCCGGACGGCCATGCCGACGCCCGCCATCGCCAGGGCGGCCAGCCCGGTCGCCAGCAGCCCGCCCAGGAAGGCGGTGAACGCCTCCAGGTCCCCACCCCTGCGTGCCATGCGGCACCCCCTCTCGGGGGCCATCATCGGGTCCGGGCGGTGGCTTGTCACGCCGCGCCGGGGCGCCCGTCACTCCATACCGCGGCGCCGCAGGACGCGCCAGACGACCTCCAGGGCGAGGCCGCAGACCACCGCGATGGCGACGCCCGTCAGCGGGTCGCGGAAGCCGACCAGGGAGAGGTCGAAGAACGCCTTCAGCGGCGGGACCAGCAGGACGAGCGCGAAGGCGCCGCCCATGGTGCCGATCAGCAGCAGGCGCCACCAGTTGTACGGGCGGGCGACGATGGCCAGGACCCAGATGGCGATCAGGAAGAGCGTCAGGGTGGCCACGCTGGTGTCGGCCTTGAGGTCGGTCGCGTGGTCGGCGCGGGCGAGCGCGTAGGCGACGAAGGTGCCGGTGCCGGCGATGGCGCCGCCGGGGACGGCGATCCGCAGCACGCGCTTCACGAAGCCGGTGCGCGCCCGCTCGTTGTTGGGCGCGAGGGCCAGGAAGAAGGCCGGGATGCCGATCGTCAGCGAGGACAGCACGGTGGAGTGCCGGGGCAGGAACGGGTACGGCGAGTGGGTGAAGATCACCAGCAGGGCCAGCAGGACCGAGTAGACGGTCTTCACCAGGAAGAGTGAAGCGACCCGCTCGATGTTGCCGATCACCCGGCGGCCCTCGGCCACCACCGAGGGCAGCGTGGCGAAGGAGTCGTTCAGCAGCACGATCTGGGCCACCGCCTTGGTGGCGTCCGAGCCGGTGCCCATCGCCACGCCGATGTCGGCGTCCTTGAGCGCGAGGACGTCGTTGACGCCGTCGCCGGTCATCGCCACGGTGTGGCCGCGGGACTGGAGCGCCCCGACCAGCTGGCGCTTCTGCTGCGGGGTGACCCGGCCGAAGACGCTGGTCCGGTCGGCCGTCTCGGCGAGCTCCTCCGGGTCGGCGGGCAGGGTGCGGGCGTCCAGCGGGTGGTCGGCGCCGGGCAGGCCCAGGTGGCCGGCGACCGCGCCGACCGAGACCGCCGCGTCGCCGGAGATGACCTTGGCCCGGACCCGCTGGCCCTCGAAGTACCGCAGGGTCTCGGCGGCGTCCGAGCGCAGCCGCTGCTGGAGCACCACCAGGGCGAGCGGGGTGAGGTCGGCCGCCGGATCGGCGTCCAGCGCGGCGGGGGTGCGGCCCAGCAGCAGCACCCGCAGGCCCTGGGCGCCCAGCTCGTCCACCTCGGCCAGCGCCGGGTGCCCGGCGGGCAGCAGGACGTCGGGCGCGCCGAGCAGCCAGCTGGCCTCGTCGCCCTGCGGCTCCAGCAGCTGCACGCCGCTCCACTTGCGGGCGGAGGAGAAGGGCATCGCCTCGGTCACCCGCCAGCCGTTCTTCGGCGTGCCGTCGGTGGGCGAGCCGTCCGGGCCGCCGGTGGAGTCGCCGTCGGCACCGCCGTTGGGGGCGCCGGTGGAGTCGCCGTCGGAACCGCCGTTGGAGTCGCCGCGCCCGTACGCGTCGATGACCGCCTGCATGGAGGGGTTGGGGCGGGCGTCGGCGCCGGCCATCACGGCCAGCGCGTGCTTGACGGTCTCCGGGTCGACGGTGGCGGGCCCGCCGTTCGAGAGCACCCGCAGGTCGATCACGTCCATGCCGCCCTCGGTGAGGGTGCCGGTCTTGTCCAGGCAGACGGTGTCCACCCGGGCCAGGCCCTCGATCGCCGGGAGCTCCTGGACCAGGCACTGCTTGCGGCCGAGCCGGACGACGCCGATCGCGAAGGCGACCGAGGTCAGCAGCACCAGCCCCTCGGGGACCATCGGCACGATGCCGGCCACCATGCGCCGTACGGCCTCGCGCCAGTCCCGGCCCTCGACGGCCAGCTGGCTGATGATCAGACCGAGGGCGGTGGGGATCAGCAGGTAGGTGATGAACCGCAGGATGTTGTCGATGCCGGTGCGCAGCTCCGACTTCACCAGGGTGAACTTGCTGGCTTCCTCGGCGAGCTGGGCCGCGTAGGCCGCCCGGCCGACCTTGGTGGCGGTGAACGCGCCGGCGCCGGCCACCACGAAGCTGCCGGACATGACCTGGTCGCCGGGCTGCTTGAGGACCGGGTCGGGTTCGCCGGTGAGCAGCGACTCGTCGATCTCCAGGCCGTCCGCCTCGGTGACCTCGCCGTCCACGATCACCTTGTCGCCGATGCCGAGCAGCACGGTGTCGTCGAGGACGATCTCGGAGACGCCGACCTGCTGGGCGGTGCCGTCCCGGCGGACCTGGGGGCGGGCCTCGCCGATCAGGGCCAGGCTGTCCAGGGTCTTCTTGGCGCGCAGCTCCTGGATGATGCCGATCGCCGTGTTGGCCACGATGACCAGGCCGAACAGGCCGTCCTGGATGGGGCCGACGATCAGGATGATGCCGAACATCACGCCGATGATGGCGTTGAACCGGGTGAAGACGTTGGCCCGGACGATCTCCCTGGTGGACCGGCTGGAGCGCACCGGGACGTCGTTGACCTGACCCTTCGCCACCCGCTCGGCCACCTCGGCGGCGGTCAGGCCGCCGCGCCGGCCGGGTGGCGGGCCAGGGGGGTGTGCTCCGTCCGGGTGGTTCGGGTCGGCCGGTCGCTCTTCCGCTGGCTGGGCAGGCTGCGTCATGGCACCGACTCTACGGGCGCCTTATGTCCGATGCGTGCTACTAAAGGACCATTCAGTCCGACCGGGTGGCCGGGTTCCGGCCGTCTCCCTCGGCCGTGCTTTCGGCGGTGCGTTCGGCCGTGCCCCCGGTGCCCCCCGCGTTCCCCGCGCCTCCGGCGTTCCCCGCGGCCTCGGCGGCGCGGCTGCGGGCGATCGCGTCCCGCCGGGCGCGGCAGTACCACAGGCCGAGCAGGCCGAGCAGGCCGCCGGAGAGGCAGATCCAGGGCCAGGTGCCGTGGCCGTGGGCCGAGAGGGTGCTCTGGAAGGGGAGCAGGGCGACGAAACCGACGAACCACAGCACCGTGCCGCCGCCGACGATGGCGACGTCGTTGGCCTCCAGCGGAGGGGGCGAGGGGTGCAGTGGCGTCTTGGGCATGGGGCCTAGCGTACGGTGCGGGGGGGGCGCACGCGGAGGCGTCGCAACCCCTCGGGGGCTCTACGCGCGAAGATAGCGCGTGTGCGATCGGGAAACCATACTTAAAGATCTGCGCCCGGCCAGCGCCGCCCCGGGCGTCCCCTCCCTCTCCTCAGCTCCCCCACAGAGGACGCACGCATGCCTGTGGTCCAGCCGACCACCGAGTCGCCCGAACCCGCCGACGCCGCGCCGAAGCCCCCCACGGGCGCCGTCGACCGCTTCTTCCGGATCAGCGAGCGAGGCTCCACCCTGCCGCGCGAGATCCGCGGCGGTGTCGCCACCTTCTTCACCATGGCGTACATCCTGGTGCTGAACCCGATCATCCTGGCCAGCGGCACGGACATCACCGGGGCCCACCTGGACAGTGCCCAGCTGGTCACCGCGACCGCCCTCACCGCGGGTCTCACCACGCTGCTGATGGGCGTGATCGGCAACGTCCCGATCGGTCTGGCGGCCGGTCTCGGCGTCAACACGATCGTGGCGCTCCAGCTCGCCCCCAAGATGACCTGGCCGGACGCCATGGGCATGGTCGTGCTGGCCGGCTTCGCGATCATGCTGCTGGTCGCCACCGGTCTGCGCGAGCGGGTCATGAACGCCGTCCCGCTCGGCCTGCGCAAGGCCATCGCGATCGGTATCGGTCTGTTCATCAGCCTGGTCGGCCTGGTCGACTCCGGCTTCGTCAGCCGCATCCCGGACGCCGCCCACACCACCGTCCCGCTCCAGCTCGGCGGCAACGGGCACCTGCTCGGCTTCCCGGTGCTGATCTTCGTGATCGGCCTGGTGCTCACCCTGATCCTGCTGATCCGCAAGGTGCCCGGCGCCATCCTGATCAGCATCGCGGCCTCCACCGCGCTCGCCGCGATCATCGACAAGGTGGCCGACGTCCCGGCGCTCAAGTGGGGCCTGACCGTCCCGTCCTGGCCGGGCAACCCGGTCGCCGCCCCGGACTTCGGCCTGATCGGCAAGGTCAGCCTGTTCGGCGGCTTCGAGAAGGTCGGCGTGCTGACCGGCGTGCTGTTCGTCTTCACCGTGCTGATGTCGTGCTTCTTCGACGCGATGGGCACCATCCTCGGCGTGGCCGACGAGGCCCACCTGCTGGACGACAAGGGCGACCTGCCCGGCATCAACAAGGTGCTGATGGTCGACGGCATCGCCACCGCGGCCGGCGGCGCCACCTCGGCCTCCGCCAACACCTGCTTCGTCGAGTCCACCGCCGGCGTCGGCGAGGGCGCCCGGACGGGCTTCGCCTCGATCGTCACCGGCCTGCTGTTCGTGGTGGCGCTCTTCCTCACCCCGCTCGCCACCATGGTCCCGGCCCAGGCCGCGACCCCGGCGCTGATCACCGTCGGATTCCTGATCCTGGCCAACTCGATCAAGGAGATCGACTGGGCCGACTACACGATCGCGATCCCGGCCTTCCTGACCATCGTGCTGATGCCGTTCACCTACAGCATCACCAACGGCATCGGCATGGGCTTCGTCGCCTTCTGCGTGCTGCGGGTGGCCGCCGGCCGCGGCCGCAGCGTGCCGGTCCCGCTGTACGCGGTGGCGGCGGTCTTCGCCTTCTACTACCTGATGCCGGCCTTCGGCCTGCTCTGACGCGGCCCACGGCTCCGCGCGGCCCCGCCCTCCCGTCCCGGGAGGGCGGGGCTCTTCGATATCAGGAGCGGCGCTGCACTGATATCGTTCTCTTAGTTGCGGTGGCGAAGGAGGACGGTTGTGGCGAGAACGGTGATCGACCTCGACGACGACCTGCTGGCCGAGGCTCAGCGGTTGTTCGGCACGACCACGAAGGTGGCCACGGTGAACACGGCCTTGCTGGAGGCCGTGAAGCTGGCGCGGCGGATAGAGCTCGCCGATGCCATCGCGAGCGGGGAGTTCGACCTGCTCGGTGAGCCGGGCGCATCGGCGGCGGCGTGACCCGAGAGCGCTATCTGATCGACAAGTCGGCCATGGCGCGGTGGGGCAAGCCGACCGTGCGGACGGTCCTCGACGACCTCTCCCAGCGCGCGCTGCTGGCGGTGAGCGCGGCAGTCGAGATGGAGGTCCTGCACAGCGCCCGCAACGCGGCGGAGGCGGACCGGCTGGGCCATCTGCTCAGAGGCTTCGACTACCTGCCCTGCACGGACGAAGTCTGGGACAGGGCCAAGGACATCCAGCGCCGAGCCATGTTCCGTGGGAACCACCGCGCCCTCTCCATGGCCGACATGCTGATCGCGGCCACGGCCGAACGGCACGGGGTGACGGTCCTGCACTATGACGGCGACTACGACATGATCGCGGCCCTCACCGGCCAGCCCACGCGGTGGGTCGTCCCGTCCGGGACGGCCGACTGAGCGTCGGCCCCCACGGCTCCGCGCGGCCCCGGGGGGTTGGGTCGGGGGGGGGGGGGGGGGGGGGGGGGGGGGGGGGGGGGGGGGGGGGGGGGGGAGGGGTACG
>NZ_JBVITE010000005.1:118370-219246 GCF_055575155.1 Kitasatospora sp. NPDC034533
CTATGGTTCCCCCCCCCCCCTCCCCCCCCCACCCCCCCCCCCCCCCCCCCCCCCCCCCCCCCCCCCCCCCCCCCCCCCCCCCCCCCCCCCCCCGCGGCGTTCGTGGGGGCGGTCGTCAGTGGACGCAGAAGTCGTTCTGCTCGGGGTCCCGCATGACGGTCCAGGCGCCGCCGGGTTCCTCGACCTGCCGGACGACCGTGGCGCCGAGGGCTTCGAGGCGGGCGACGGTGGCCTGGCGTCCGGCCGGGCCGGCGTGGACGTCGAGGTGGAAGCGGTTCTTGCCCTGCTTGGGCTCGGGGACGGCCTGGAAGAGGACCCGGCGGCCGAGGCCGGTGTCCGAGGCCGGGTCGAACGGGTCCTCGGGGTGGCGGACGGCCGCCAGCGTGCGCCAGGCCGGGTGGCCGTCCACCTCGGTCAGGGCCTCGGGGCCGACCGCGCCGGCGGCGAGCAGCCGGGTGATCAGCGCGCCGTGGTCCTCCAGCGCGTACTCCAGGGCGGCGGCCCAGAAGGCGGCCTGGCGGTGCGGGTCGGCGCAGTCGATGACGAGCTTCCAGTGCAGCGGCATGTAACCGGTTATATCGGTTAGCGCCCGCTCCGGACAACGTCCGGCCGTCGGAAGTTGTCAAAAAGGCGTCCGTGTAGGCCAGTTGGCGGCGGGAATACTGGCTGGACGGAATAGGGGGAGGGGGCTCGACCGATGGTGCAACAGGATCCGCCGGGGGGCGTCGAGGCGCAGCTGCTGCCGGAGCTCTTCTGGACGACGGACAAGGCCTCGCTGGACGGCCAGCGCGAGACGCTGCGCTGGTACCGCGGACTGATCGCGATGCTGGTGGTCGCCGCCGTGATCGGGTCGTTCCCCGGCCCGCACGACAAGGGCGGCTTCGACGTCTGGCCGCTGTTCTCGGTGGCGGCCTTCCTGGTGGCCGGGTACTTCTGGTCCCGGCTGCGCCGCGGCAACCCGCAGGGTCGCTGGTACCAGGCGCGGGCGGCGGCCGAGTCGGTCAAGACGCTGGCCTGGAAGTACACCGTCCGGGCCCGGCCGTTCGACGGCGAGGCGCAGTCCCCGGACGTCGACCGCGGCTACCTGCTCCAGGTGGAGGACGTGCTGCGGGCCTTCGAGGACCCGGAGATCGTGCCGCCCGGCAGCGTCGCCGAGATCACCCCGGAGATGCGGCGGATGCGGGCCGAGGACCTGGCCGCGCGGCGCACCCTCTACCTGCGCACCCGGGTCGAGGGCCAGCGCACCTGGTACCGATCCCGGGCCGAGGCCTGCGACTCGCAGGCGGTCTCCTGGGGGCTCGGCATCGCGGTGCTGATCATCCTCGGGGCGGCGGCGGCCGTCGCCCAGGCCACCGGCGCCCTCTCGGTGCACCTCTTCGGCGCCACCTCGGCCGCGGCGGCGGCGATCATCGCCTGGACGCAGCTCAAGCAGCTCGGCCCGCTGGCCGCCGCCTACCAGCTGGCCGCGCGCGAGCTGGAGAACGTCGGCAACCAGCTGTCCGACCTGGACCTCAAGGCGGCGGACGCCGAGGCGCGGTGGGCCCGGCTGGCGGCCGAGGCGGAGGACGCGGTCTCCCGGGAGCACACCACCTGGCGCGCCCGCCGGGCGTTCCCCCGCTGACCCGCCCGGCCGGGGTAGGGTGCGCACTTCCCGTGGCCGGCCCGGTTCGACGGCCACCGCGGTGACCGCTCCGGCGGTCACTCGGTGGTCACTCCAGCGGTCACTCCAGCGGCGCTAGGCCGAACGGGTGGCCGGCCGGGTCGATCAGCACCCGCAGCGTGCGGCCGTGCTGGTAGGCGGGCTCGGTGGCGCCGAGTGCCAGGGCCTTCGCGGTGGCTTCCTCCAGGTCGTCGACGTAGAAGTCGAGGTGGAAGTGTTTGCTGCCGTCCGGCTCCGTCCACGGCTCCGGCCGGTACCCGCTCACCCGCCCGAAGCCCAGCGGGCTGCCGCCCTCGGGGTTGTCCAGGATCGCGAAGTTCTCGTCCGCGTGCCGGGTCTCCCACCCCAGCAGCTCGCCGTAGAACGACGCCAGCGCGACCGGGTCGGCGCAGTCGATGGTGACCATGGCGAGCCGGGCGAAGCCGGTGTCACCGGACCCGGACCGCTCGGACGGCTGCGGCCGTTCGGACGGCGCGGACCGTTCGGACTGCTCGGTGGCGAGGTCGGACATGGCTGGTCGGCCCTTCCGGGAGTCGAGAGCTTGGGCCCATGACCAATATGGCACCGGGCCGGCTCCGGGGCGCGGCGGATCTCATTTTCCTTAGAGAGAGTAATGACGTAGGCTAAAGAGATGCCCGAGATGTCCGAGCAGGACCTCGCAGCGATCAGTCAGCTGCGATCGTCCACGATGCGCCTCTCCCGACGACTCAAACACCAGCGGGTGGAGGAGTCGCTGAGTCCCACCGAGATGGGAGTGCTGGGCACCCTCGCCCGGTGCGGAAAGGCGACGCCGGGTGAGCTCGCCCGGAAGGAGCACGTGCAGCCTCCTTCGATGACCAGGATCGTCGCGATGCTGGAGGAGAAGGGGCTGGTGCGGCGCGAGCCGCACCCCGAGGACCGCCGTCAGGTGGTCGTCAGCAGCACCGAGCAGGCGGAGACGATCCTCGCGGAGAGCCGTCGACGCCGGAACGTCTGGCTCGCCGAGCTCGCCCAGGGGCTCGACGAGGAGGAATGGGCCGTCCTCAGGGAGGCCGCGCCCGTGCTCTACAAGCTCGCACACCTCTAGGCACACCGACCCCGGCCGGCCGCCGGGAGAAGAAGGAGCCCGCATCACCGCAGGACCGACCACCGACACCAGGAGCGCGACGGCCACCACCATGGCCGTCGCGCCGCGAGGGGAGACCACCGTGACCACGCCGGCCGCAGCCAGCGCCGCCGCCATCCGTACCGACGACCCGACGACCGACCCCGCCGCGGCCAGCGCCGCGGCCGCCGACGCCCAGGCGCCCGCCCCCACGGGACTGCCCGGCAACGGCGACGACGACCCCGACGAACGCACCGCGGCGGACGGATCCGCCGCTCAGGGCCGCACCCACGCGGCCGCATCGCCCACCGGCGCCCGGTTCACCCGCCCCGGGGAGATGTTCTCCTCACTGCGCGTTCGCAACTACCGCTACTACTTCGCCGGCCAGGTGGTGTCCAACACCGGCACCTGGATGCAGCGGATCGCCCAGGACTGGCTGGTGCTGAGCCTCACCGGCAGCCCGCTGGCGGTCGGCATCACCACCGCCATGCAGTTCCTCCCGATGCTGCTGTTCGGCCTGTTCGGCGGCGTGCTCGCGGACCGGATGCCCAAGCGCCGGCTGCTGATCTACACCCAGGGCGCGATGGGCCTGCTGGCCGCCGGCCTCGCGGTGCTGACCGTCGGCGGCGTGGTGACGCCGTACTACGTGTACTTCTTCGCGCTGCTGCTCGGCCTGGTCACCGTGGTGGACAACCCGACCCGGCAGGCCTTCGTCTCCGAGATGGTCGGGCCCAAGGACCTCGCCAACGCCGTCAGCCTGAACGCCGCCAACTTCCAGACCGCCCGGCTGGTCGGCCCCGCCGTCGCGGGCCTGCTGATCGCCGCGGTCGGCAGCGGCTGGGCGTTCGCCGTCAACGCGCTGTCCTTCGCCGCCGTGATCGGCGGGCTGCTGGCGATGCGGGAGAGCGAACTGCGCCCGACCGCGCCGATCGCCCGCGAGAAGGGGCAGTTGCGCGAGGGGCTGCGGTACGTCAAGGAGCGGCCCGAACTGCTCTGGCCGATGGTGCTGGCCGGGTTCATCGGCACCTTCGGCTTCAACTTCCCGACGCTGCTCTCGGGTTTCGCGTACGACACCTTCAAGGTGGGCGCCGGCCAGTACGGCCTGCTGAACACCGCGATGGCGATCGGCTCGCTGGCCGGCGCGCTGCTCGCCGCCCGCCGGGGCGCGCCGCGACTGCGCCGGCTGGTCGGGGCCGCGCTGGCCTTCGGCACGCTGGAGGTGGTCGCCGCGTTCGCGCCCGACTACTGGACCTTCGCGCTGCTGCTGACGCTGATCGGGATCTTCGGGCTGAGCTTCAACACCTCGGTCAACGCCTCGCTCCAGCTGGCCACCGACCCGGAGATGCGCGGCCGGGTGATGGGCCTGCTGGTGCTGGTCTTCACCGGCGGCACGCCGATCGGCGCCCCGATCGTCGGCTGGGTGACCGCCTCGTACGGGCCCCGGCTGGGCCTGCTGGCCTGTGGGCTGGTGTCCGCGGCGGCGGCCGGTGTGGTCGGGCTGGTGCTGGCCCGCAGCGCGGACCTGCGGCTGCGGTTCGACCTGCACCCCGGTCGCGGCGGCCGGGTGGTGGCGTTCGTGCCGCGGGCCGGTTCGGCGAGCAAGACCGAGCTGGCGACGGCCTGCTGACGGGCCGTCAGGCCTCCGGGGTGTCCCGGAGGCCGATGACGGGCCGGAGCCGGACGTGGCAGGAGCGGGCCGCCGGGGCCGGAGCCGGGCACTCGGGAGCCGGCCACGTCGGAGCGGGTGCCTCAGGGCCGGGCGCCTCAGAGCCGGATGGCGAGGACCTGGCCCGGCCAGACGCCGTCCGGCCGCTGGACCTCGAAGCCCTCGGTCTCGGTGAAGCCGAGCGCCCGGTACTGGGCGACCAGCCGGCGGTCGTCACCGGCGTAGCAGTCCACCCGGAGCAGGCCGATGCCGCGCCGCCGGGCCTCCTCGACCGCGTCGGCGATCAGCGCGGCGCCGATGCCCGAGCCCCGGTGGTCGCGGTCGGTCACCAGGTTGCGGACGAACAGCTCGCGCTCCGCCACCGCGGGGACGTACGCGCCGCGCTCCTCGGACAGCACGCAGGAGCCGACCGTACGGCCCCGGCCGTCCACCGCGAGGCGGATCAGGAACGGCTCGGCGCCGTACTTCGTGATGTGCTCCACCCGGGCCGGGTCGGTGCTGAACGGCTGGTCGCCCCACTGGCCGGTGCGGCCCCGGGCGGCCAGCCAGGCCACGGCGCCGTCGAGCAAGGAGAGGACGGCGGGGATGTCCTCGGGGCCTCCGGTGCGGATCTTCAGGCCGCTGGAATCGATCATGAAGCCGTTCTACCCGGAACCGGGGCGCGCGGGAAGACGCGGAACGAAGCGGGACGAAGCGGGGAGGACGCGGGAGGACGCCGGAACACGCGGGAGGATGGGGGCATGAGGCTGTTCGTGGCGGTGCTGCCGCCGACCGAGGCGTTGCAGGGGCTCTCCGACGCGGTCGCGCCGGTGCGGGGGCTGCCCGGGGCGGACCGGCTGCGCTGGACCGGCGTCGAGGGCTGGCACCTGACCCTGGCCTTCCTGGGCGAGGTGCCGGCCGAGCGGCTGCCGGAGCTGGAGGCGGGCCTGGCCGCCGTCGCCGAGGTGCACCCGGTGCACCGGCTGCGGATCGCGGGCGCCGGGCGGTTCGGCGACCGGGTGCTCTGGGCCGGGATCGAGGGCCAGGACTGGGCGCTGCGCCGGCTGGCCGAGGCCGTCGCCGAGGCCACCGCCGAGGTGACCGGGGCGACCGACCGCTTCGCCTTCCACCCGCACCTCACCCTCGCCCGGGCCGGCTCCTCGCGCGGCCACCGGCGGGCCGTGCAGCGGGTCGCGGCGGCCGAGCTGGACGGCCTGGTGGCGGGGCTGGCCGACTACCGGGGGCCGGAGTGGGAGGCCGCCGAGCTGCACCTGATGCGCAGCGACCTGGGCGGCGGCTTCGCCCACTACGAGTCGCTGCGGTCCTGGGCGCTGGCGGACTGGAGCTGACGGCGGCGCTCGGCGCTCGGTGGTCGGCGGCCGGGGGCGGCGGTCGGTGGCCGGGGGGCGGCGCTCTGGGCTCGGGGGCTCGGGTCCGGTCCGCGGTGAGCCGAAGGTACGCTCATTGACCGTGGACCCCAAGACTCGTAACCGCATCGTCTCCGGCACCCTGGTGCTGCTGCTGGTCGTCGTGCTGATCAGCTCGCTGGCCGGCCGGTAGGCCCCCTGAACGGCGAGAGGGCCACCGCCCGTCGGCGGTGGCCCTCGGCCGTGTCCTCAGCGCCGTGCCTTCGGCACCGTGTCCTCGGCGGACCGGAGGCCGGGTCGCGGTCCGGACCGGAGTCCCGACCGCAGTCCGTGGCGGACCAGGATCAGAGCTGCCCGACCACGTAGTCGATGCAGTGGGTGAGCGCCTCGACGTCCGCCGGGTCGATCGCCGGGAACATCGCGATGCGCAGCTGGTTGCGGCCCAGCTTGCGGTACGGCTCGGTGTCCACGATGCCGTTGGCGCGCAGCGCCTTGGCGACCGCGGCGGCGTCCACCGACTCGTCGAAGTCGATGGTGCCGACCACCTGGGAGCGCTCGGCCGGGTCGGCCACGAACGGGGTCGCGAAGGAGGACTTCTCGGCCCAGGAGTACAGCCGGGACGAGGAGTCGGCGGTGCGGGCGACCGCCCAGTCCAGCCCGCCGTTGCCGTTCAGCCACTCCAGCTGGTCGGCCAGCAGGAAGAGGGTGGCCAGCGACGGGGTGTTGTACGTCTGGTCCTTCGACGAGTTGTCGATGGCCGTCGGCAGCGAGAAGAACGGCGGGACGTACCGGCCGGAGCCGGCGATCTCGGCGGTGCGCTCCAGGGCGGCCGGGGAGAAGGTGGCCAGCCACAGGCCGCCCTCGGAGGCGAAGGACTTCTGCGGCGCGAAGTAGTAGACGTCCGTCTCGGTGATGTCCACCGGCAGGCCGCCGGCGCCCGAGGTGGCGTCCACCAGGACCAGCGAGCCCTCGTCCGCGCCGGCCGGGCGCTTGATCGGCATCGCGACGCCGGTCGAGGTCTCGTTGTGGGTCAGCCCGTAGACGTCCACGCCGGCCTCGGCGACCGGCAGCGGGTGGGTGCCCGGGGCGCTCTTGATCACGGTCGGCTCGCCGAGCCACGGCGCGGCCTTGACCGAGGAGGCGAACTTCGAGGAGAACTCGCCGAAGTCCAGGTGCTGGGACTTCTCCCGCACCAGGCCGAAGGCCGCGATGTCCCAGAACGCGGTGGAGCCGCCGTTGCCGAGGACGACCTGGTAGCCGTCCGGCAGCGAGAACAGGCTGCTCACACCCTCGCGCACGCGCTTGACCAGGTTCTTCACCGGGGCCTGGCGGTGCGAGGTGCCGAGCAGGGAGGTCTGGGTGGCGGCGAGGGCGCTGAGGGCCTCGGGACGCACCTTGGACGGTCCGCAGCCGAAACGGCCGTCTGCGGGCTTGATGTCAGCGGGGATCTGGATCTGGGCCACGCGCGCAGCCTACCGCCGGGGGCCGGGCGGGGGTACGGCCGTCCGCCCGCTGAGACTGTGATCTTCGCCGGGCACCCCGCTGCCCGCGGACGCCGACAGCGGGCCCGGCCGGAGCCGGACCCGCTGGTCAGGGGCACTGTCCGGACGCTCGTCCGGTAATCGTCAGCGGGCGATGGCGTCCCAGCCCTCGATCTCCTCGGGGCGGCGCGGGCCGGGGCCGACGTAGCGCGCGGAGGGGCGCACGAGCCGGCCCGTGCGCTTCTGCTCCAGGATGTGCGCCGACCACCCGGCGGTGCGCGCGCAGGTGAACATCGAGGTGAACATGTGCGCCGGCACCTCGGCGAAGTCCAGCATGATGGCGGCCCAGAACTCGACGTTGGTGGCCAGCACGCGGTCGGGGCGGCGGTTGTGCAGCTCCTCCAGCGCGGCCTTCTCCAGCGCCTCGGCGACCTCGAAGCGCGGCGCGCCGAGCTCCTTGGCGGTGCGGCGCAGCACCCGGGCGCGCGGGTCCTCGGCGCGGTAGACGCGGTGGCCGAAGCCCATCAGGCGCTCGCCCTTGTCCAGGGCGTTCTTGACCCACGCCGTCGCGTCGCCGGTGCGCTCGATCTCCTCGATCATGCCGAGCACGCGGGACGGCGCGCCGCCGTGCAGCGGGCCGGACATCGCGCCGACCGCGCCGGAGAGGGCGGCCGCGACGTCGGCGCCGGTGGAGGCGATGACCCGGGCGGTGAAGGTGGAGGCGTTCATGCCGTGCTCGGCGGCCGAGGTCCAGTAGGCGTCGACGGCCTTGACGTGCTTCGGGTCCGGCTCGCCGCGCCAGCGGATCATGAACCGCTCGACGACCGTCTCGGCCTTGTCGATCTCGCTCTGCGGGACCATCGGCAGGCCCTGGCCGCGGGCGGACTGGGCGACGTAGGAGAGTGCCATCACGGCGGCCCGGGCGAGGTCGTCGCGGGCCTGGTCGGCGTCGATGTCCAGCAGCGGCTTCAGGCCCCAGACCGGGGCGAGCATGGCGAGCGCCGACTGGACGTCGACCCGGATGTCGCCGGAGTGCACCGGGATCGGGAAGGGCTCGGCGGCCGGCAGGCCGGGGTTGAACTTGCCGTCCACCAGCAGGCCCCAGACGTGGCCGAAGGAGACGTTGCCGACCAGGTCGTCGATGTCGACACCGCGGTACCGCAGGGCGCCGCCCTCGCGGTCGGGTTCGGCGATCTCGCTCTCGAACGCGACGACTCCCTCAAGCCCGGGTACGAAATCGGACATGCGACGGCTCCTTCAAGTTCTGCGATCGGCGCCCCGCCTCTGGTGGAGCGGACGCGCCAGTGACCGATTGGTGTTTGGCACTCGGTGCCAGAGTGACAGGCACGGGGTGCATTGCGCCATACACCACCGTGGTGATGTTTCCCGTGGGCCCGCTTGACTTTCCCGTGAGGGGGTCCGGCCGCGCCCGGGGGATCCGCGGGGTGGCCGGCACCGAACGCCCGGTTTCCGGACAATTCCCGGTGAAGCGGGCGCCCAAGCGGGGGTGGCTCACCGGATCTCCCACCGAGGTTTGTCCGGAGGTAGCGGTGCCCGTTGCTTGTCGTACGGGATGATGTTGGCGTGCAGACCCCGGATCGCGCCCAGTCGACGCCCCTGAGCCCCGCCAACCGGACCCTGGCCGACGAGGCCCGACCAGGCCCGGACCTCACCGTGATGCGCAAGCACTACAGCCACGAGGGCCTGGTCGAGGAGCAGCTCGCGCCCGAGCCGGTCGCCCAGTTCACCCGCTGGTTCCACGAGGCGGACGACGCCGGGGTGGTGGAGGCCAACGCGATGGTGCTCTCCACCGCCGACGCCGAGGGGCGGCCGAGCTCGCGCACCGTCCTGCTCAAGGGCTACGACCTGCGCGGCTTCGTCTTCTTCACCAACTACGGCTCCCGCAAGGGCTCCGAGCTCGCCGCCAACCCGTACGCCTCGCTGTTGTTCCCGTGGATCCCGCTGGCCCGCCAGGTGATCGTCCAGGGCCGGGTGGAGAAGGTCGGCCGGGACGAGACCGCCGCCTACTTCCGCACCCGCCCGCACGGCTCCCAGCTGGGCGCCTGGGCGAGCGAGCAGTCCAGCCCGGTCGGCGGGCGGGAGGTCCTCGAACAGCGCTACGCGGAACTGGAGCGCCGCTACCCGGAGGGCGAGGGCGTCCCCGTCCCGCCGTTCTGGGGCGGCTACCGGGTGGTCCCGCAGAGCGTCGAGTTCTGGCAGGGGCGGGAGAACCGGCTGCACGACCGGCTCCGCTACGTCGTCGACCCGTCCGGCCCGACGGGGTGGCGGGTGGAGCGGCTCTGTCCGTGATCCGTTCGGCCCACACGCGCCGCGCGGCGTTCGCACGGATCTGATTGACCGTCACCACCCGGGTAGTAGGATGCCCGTCGCGGACCCGGGTCGACGCGCTTGCGGCCGGCCGTCGCTGTGCCGACACGATCGAGTGAGGGACTGATGGGCGTCACCGGTGCGGAAACCGCCGCTGGATTCGGCTCTGACCTGGTCGACGTCGCCGCCCTGTCGCTCGACGAACTCGACGCCCTGCCCGACACCGTCCTCGGCGACCTGCTGCGCCGGGTGGTCGCGGACGCCCTGACGCCCGGCGCGGAGCCGCTCGCCGCGTTCCAGTCGGCGCTCGACCGGTAGGGCCCGGGCGGAGGCGCCCGACCAGTAGGGCTCGGCCGGAGGCGTCCGGGCGGAGGCGCTCGACCAGTAGGGCTCGGCCGGAGGCGTCCGAGCGGAGGCCCCCGGTCGGACGCGCGGACGGCTGAGCCCGCCGGTGCCGTCGGCCCGCCCCGTGACCCCGTCCGCGCGCCGCCGGGCGCCGGAGCGGCCCCGGGCTGCCCTGCCACGCCTGACCACCGGCTGAACCGCCGGTGGCTCCGAATCCCCCAACTCGCCAGCGGAGCCAGGGGAGTTCACGACATGCTGGGGTATGAAACCAGCGCCGTCGCGGACTGTCGGGCACGGGGGATTCGAGTGGTGGAGCAGGAACAACAACGGCCGTACTTCTTCTTCAGCTACGCGCGTCGGGACTTCGAGACCGAGGACGCCTTCGTCAACCAGTTCTTCAACGACCTGCGGGACGAACTCGGCCGACTGCTCGGCGCGGCGGTCCGGGCCGAGGAACTCGCCTTCCGCGACACCGAGCAGCTGCGCCTCGGCGACGACTGGGCCGAGCGGCTCGCGACGATGCTGGGCCGCAGCCGGACCATGATCGCGCTCTACTCCCCGGCCTACTTCGCCAGCCTCTACTGCGGCAAGGAGTGGACCGCCTTCCGGGGCCGGGTGCGGCGCCACCACGAGGACACCGGGGAGCTCGTTCCGGCGCTGATCCCGGTGCTCTGGGAGCCCGTCGGATCGGGCGAACTGGCCACCGAGGTGACCAGGGTCCAGTGGGTCCAGCCGGACATGGGCGACGCCTACGCCCGGCACGGCCTGCGGGCCCTGCTGCGCACCGCGCAGAGCGGGGCGTACGAGCAGGTCGTCAGGGTGGTCGCGGAGCGGGTCCGGGACGCGGCCGCGCGGCGGCTCGGCGAGCTGCCCGAGTTCGACCTCGGCGCGGTGCGCGGCTACTTCCCGCCCCCGGCGGCGCCGGAGCCCGCCCCCAGCCCCGGGATGGTGCGGCTGTTCATCGCCGCCGGGTGCGCCTCGGAGGCCGCGGCCGAGGGCGGCTCGTACACGGGCGGCTGGTACGGGGCCAAGCCCTGGCACTGGGCTCCCTACTACCCGCCCACCCGGCCGTCCCTGGCGGCGCGCGCCCAGCAGGTGATCACCGCGGCCGGGCACACCACCACGCTGGAGGAGATCGGCCCCGGCCTCGGCGAGAAGCTCGACCAGGCCCGGGAGGACAGCCAGGTCAGCGTGCTCCTGGTCGACCCGTGGGTGGCCGGCAGCGGCCGCTACCGGGCCGCGCTGAGCGAGTACGACGACCAGAACCACCCCGTCACCGGCGTGGTGGTCCCGATCGGCAGCAACGACCCGGACGGGGAGCGCGAGGCGCCGTGGACCGGCGTGCGCGGCGTGTTCCGGCGCAACTGGTTACGCCGGAGCGACCTGGAGCACTTGTTCCGGGTGCGCGTGAGCCAGGAGAGCTTCGACAGCGACCTCACCATCATGGTGACGGTCGCCCAGAACAAGCTCATGGACGACAACCTCGATTGGGGAGACGATGACGGGGACGCCTTCGGCCTCGGGGGCGACGGTCCGGACATGCCCGGGCTGACCATCCCGGCCGGGCCGCCCGGCCGTCCCCGCCCGCCGGGCCCGCGCCCCGGCCCGGCGGACGCGCACCATCCCGATCCGCCTCCGAACGAACCGCCCGGCCCGCGCCGGGGCCAGGACGACGACGCCGTCCCGCTGAGGGGAGACCAGGACGATGACCACTGAGCCCGGCGCAGAACCGGAGCGCGGCGGACCGGGATCGGTCGTCACGTTCTACTCCTTCAAGGGCGGCACCGGTCGCACCATGGCACTCGCCAACGTCGGCTGGATCCTCGCCAGCCGCGGCCTGCGCGTCCTGGTCGTCGACTGGGACCTGGAGGCGCCGGGCCTCCACCGCTACTACCACCCGCTGCTGGTCGATCCGGAACTGCACTCCACCGACGGCCTGATCGACCTGCTGCGCTCCTACGTCAAGCAGGCCCTGCCCTCGGCCGCCGGACCGGTCGGGCTGTCCCCGGCCGACTGGCTGGACGAGCCCGGACGCCTGGAGGGCTACGTCTGCGGCCTCGCCCTCGACCTGCCGCCCGGCGGGCGGCTCGACTTCCTGCCCGCGGGCCGGCAGAGCGCCGCCTACGCCGCCGCCGTCACCAGCTTCAACTGGCGCAGCTTCTACCACGGCCGGGACATCCGGGGCGGCGAGTTCCTGCGCGAACTGCGCGAACGCTGGGCCCGCGGCTACGACTACGTGCTCATCGACAGTCGCACCGGGGTCAGCGACACCTCCGGCATCTGCACCGTCCTGATGCCCGACACCGTCGTGGACTGCTTCACCTTCAGCGCCCAGAACATCCGCGGCGGCGTCGACGCCGCCCGCGCCATCGCCGAGGCCGAGGAGCGGGCGATCCGTGTCCTGCCGGTGCCGATGCGGGTCGAGGACGCCGAGCAGGAGCGCCTGGAGGCAGGCCGCGACTACGCCCGCGAGGCCTTCGCCCCCTACCTGGGCCGCTGGCTGCCCGGCGACCGCCGGGCCGCCTACTGGGCCGACGTCGAGGTGCCGTACAAGCCCTTCTACGCCTACGAGGAGGTGCCCGCCACCGTCGCCGACCGGCCGCAGGAGGCCCGCAGCCTGCTCAACGCCTTCGAGCGGCTGGCCGGTTGGATCACCGACGGCCGGGTCCGCACCCTGCGGCCGCTCACCGCGGAGAACCGCCGCCGGCTCTACGGCGCCTATCTGCGCTCCGCCCGCGCGGTGCCGCGCCAGGTGTACGTCAGCTACGCGCCCGAGGACCGGATGTGGGCCGAGTGGGCCGCCGGGACGCTCACCCGCTTCGGCTACCAGGCCTCCCTGCACAGCGCCGCCGAGCCGTACACCGGCCCCCGGCCGCCGGAGGTCGCCGGACCGATCGACGGTCAGGGCCGGCTGCTCGCCCTGCTCTCGCCCGAGTACACCGCGCTGCCCCGCGCCGCCGAGGTCTGGCAGCTCCTCCAGGGGCGCGAACTGCTCTCCGGATCACCGGCGTTGGTCTCCTTCCGGCTCCAGGACTCGGACGAGCCGGTGCCCCGCCCGTTCACCGGGCAGCCCGCGCCCGACCTGGTCCGCTCCTCCGCGGTCGGAGCCGAGTCCCAGCTCTACGCCGAACTCGGCCCGCCGCCCGGCAGCAACCGCCAACCCGACTCCGACAGCGGGGAGTTCGCCGCCCCAGCCCGGTTCCCCGGCACCGCCCCGCAGGTCCAGGAAGCACCCTCGCGCAACGCCGCCTTCATCGGCCGCGGCAAGCTGCTCGAACTGCTCCGCAACCGCTTCACCGGCGGGCCCGCCGCCGTGCTCAGCCAGGTGCTCTACGGCTTCGGCGGCGCCGGGAAGTCCCAGATCGCCGCCGAGTACGCGCACCGCTTCAAGGCCGCGTACGACGTGGTCTGGTGGGTGCCGGCGGAGGAGCCCGCCAACATCCCGCAGAAGCTCGCCGAACTCGCCCCCAGGCTCGGCGTGCCCAGCAGCGACGACGTCGCGCACACCGCCGTCGCCGTCCTGGACGCGCTGCGCCGGGGCCAGCCGTACCGCCGCTGGCTGCTCGTCTTCGACAACGCCGGCACCCCCGAGGAACTGGCCCCCTGGCAGCCGGCCGGCTCCTCCGGCGGGCACGTGCTGATCACCTCGCGCAACCAGGGCTGGGCCCGGCACGCCGGCCTGGTCGAGGTCGACGTCTTCCTCCGCGAGGAGAGCGTCCGGCTGCTGCGCCGCTTCAACGGCGGCCTCTCCCCGGAGGACGCCGACCAGGTCGCGCACCGGCTCGGCGACCTGCCGCTCGCCGTCGGCCAGGCCGCCGTCTGGCTCCAGGAGACGTCGATGCCGATCGCCACCTACCTCGAACTGCTCGACGAAGAACTCACCGAGATGCTGGAACGCACCCGGCTGCGCACCGCCGACTACCCGCACTCGGCCGCCGCGACCTGGCGCATCTCGGTCGAGGAACTGCGCCGGATGAACGCCCCGGCCGCCCAGATCCTGGAGATCTGCGCCTTCTTCGGCCCCGACGCCATCCCGATGCGGCTGCTCTACAGCCGGGCCGTCACCCGCGCCCTGCGGCTGCCCCCGCGCGCGCCCCGCGACAAGCTCGCGATCGGCGAGTTCCTGCGGGCCATCAACCGGTTCGGGCTCGCCCGCACCGACCAGGGCAGCGAGACCATCACCGTGCACCGGCTCGTCCAGGCCGTCCTGCGCGACCAGGTCGAGGAGGAGCGGCGGGCCGAACTGCGCGGCGTCGTCCACGCCGCGCTCGCCTCCGCCAACCCCGGCGACCCGGACGTTCCCGCCAACTGGGCCGAGTACGCCGAACTCCTGCCCCACCTCTGGCCGTCCGGGGCGCTGGACAGCGCCGACGAGGACGTCCGGCAGTGGATCATCGACTCGGTCCGCTACCAGTGGAAGCGCAGCCTGCACGAGTCCGGCCGGGAACTGGCCGAGCGGACCCTGGAGCACTGGCGCCGGGACGGCTACGGCGGGCCCGGCTTCGACGCCGACAACGACGCCCAGACGCTCATGCTGCGCACCCAGCTGAGCAACATCCGCCGCTCCCAGGGCGCCCTCCAGGAGGCGTACGAGATGGACCGGGACATCCTGGAGCGCTTCACCGCGACGCTGGGCCCGGAGCACTCGCACACCCTCGCCGTCGCCAACAGCCTCGGTGCCGACCTGCGTTTCCTCGGCCGCTACGACGAGGCCCGGGCGCTCGACCGCCGGACCCTGGACGCCGCCCGGCGCACCCTCGGCCCGGACCACCCGCGCACCCTGATGATCACCAACAACCTGGCCGTCTCCGACTACCTGGCCGGCGACCGCCGGGCCGCCCTGGAGCGGCACCGCAGCAACTACCTCCAGCAGCGCGACGCGCTCGGCGCGCACAGCCTGTACGCGCTCTCCTCGGCCTCCAACTACGCCCGCGACCTGCGCGAGACCGGGCGGCTGCGGGAGGCCCTGGACCTGCTGGAGGAGACCGTCCGGATCTACCAGCAGACCATCGGCGACGGCCACACCGACACCCTGCGCGCCCGCAAGAACCTGGCGGTGGCGCTGCGCCGGGCCGGCCGCTACCACGAGGCCCTGGAGATCGACGAGGACATCTACCAGCGCTACCTGGACATCAACGGTCCCGAGCACCCCGACACCCTGGCCGCCGCCACCAACCTGGCCAGCGACCTCAACGCGCTCGGCGACACCGGGCGGGCGATACCGCTGGCGGAACGGGCGCTGGCGCGGTACCGCGACTACCTGGGCGAGGACCACCCGGTGACGCTGGCCGGCGCCAACAACCTCTCGGTGTACCTGCGGCTGGCGGGGCGCACGGCGGAGGCCCGCGAGCTGTCCGGCCGCACGCTGGCGCAGTTCCGCACCGTCCTCGGCGCGCACCACCTCTACATCCCGATCGCGATGATGAACCACGCCAACGACCTGGCGCTGGCCGGGGAGCTGCGGGCCGCGCTCGACCTGGAGCTGGAGGCCGAGCCGCTGATGACCGCCGCCCTCGGCCAGGACCACTACGACTCCATCGGCATCAACTCCAACCTCGCGCTGTCGCTGTCCGCCCTCGGGTACACCGAGCGGGCCGCGGAGCTGCGGGCGGAGTGCATCCGCAGGGCCCGGGGCACGCTGGGGGAGGAGCACCCGACCACGATCGCGGTGCGGGCGGGGACGCGGCTGGACTCGGACGTGGAGCCGCCGCACGTGTGACGGGGGGTCAGGGGAGGTGGCTTAGGCTCACGGCATGGTGGCGTTCCGGCAGTTCCTGCTGAAGATCCACAGTCGGTGCAACCTGGCCTGCGACTACTGCTACGTCTACCAGGGCGCGGACCAGAGCTGGCGCGGGCGGCCGCGGCGGATGGAGCTGGCGACCGTCCGCCGCACCGCCCGGCGGATCGACGAGCACGCGGCCGAGCACGGGCTGGACGAGGTCTCCGTCGTGTTGCACGGCGGGGAGCCGCTACTCGTCGGCGCCTCCCATCTGGACGCGCTGCTCGGCGAGTTGGCGGCCGTGGCGCCCCGGGTGCGGTTCACCGTGCAGACCAACGGGCTGCGGCTGCTGGAGGAGCCCGGCCTCCTCGACGTGCTGCACCGGCACCGGGTCTCGGTCGGGGTGTCGCTGGACGGCACCCGGGCCGACCACGACCGGCACCGGCGGCTGCCCTCCGGCTCGGGCAGCTGGGCGCGCACCGCCGAGGCGGTGCGACTGCTCGGCTCGGACCGGCACCGGGAGCTGTTCGCCGGCCTGCTGTGCGTCGTCGACCTGGCCTCGGACCCGGTGGCCACCTACGAGGCGCTGCTGGAGTTCGCGCCGCCACGGCTCGACCTGCTGCTGCCGCACGCGACCTGGCGGGAACCGCCGCCGGGGGTGCGGCCGCGCGCGGTGCCGGACGAGCCGCCGGGCGGTGCGCCCGCCGCGCCGGCGCCGTACGGCGATTGGCTGATCGCCGCCTTCGACCGCTGGTACGGCGCGCCGCGCCGGGAGACCGGGGTGCGGCTGTTCGAGGAGCTGTCGGTGCTGCTGCTCGGCGGGCGGGCGGCCAGCGAGGCGGTCGGGCTGGCGCCCGTCGACCTGGTGGTCGTCGAGGTGGACGGGACGATCGAGCAGGCGGACAGCCTCAAGGTGGCCTACGACGGCGCCCCGGGGACGGGTTTGGACGTCTGGCGGCACGGCTTCGCGGACGCGGCCGCGCACCCGGCCTTCCGGGCCCGTCAGCGCGGTCTCGCGGGCCTCGGCCCGGTCTGCGCCGGCTGCCCCCTGGCCGGCGTCTGCGGCGGGGGGCTGTACGCGCACCGCTACGCGGGGGACGGCTTCGGCCACCCGTCGGTGTACTGCGCGGACCTGGACCGGCTGATCCGGCACATCGCGGGGCGCCTGCGCGCGGGGGTGGCGGGTCTGGTGAGGAGCTGAGCGGACCTCCGGTTCCGCCGGTCCGGGTCCGCCGGTCCGGGGCAGGGGCGCTTCGGTTCACCCGTCCGGGTGACGCCCCGCCGCCGTCCGGCTGATCCGCCCCGGCGCGGGGACACCGCGGGCGGGCCCGGCGGGTTGGGCGATGGACCGGCCGACCGGGCCGGAGCCGCACACAGGAGGAGGAGAACCGGTGGCGGGTGCGGGTGAGGTGGTGGCGGTCGGGGTGCCGGGCGCACGCGGGGCGGACGGGTTGTCCCGGCACGGCGTGGACCGGGCGACGTTCCGGGCGATCGCGGGCGCCCGCGGCGGTCCGGAGGCCGTCCGGCTGCTGCGCTCGGGGCAGTTGAGCAAGCGGGCGCTGCTGCTGCTGGCGCTGCGCCGGGCGGTGCCGGAGCACGACGGCTACCGGGAGGCCTACGCCCGGGTGCGGGCGCTCCAGCGGGACGACCGGGACCGGTGGGAGGAGGTGCTGCTGCGGCCGGAGCTGGACGCCTGGGCGGCCGGTTGCCTGCGCGGCGCGGCGGCCGGGGAGCCCGTTCCGCTCGACGGTCTGGACGAGTTCCTCGACGGCGCTCCCGGCCCTGTCGTCGCGTTGGAGTGCGACGGGCTGCGCTGGGAGCCGTCGATCGACCACGCCGGTGCGCGCCGGGTGGACTACGGCCGTCCGTCGGCCGGCCCGCTCACCGACGCTGAACTCGTCCACTGGGAGGAGTGGTTGGCCGGGGCCTGGGACATCCTGGTGCGTCGCCACCGCCACCACGCCCGGGCCGTCGGGGCCTGCGTGTCCACCGTCGTGCCGCTGCGGCCCGCCCCCGGCGGAGAGGCCGTCAGCGCCGCCGCCCGGCGGGCGTACGGCGCGGTGGCGGCCTCGCTGCCGCGCGAACCGGTGCTGCTGGCCCTGGCCCTGGTGCACGAGTTCCTGCACGTCCAACTCGGCGCCCTGCTCGACCTGGTGCCGCTGCACCTCCCCAACGGCCCGGCGGTGTACCGCGCCCCCTGGCGGCCCGACCCGCGCCCGGCCGGGGCACTGCTCCAGGGGGCGTACGCCCATCTGGGAGTGGCCGGCTTCTGGCAGGCGGAGGCGGTCGCGGGCGTCGGCGACACGGTTCGCGCACGCCGGGAGGCCGAGCGCTGGCGGGCGCACACCCGGACCGCCGGGGAGACGCTCCTCGGTTGCGGCGAACTGACGGCGAGCGGAGTGGAGTTCACCGAGGAGCTGGTGCGGACCGTCCGGGGGCTCGGCGCGCCGGGGGAATGAGCCCGGGCACGCGGACGGTTGACCGGATGGCGTGCTTGCCGGGGCGCTCCTCCGGGCACTCCCGGGGTGTGCCCGGGTACTGCTCCAGGACCCTGTTCCGGCGACGCTCCTTACCCTGGCGACACGCTTCGGCGCGCGCCACGGCGAAGTGCGCGACCGCTGAACGGGTGAATTCTTGGGGTCTGTGCGCTGTTGTGCGACGTCCGGCGTCTGGGGGGTCCACCGTGAGCACGCAACGTGTCGTGCGGAGTGTTCGCGGGCACTACATTGGTCGCAACCGGGTGGGCCTACCCACCCTCGGCAGGTCCTAACCGCGCCTAAGGAAAAGAACCTATGACTCCGGTAACCAGCACCAGGCCGGCCGGCGAGCTCACTGACCCTCAGGAGACGCCGGAACGCCCCTCCCTCGCCGATCTCGCCGCGCTCGGCGCGGAGGAGCTCGCCTCCCGGCTCCAGCGCGCGCTCCCCGGCGTGGACTCCGGCCTCGTGCCGGTCGCTGCCTTCAACTCCTCGATCTGACCCGGTCCGGGTTCCCGAGCGGAATCCGGGCGGGGCGGGCCGAACCCCACTGAGTCTCGCCGAGCCTCACCGAACCCCGATGGGCCCTGATGAGCCCCGACGAACCTCACCGGGCCTCGACGGGCCCTGATGAGCCCCGACGAACCTCGCCGAGCCTCACCGAACCGAACAGTCCCAGTTCCATGACGACGTCGATCCCGCTGCCGCTGACGCAGTTCGTGGTCAAGATGCACAGCAGGTGCGACCTGGCCTGCGACCACTGCTACGTCTACGAGCACGCGGACAGCAGCTGGCGCTCCCGGCCGAAGGTCATCGCGGACGGGATCCTGGCCAAGGCCGCCGAGCGCATCGGCGAGCACGCGGCCGCTCACCGGCTGCCCGCCGTCCGGGTCGTCCTGCACGGGGGAGAACCCCTGCTCGCCGGCCCGGACCGGTTGCGCCGGGCCGCCGAGGCGCTGCGGGCGGCGCTTCCGGAGGGGTGCGCGCTCGACCTGCGCATCCACACCAACGGCGTGCTGCTGAGCCGGGATTTCTGCTCGCTCTTCGCGGAGCTGGGCATCAAGGTCGGCATCTCGCTGGACGGCGACAAGGCCGCCAACGACCGCCACCGGCGGTTCGCCGACGGGCGGAGCAGTCATCCACAGGTGCTGCGGGCGGTCGGGCTGCTGAACGAGCCCGAGCACCGGCACCTGTTCGCCGGGCTGCTGTGCACGATGGACGTCGAGAACGACCCGGTCGCCGTGTACCGGGCACTGGCCGAACTCCGGCCCCCCGCGGTGGACTTCCTGCTCCCGCACGCCACCTGGGACGAGCCGCCCAAGCGCCCCGACGGGCTGGGGGCCACCCCGTACGCCGACTGGCTGCTCACTGTCCACAGGCTGTGGGAAACCGACGGGCGTCCGTTCTCCGTGCGGACCTTCGAGTCCGTGCACCGGACCCTGCGCGGGTTCTCCAGCCTCACCGAGTCGCTCGGGCTGGAGCCCTCCGACCTGGCCGTCCTGGAGACGGACGGGACCTTCGAGCAGGCGGACAGCCTGAAGACGGCGTACGACGGCGCACCCGTCACCGGGATGGACGTCTTCGCCCACAGCCTCGACGACCTCGCCCGGCACCCCGGCATCGCCGCCCGGCAGTCCGGCCTCGCCGGACTGAGCGAGGCCTGCCGCGCCTGCTCCGTGGTGCGCTCCTGCGGCGGCGGGCTGTACGCCCACCGCTATCGGAGCGACGATGGAGGAGGCGGATTCGACCATCCCTCCGTCTACTGCGGTGATCTCATGACGTTCATCAACGGCATTGCGGGAAAAGGTGGTTCGGCGGCCGTTCCGGACCGGGCGGTCGGCGATCCGCTGCCCGGCGCGCTCACCCCGGCGCAACTCGACGAGCTGGCAAGCGGATACGGGGGCGCCGACACCGTGGCCGCGCTCGGGCGCTCCCAACTCTCCCTCACCCGGGCGATGCTGGCCGCCGCCTGGGACGCCTCCGGGCAGGGGCGACCCGAGGCCTGGGCGCTGCTGGCGGAACTCGACGCGGCGGCCCCCACCGCCGTGGACGCCGTGCTCGCCCACCCGTACGCCCGCGCCTGGGCGGCCCGCCGGCTCGCCGGAGACCTGCCGGTCGGGCTCGGCCCGCTGGCCGCGCTCGCCGCCGCCGCCGCGGTGCGGGCCGGGCGGGGGGACGCGCTGGCGGTCCCGGTGCGGGGCGGCTGGCTGCACCTGCCCACGCTGGGGCGGATCGCCGCACCGGACGGGGAGGCCGTGGTCACCGGGCGGGCGGACGGCTTCGAGGTGCGGGCGTCCGACGGCTCGGTGCGCACCGCGCTGGACGAACCGCTGCGGCGGGTCCGGCTGGCCGGCGGCTGGACGGTCGCCCTGGAGGACACCGATCCGCTGCGCGACAGCCACGACCACCCGGTGTCCGGCCGCCTCTCGGACGGCGAACTGCTCGACTGGACGGGCGCGTTGCGCGAGGCCTGGGAACTGCTCGGGCGGGACCTGCCCGGGTACGCGGAGGGCATCCGGGCCGGCCTGGCGACGGTCACCCCGCTGCGGCCGGGCCCCACCGGCCGGGACGTCAGCTCGGCGGCCCGGCAGGCGTACGGCGCGGTCGCCATCGCCCGGCCGGCCACCGCGCCGACCCTCGCCCTGCTGCTCGCCCACGAGTTCCAGCACGTCAAGCTCGGTGCGGTGCTCGACCTGGTGGACCTGTACGACCGCGCCGACACCACCCTGTACTTCGCGCCCTGGCGGCCGGACCCGCGGCCGCTCGAAGGGCTGCTCCAGGGCACGTACGCCCACCTGGCGGTCACCGAGTACTGGGGCACCCGCACCCTCGCGTACGACGGGCTGCCGGGCGGGGCCGCCGACCGGGCACGGGCGCAGTTCGCGCTCTGGCGGCGGTACACCGCCGAGGCCGTGGAACGGCTGGCGGCCTCCGGGTCGCTGACCGGGACCGGCGTGCGCTTCGCCGACGGCATGCGCGCCGCCGTGGCGCCCTGGCTCGCCCTGCCGCTGCCTGCCGCCGCCGAGCAGGCGGCCGAGCGGCTCCGGCGGGAGCGGGCCGGGGTCTGATCGCCCGTCCGCCGCACTCACCCCGGGGAGACGCCATCCGTACCGAACCCCTCGTCCGCGCCCTCACCGACCTCGGCGTCCGGCCGGGCATGGTGCTGCACGTCCAGGCCTCCCTGCGCACCCTCGGACCGGTGCCGGGCGGGGCGGCCGGGGTGGTCGAGGCACTGCGCGAAGTGCTGGGCGCCGAAGGCACCTTGGTGGCCTACACCGCCACGCCCGAGAACTCCGCCAGCTCCCGGCTGTACCGCTCGGCCACTGCCGGGCTCTCGGCGGCGGAGATCGACGCGTACCAGGCTCGGATGCCCCGCTTCGACCCGGCCCGGACCCCGGCCTCGCCCACCGTGGGGGTGCTGTCGGAGGCGATCCGCACGTGCCCGGGCGCGCTGCGCAGCCGCCACCCGCAGACCTCCTGGGCGGCGGTGGGCCGGCTCGCCCGGGAGGTCACCGAGGGCCACCCGCTGACCTCCCACCTCGGGCCGGAGTCGCCGCTCGGGCGGCTCTACGAGCTGGACGCCCGGGTGCTGATGCTGGGCGTCCCGATGGACCGCTTCACCGCCTTCCACCTGGCCGACCTGCGGATGCCCGACGTGGCCGAGCGCGAGTACCGCTGCGTCGGCGAGGACGGCTGGGCCACTTTCAAGGCCCCCCACCTGGACGACCTCCACTTCGGACCGCTCGGAGCGGAGGTCCTGCGGACGGCTCGCGGCATCACCACCGGTCGGGTGGGGGCTGCCGCCGACTGCCGGCTGGTGCCGGTCCGGGAGGCCGTCGACCTCGCGGAATCCGTCCTGCGGCGTGGGCGCTCCTGAGACCCGCCTGTCGTTCTGGTGCTGCCACTCCTCATCCCGCCGTTTCCCGCCCCCCGCCCCCACACCCGCCCCACCACCCCGCCCCGCCCGCCGGAGCCACGTGCGTGAGAAGTCGGCCGGGCCGACTTCTCACGCGGTGTGCCTCCCCGGTGGAACCTTGAGAGCAGGGCCCCGAACTCCTTGCGTGGGGTGCTCACAGGAATCTCCGAGTTCAGCGGACGTGACTTGCTTGTGCACGAAGGCCTCGCGGTGCGGATCACCGGCGGTACAGCATCGACCACTTGCCGAGTTGCTGCCGAGCCTCCTCGTCGAAGAGGGCGGACTGTTCGAACAACGAGTAGATCTCACGGTGGCGCTGGATGTCCCGAGGGTCCCGGAAGACGATGCGGCCGGTGAACGACTCCATGGTGACGAGGCGATCGTCGTACACGGTGAACGTGTTCATCGGGCCGCGAGGGACTCGTGTTCCGCGCGGGATGACTCCGATTCGCACCGTCGGCAAGTGGGTGAGTGAGGAGAGGCGGTCGATCTGGACGGCCATGGCGTGCGGAGGAAGCAGCGCCCACGTCACAGCCTGTTCCGTGAGCAGGAAGGTGAAGGCCTTCGACCCGTCGTAGAGCACCGACTGGCGCTCCAGCTTGCGACTCATCACGAGGGTCTTGTCGCCCGGGGAGTGCTCAAGGCTGGCCCTGATGTACTCCGGCGTGGCCAGGAGGCCTGTGATCATCGCGGGCAGGAAGTAGCGCAGTTCGGTGGCGTCCGCTTCCAGGGCCGCCAGTTCGGCCTGACGCTTCTCGATGCCCCGACGCCACGAAGCCCGCTTGTCCTGCCACTCGGTATTCGCTGTTCGAGCCAGTGAGCACACCTCGTGGGCGACGGCAGCCGGAGCGCCGAGTGCCCTCAGGATGCGCTCCACGTCAACGAGGCTGGGTGTCAGCTTCCCGGTCTCGATCTTGCTGATCTTGCTCTGGGAGATGCCGCAACGCACCGAAAGCCGGTCTCCCGTGAGACCGGCTTCCAGACGGAGATTCTTCAGGGCGTCGGCGAGATCCGCCTTCGATCTGCCGAGCTGATCAGGGTCGAGCGTCACCCGAGTTCTTTCAGGTATTCGGAATACGGCACGGAATGCGCCAGGGCGAGGCTCTTCCATTCCTGGTACCGGCGCATGTCGCCAGTGACCAGTTCCCGGTTGATCTGGGTTCCATCGGGTCGGAAGTTCAGGTGAACCGCAGAGGAATCGTCGAACAGCCACCAGTCCTGGTCCGGGATGCCGAGGTCCCGCTCGGTGAGGTCGAGCACCCGGATGTCTTCTCCCGCCGCGATGTTGCCAGGGATGCCCCAGGCGACCTGGTACCGCTGGTAGTCGGTGAGGGGACGGCGCACCACACGGACACGACCGATCACACGCCCGGAGGACACGAAGCCGCGCACCCGCCGGTGCCACGCCGCGTTGTGCTCCACCGGCTTCGGCTCTCCGCGCAGGAAGCGGGCAAGGCTTTCGGATTCCTTGGGCATCGTGTAGGTGGGCTGCGCCTCGAACCGGAAGGCTTCACGCTGGTAGCCGTCGAAGTGGGCGCGCCACTGCTCACCGTCCAAGAGCACGGGCGGCCTCCTTCAGGACGTGCTGGGGGATCTCGACGGCGAACTCTCCGGCGGCCACCTTCAGGGTGGGGAAATGGTCGCCCTGGACCACGACCGTGTCCCGGTCGGTCGCGTACACGTTCGGGCAGTCGTCGTCATCGCAGTTCGGGCCGTTGAACTTGCCGGTGAGGCGCGTCAGTCGAGGGTTCTCGGTCATGCCGGCTCCTTTCGGATCGGGTAGCTCCCAACCCGTCAACGACGCTAAGGGTGTGCGAGACACATGTCTACGTGCTGCCGGAAATATTCCTGCTCTGGAATAAGGCCGCCGCCGGGACGTCACGGCCGGGCCGGGTACGGGCGTCGATGAATGGGACCGAGGAACTTAGTTGGCCTCGGGAATACGGCCGTCAGGGTCCCTCGAATTCCCTTAACGTTTTCCCGCCCGCAGGCATGGGCGACTGGGGCCCGATGGGTTCCATCCGAACGTGGGTGGAGCAGGGCCGCGTGCATGCCTCGAACAGATGCAGGAGGTGCGGTAGTGATCGATCGCGACCTGTACGAACTCGACTTGTCGAAGGTGGAGTTCAACCGCGCGTGCGGTGGCAACCAGGGCGGCGGCGACGACGGTGAGTCGTGCATGACGCTCGGGCTGGTCGAGGAGGACGTGTTCGCCGTCGGCGACAGCAAGCGGCCGGACCGGGGGCCGTTGCTCTTCACCCGCGAGGAGTTGAGGGCCGCCGGGCTCGACCCGGCGAGGTTCGGGCTCTTGGTCTGAGGCCCTGAGAGTCAGAGATCCGTGGTCCCGGCTGCCCGCTGTGTGGCGGGCAGTCGGGACCTTGTCGTTTCCGGAGGGGATGCGCGCGGGTGCAGCACTACCACGGCTATGGCTGGGCAGGTGATGGCCTCATGCTGGCGAAGGAACGGGACCGGCGGCCGGTGGAAGGAGGTGGATTCCAGACCTCGGAACTGCCGCCGATGATGACCGGCTGGTGGCTCCGGAGACCGGCCTCCCAGGTGCGGGGCACCTGGGCGCGGCCGGAGGACGCGGTCTCCTGGATGGCCGGTTGGTGTTGCGACCAGGGGATCGGACGTGAGGTGACCGAGAAGCGCCGGGAGCGTGCGGTGGCGCAGCTCGTGGGCGGGGGTGACGTGGTCTGGGGAGCCTGGGCGTCGGAGAACCGTTGGGCCGGGAGCTACCTGGTCGTGTGTCCCAATCGGTTCTGGCCTGGGCTTGCCTGCCAGGTGGGGTAGTTCGCCGTCGCGTCCCGGTGGTCAGCCGGGGCGCGGGGGCGGGAGTCAGGCTTCGGCGAGGTGGTCGAAGTGGCCGGCCTTGGCGGCGAGGAGCCAGGCGTGGAGGGTGGGGCGGGTGGTGGTGAGGATGTGGGCGGGGTCGTCGGACTCGCGGATGTGGACCAGCTCGTCGGCGGAAGCGATCTCGACGCAGTTGGCCTGGTCGCTGCTGAAGCTGGACTTCTGCCAGTTGAGCTGGTGCATGGCTATCTTCCCTGGACCTTGTAGCGGATGTGCTGGATCAAACCCAATGAGTCCCGATCAACGGGTGATGACGCGGATGTCACCGCGGACAGGGGTGGAAGAGCCAAGCCCCTGAGACGGTCGAACTTCCGGTCAAATGTTGTCACGACCTCAGGGTCTCCAATGAAGTTGGATCCATGTGGGTGTTCGAGCAGCACCGTGCCAAGCCGGGCGTGAGTGCCACGGATGAGTAGGAAGGGCGTGTCGTTCGACGCGAATGTGGTGCAGTCGAAGGGGAGGATCTGGATCGTCACGTTGGGTAGCCTGCTCATCTCGATCAGGTGATTCAGCTGGTCCCACATGACCGTTGCCCCTCCGTACATCATGTGCAAGGCCGCCTCGTGGATCACGGCACGGTATGTAGGGGCGTTCTTGCCCAGCAGAACCCTGTGACGTTCGTGGCGGAACTCGACCTTCTTCTCGGTGTACCCCTGGATGACCTCGCTGTAGGCCTTGGTCTGCAAGAGGCCGGGGATCAACAGGGATTCGTAGTTGTCCAAGCCCGTTGCCCGGGCCTCTGCCTCGGCCAGGTCGAGTGAGCTTCGTGTGACGTGGGTCTTGAAATCGGTCCACCAGCCCTTGCCGGAGCTCTCGCACATGGCGGCGAGGCCGGCCCGGTAGCCGGAGTCCGTCACGTCGCACAGGTCGAGCCAGGTGTTCAGCCGAGGAAGGTTTAGGCCCATCCTGCCGGACTCGATGTGGCTGACGGCTGGGCCTTTCACGCCGATCGCCTGTCCGACCTCCAGCGCCGAGCGGCCGGCGGCATCACGTACCCTGCGGAGTTCCTCGCCCAACCGGCGCTGACGCTCGCTGATCCCATTTCCGAATGCCATGGGCGTACCTTCCTCGCGGATCGTCACCTACGGACAGTGTAGGACTGCATCCGGAGAGTGTTGCCAACTTTCCTCAGAATCCCCTAAAGTCTCACTGCACTGCTCGCCGGATGGGGCGTCAGGTCTCTCCGCGCGTAGCTCATCTGAGCTGATGGGAGACTCCCCATGTGTAACCCCCACCTCAACTCCCCCTCCCTCACCGTGTCCCGCGAGGTGTTGCGCGATGCGATGTTGCGCGCCGGGTACGGTCCCTCCTCCATCGGGGATGCCGAACTCGCCCTCATGGAACTGATCGTGAACGCGTGACGGCACGGTCGCACCGACTCGCCCGTCGTCACCGTGGTCTACTCCGGCAACACCCTCCGCGTGACCGTCGCGGACCGTAGCTCGGAGCTCCCGAAGTGTCAGGGCCTCAACCTTCACGCCGAGTCGGGGCGGGGGCTCCAGCTGGTGGAGGGCCTCATGCATCGCTGGGGTGCCGAGCCCCAGAAGCTCGGGAAGCGGGTCTGGTTCGAGCTGGACTGCGTCGCGTGAGCACCCTCCGCCCCATCCACCCGCGTGATCCGGCGATCCGCCACCTCACCCGCCGCGATCTCACCGATCTGATCGTGGAACTGCGCACTGAAAGCCGCGAGTTGGGCCTTCTCTGGCCCTCCGCCAAGCCCGGTGAGACCATCCTGAGCGGCCAGGTCCTCGTCTCCCTCGGCAATGTCCCGGCCAGCACGCTGATCAACCTCCTTGCGGTCGTCCGGGAGTTCAGGCGCGGCCGGCCGTGAGGCGCGCGCGGGCCCCGGCCGTCGGTCGGGGCCCGCGCCCGTGTGTCACCCGGTGAAGCCGGCGGCGAGGATGTCGAGGCGGGCGAGCAGGGCGTCGGCGAGCGGGTAGCGGGCTTCGGCGGCCAGCCAGCGGCTCAGGGCCGTGATGTAGCTGTCGAACACCAGGTCGGCGACGACGCACGGGTTCAACTCCAATCGGATCTCCCCCCGTTCGTGCCCTCGGAGGGCGGCGGCGGTGAACGCCTGGGGTGCCGTCGTGCCGAGGGCGAAGGCGGCGTGGAGCACTCCGCTGTCGTGCAGCTCCTTGGCCAGCGCGTACTCCCGCTCGTTGAGGTGTGCGAGGGCGCGCAGGGCGTCGGCGAGCGCCTCGAAGGCGGGCGCGTGAGGGTCTCCCTGCTGCTCCAGGACCTCGTGCCGCCGCTGGGCCCAGGCGGTGACGAAGTCCTCCTTGCGGCGGAAGTGGTTGAACGCCGTCTGGCGCCCCACGTTCGCGCGTTCGGCGATGTGGTCGTAGGTGGTCGCCGCGTACCCGTGGGTGGCGAACAGCTCCAGCGCTGCTGTGAGCAGTCGTTCCCGGGTCGTGGTGCGGCGCTGGTGGTGTCGGTTCGCGTAGGTCACGAGAAAAGTGTACTTGAATCCATTCATGAACTGGAGTACACCTTGAGCCATCCAGCCCACCTAGCGAGGAGACCCACGATGGTCGTCCCGTACACCCTCGGCCTGCACGAGATCGCCGCCGACACCTACGCCTACCTCCAGCCGAACGGCTCCTGGGGGCTCAGCAACGCCGGCCTGGTCGTCTCCGGTGACGAGGCGCTGCTCGTCGACACCCTGTTCACCGTCCCGCAGACCCGGGACCTGCTCGACGCCGTCGCACGCGCCCTGCCCGGGGTCAGCGTCGACACCCTGGTCAACAGCCACAGCGACGGCGACCACTGGTGGGGCAACCAGTTGCTGCCCGAGGCCACGGTGATCGCCTCGGAGGCCGCCGCGATCGACATGGGCCGTGACCACCTCCACCGGCTCCTCGCCGCACCTGGCGACCTGCCGCTCCCGCGCGTCGTCCAGGAGATGCGGAAGGTCTTCGACTTCACCGGCATCACGCCCACCCTGCCGAACCGGACCTTCAGCGGCGAGCTGGACGTCACCGTCGGGCGGCGCACCGTCCGGCTGATCGAGGTCGGGCCCGCCCACACCTGGGGAGACGTCCTGGTCCACGTGCCCGACACCGGTGTGCTGTTCGCCGGGGACATCCTGTTCATCGGCGGCCACCCGGTGGTCCACAGCGGACCGGTGGAGCGTTGGATCGCCGCCTGCGACCTGATCCTCGGCCTGGACGTCGAGACGATCGTGCCCGGGCACGGTCCGGTCGTCGGCAAGCCGGAGGTCCGCACCTTCCGCGGCTACCTGGAGCGGGTCCTCGACCATGCCACGCGCTCCCACCGGGCGGGCGTCCCGGTGCTGCGGGCCGCGCGGGAGATGGACCTGGACGGGTTCGAGCACTGGATCGACCGCGAGCGGCTGCTGCTCAACATCGGTGCCGTGTACCGCGAGCTGAACGGTGACGGCACCCCGGTCGAGCAGGACCTGCTGGCCGGACTCGACGAGTTCACCGCTGAGGCCCCCCGCGTGGCACCGCTGCCCGCCACCGGGATCGCCGCCCTCGCCGGACGGCTGGAGGGCCCCGCGGCCGACCTGCTCGCCGACGGCGCCGGGCCGCTGGCGGGCCGCCCGGTGCTCAACGTCCTGGCCACCATCGGCCACCACCCCGACCTGCTGGTCGCCCTGGTGCCGCTGCTCGCCCAGCTCAACCAGGGCCTGCTGTCGTTCCGCGACCGCGAACTGGCCATCCTGCGCACCGCGCACCGCACCGGCTCGTCGTACGAGTGGGAGCACCACGTCCGGCTCGCCGCGATGGCCGGGCTGACCGGGGCCGAGATCGACCGCGTCCGGGAGGGGTCGGAGCACCCCGAGTGGTCGGCGGCCGACCGCACGGTGCTGCGGGCCGTGGACGAGCTGCACAACGGGCACGCGCTCGCCCCGGACACCTGGCAGGCGCTGTCCGGCCGCTACTCGGTGCCCGAGCTGCTGGAACTCCTGGCGCTGGTGGGGACGTACGGGATGGTCGCCGGCATCGCCAACTCCTGCCGGACACCCCTCGACGGCTGGCTGACCGAGGCGGGCGCGTAGCCGAGACGGGCAGGTGAGCCGAGCCGGGCAGGTGAGCCGAGGCAGGCGCGTGAGCCGAGCCGGGCGCGTAGCCGAGACCGGCACGTGAACCGACGCTGCGCGGGAAGTCGGGCGGGCCGACTTCCCGCGCAGCCCCCACGGCTCGGGCCGTCGGGCTCAGAGCCCGACGAAGTGGTCGAACTCGCCCGCCTTGGCCCCGAGGACCCAGGCGTTGAACTTGACGCGGGTGGTGGTCACGACGAGCGCCGGGTCGTTCGACTGCCGGATGTAGACGAAGTCGCCCTCGGAGGCGATCTCGATCCACTCGTCCTTGCCCATGCTGGTGCTGGACCTCTGCCAGTCGAGGTGATCCACGGATGTCCTCCCGGTGGTGCGCGGCGGCCGGAACGAGGGTACTGCTCCCTTGCGCGGCTGGCGTCATCGATTCGGTCATGTCAATTCGTGCGAGACGTTGTGCTATTCCATTGGGGTCTCAGTCGTTCCTACACTGAAGCCCCGCCGCACGGGGGCTGCGGGAGGCAGGTTTGCCGACGGGCCCGGGGGAGGCGCGTGTGACTGACCGGGGCTGGGACGAGGACGAAGCCCGGCCGTACTTCTTCCTCTCCTACGCGCACACCCCGAAGGCCGGTGCGCGGGGCGCGAGCGATCCGAACCACTGGGTCAGGCAGCTGTACCGGGACCTCTGCGAGGCGGTGCTCCAGATCACCACCGTCCCGGACGGGGTCGCCGTCGGCTTCATGGACGAGTCGATGCACCAGGGCGAGTTGTGGGCCGAACGACTGTCCGACGAGTTGGCGACCTGCCGGGTGTTCGTACCCCTGTACTCCCCGAGGTACTTCAACAGCGTTCCGTGCGGCCAGGAATGGCACGCCTTCACCCGCCGGCCGGTCTACCCGGCGAACCTCGACTACGAGCGCACCAGCGGCATCGTCCCGGTGCTGTGGGCCCCGATGAGCCGCTACCGATTGCCGACCGTGGCGAGCGAGCTCCAGTTCAACCACGCGAGTTTCGGCCCCGAGTACGCCACCGAGGGCCTCTACGCGCTGATGAAGCTCAGTTACTTCCGCGCCGCCTACGAACTGGCCGTGCACCGGCTGGCCGCCCGGATCGTGCAGGTCGCCGAGGAGACGGTGATCCCGGTCGGGCGGCGGCTGGAGTTCAACTCCCTGCCCAGCGCGTTCAACGTCACCGCCCCGACCAGACAGTTGCGGATCTCCGTCCTCGCCTACCACCAGGGCGAGTTGCCCGACGACCGCAGCCCCGACTACTACGGCGAGCGGCGGATCGACTGGCACCCGTACCGGCCGACGGGCTCTCCCATCGCCCAGCACGCGGTGCGCCTGGCGCGGCAGTTGGGGTTCCAGCCGACCGTGCACGAGTTCGACGACGAGGTCGAGTCGATCATCGACGGCCATGCCGAGGCCCCCGGACTGCTGCTGCTCGACCGGTGGGCGCTGCGCGACCCGCGCCGGCGTGAGCTGGTCCGGCGCTTCGACCGCTCGGACGCCGCCTGGGTGAGCATCCTGGAGCCGTTCAACGGCGACGACCCGGAGTGCGTCGAACGCGCGGACGAGCTGGTGGAGTTGAGTGACGAGGCGCTGCGCATCACCCGGCGGGCCAGCCGCCCGAGCTTCCTCGGCGCGACCGGCCCGACCGGGCTGAGGACGCTGGAGGACTTCGACGACGCGCTGCCCCGGGCGGCGATGAAGGCCAAGTACGCCTTCGAGGGGCGCACTCGGGCGGAGCCGGAGGAGCCCCCGGTGCCCCGGCCGAGCCTGCGGGACGCGTTCCGGCGCGGCGGAGGCGGGTACGGACCGGACGGGTCCCCGGCGGACTCCTTCGACGACCTCCAGGGGCACGACCGCGAGCACCACCAGGGACACGACCAGAGGCGCGACCAGAGGGACGACCAAAGGCACGGCCAAGGGCGCGGGCAAGGGCGCGGCAGAGGAAACGAGCAGGGGTACGACCGAGGAAACGACCGAGGACCGGGCGGCAGCGACCGCAACGGCCGCACCACCCGATGGGGGGACGAGGACCGCGATGAGTGAGAACCGCACCAGGAACCTCCGCCTCGGCGGCATCACCCCCGCCGACGTGGTCGCCCAGCGGGAGGCCGAGCGGCGGGCGGCGGCGGAGCAGGACCGCAACGGCCGGATCATCACCTTCTACTCGTACAAGGGCGGCACCGGCCGGACCATGGCACTGGCCAACACCGCCTGGATCCTGGCCGCCAACGGCTTCCGGGTGCTCACCGTCGACTGGGACCTGGAGGCGCCGGGCCTGGCCAAGTTCTTCCACCCGTTCCTCGACCCGGCCTCGCTCGCCGGCACCACCGGCATGATGGACCTGATCGCCGAGTACCGCGAGGAGGCGCTGCGGCCCGTCGAGCACGCCGAGGGCTGGCACCTCGACTTCGCCCGGGTGCACCCGCACGCGCTCTCGCTCAGCTGGCCGTACTTCCCGGCCACCGGCAGCCTCGACTTCCTCTCCGCCGGCCAGTTCAACCGCGACTACTCCGAGGCCGTCACCCACCTGGACTGGGACATCTTCTACGACCGGTTCGACGGCGGGCAGTTCTTCGACGCCCTCAAGGCCGACATGGCCAAGCGCTACGACTACGTGCTGATCGACTCCCGCACCGGCCTGTCCGACATCGCCGAGATCTGCACCGTCCAGATGCCCGACGACCTGGTGGTCTGCTTCACCCTGAGCGACCAGTCCATCGACGGCGCCTCCCGGATCGCCCAGCACATCCACGACCGCTACCGCGAGCGCGGCATCCGCATCCTGCCCGTCCCGATGCGCATCGACGAGGGCGAGAAGGAGAAGGCCGACGCCGGCCGGGCCCTCGCCCGGGTCCGCTTCGACGGGCTGCCGGCCGGCCTGAGCGGCGACGAACTCGCCCAGTACTGGGGCTCGGTGGAGATCCCGTACCGGCCGTTCTACGCCTACGAGGAGATCCTCGCCACCTTCGGCGACCAGACCGGCACCCCCACCTCGATGCTGGCCGCCTGCGAGCGGCTCACCTCCATGCTCACTGACGGACGGGCGCCCGGCCTGCCACCGATGGACGAGGAGGTGCGGCTGCGCTACGTGGACGCGTTCACCCGCCGCCGCCCGTCCGTCCCCGCGGACCTCTACCTCTCCTACGTCCCCGAGGACCGGATGTGGGCGGACTGGATCGAGTCCGTCCTGACCCGGGCCGGTTTCCGGGTGCTCCCGCGCGACCTCAGCGCCGGCACCGACCCGCGCGAGGAGACCGAGCGCGGCATCGACTCCGCGTACCGCACGGTCGCCGTGCTCTCGCCCGCCTACCAGCGCTCCCCGCAGGCCCGGGCGCTGTGGGAGTCGGTGGTCAGCTCCGACCCCTCCGGCACCCGGCGCCAGCTGCTGCCCGTCCGGGTCGGCGACGTGCGGCTCACCGCGCCGTTCAGCAACCGCAACCCGGTCGACCTGGTCGGCCGCGACGAGGCGCAGTCGATCCAGAGCCTGCTGCGCGCCCTCGGCCGCGGCGACGCCCCGCTCGACGACGCGCCCAGCGGCGGGCCGCGCTTCCCCGGCAGCAAGCCCTCGGTGTGGGACGTCCCGCCGCGCAACCCCTCCTTCACCGGCCGCGCCGCCGTCCTGGAGCAACTGCGCAACCAGCTGCGCGGCGGCATGGCGGCCGTGCTGCCCACCCCGCAGACCCTGTACGGGCTCGGCGGCGTCGGCAAGACCCAGGTGGCGCTGGAGTACGCCCACCGCTTCATGTCCGACTACGACCTGGTCTGGTGGATCGACGCCGAGCAGACCGAGCTGGTCGCCCCGGCGCTCGCCGAACTCGCCCGCCGGCTGGGACTGCGGGTCGGCGACTCGGTCTCCGAGGCCGCCGAGGCCGCCCGGGAGGCGCTGCGCCGAGGCGTGCCCACCTCGCGCTGGCTGCTGATCTTCGACAACGCCGACGAGCCCTCGGAGATCCGCCGGTTCTTCCCCGGCGGCTCCGGCCACATCCTGGTCACCTCCCGCAACCAGGCCTGGACCGGGCACGCCGAGGCGCTCGAAGTCGACGTCTTCACCCGCGGCGAGAGCGTCGAGCACCTGTGCCGGCGCGCCCGCAGCCTCTCCCGCCCGGACGCTGACCGGGTCGCCGAGGCGGTCGGCGACCTGCCGCTCGCCGTCGAGGTGGCCGCCGCCTGGCTGGACACCACCGGCACCCCGGTGGAGACCTACGTCGCCCAGCTGCACGCCGAGGCCGCCCGCGCGCTGGCCGTCGGCCGCCCGGCCGACTACCCGACCCCGGTCGCCGCGACCTGGAACGTGTCGATCGGACGGCTGCGCGAGCAGTCCCCGGCGGCCGTCCGGCTGCTCCAGCTGTGCGCGTTCTTCGCGCCCGAGCCGATCTCGATGAACCTCTTCTACAGCGACCAGATGATCCGGGCACTGGTGAAGTTCGACGCCGACCTCAGCGACAAGTTCATGCTGGGCAAGGTGATCCAGGCGATCGGCCGGTACGCGCTGGCCAAGGTCGACGCGGGCAGCAACAGCTTCCAGGTGCACCGGCTCGTCCAGGCGGTGATCCGGGCCGGGATGACCGCCGAAGAACAGGAGATCGCCGTCCACGAGGTGCACCGCATCCTCACCGGCGCCCGGCCCGTCCTCGGCGACACCGACGACCCGGCCAACTGGCCCGCCTTCGACGAGATCTGGCCGCACCTGTCGCCCTCCAAGGCGCACAACTGCGACGAGGCGGACACCCGCCAGCTGCTCATCGACCGGGTCCGCTACCTGTGGAAGCGCGGCGAACTCGACCGCGCCCGCGACCTCGGCCACGCCCTGGACGCGGAGTGGACCGGCAAGCTCGGCGAGAACGACCGGCAGACCCTGCTGCTGCGCTTCCAGCTCGCCAACGTCCTCCGCTCCCAAGGCAATTACGCCGAGGCGCTGGCCCTGGACGAGGACACCGTGGAGCGCCAGCGGGCCCTGCTCGGCGAGCACCACCCGTACACCCTGATGACGGCCGGCTCGCTCGGCGCCGACCGCCGGGCCCTCGGCCGGTTCCAGGCCGCGCTCGACCTCGACCGCGAAATCCTCGACCAGTTCCGCGAGTTGTTCGGCGACGACAACCCGCGCACGCTCTCCATGGCGAACAACCTGGCGATCGACTACCGGCTGGTCGGCGACAGCGAGGCGGCCCGGGAACTCGACCAGGAGACCCTCGACCGGCGCACCGCGGTGCTCGGCCCCAAGCACCCCTACACCCTGTCCACCAAGTCCAACCTGGCCCGCGACCTGCGCGAACTCGGCGACTACCGCGGCTCGGTGGACCTCCTCCAGGAGGTCACCTCCGACCTCGGCGACGTGCTGGACCCGGACCTGCCGGAGAACCTGCGCAACGCCAAGTCGCTGGCCGTCTCGCTGCGCCGGATCGGCCAGCTCGCCGAGGCCCGCCGGATCACCAGGGAGACCTACGAGCGGTACCTGGAGCGCTACGGCGCGGACGCCCCCGACGCGCTCGCCTGCGCGCTCAACCTGGCCGCCGACCACAGCGCCTCCGGAGACAAGGAGGCCGCCCGCGACCTCTGCTCCACCGTCTTCGAGGGCCACCGGCGGCTGTTCGGTGACGAGCACCCGTTCACCCTGGCCTGCGCCAACAACCTCGGCATCTACCTGCGGGGCAGCGGCGACGTCCAGGGCGCCATCGAGCGCGGGCGGCTCACCGTCGAGGGGCTGACCCGCTCGGTCGGGGCGGAGCACCCGTACACCCTCAACGCGATGATCAACCTGGCCAACGCCTACGGCGACGACGGGCAGATAGAGCGCGCCGAACGGCTCGGCCGGGCCGCCTACCGGGGGCTGTGCGAGCGCTACAGCCCGCAGCACCCGGACGCGGTGGCCTGCGAGGCCAACCTGGCGATCACCCTGCGGGCGGCCGGGAAGCACACCCAGGCGGCGGAGCTGCGGGCGCGGTCGATCGCCGAGCTGATCCGGCAGTTCGGCGAGGAGCACCCCAACACGGTCTCGGCGCGCGGCTGGAAGCGGATCAACCGGGACCTGGAGCCGCAGCCGGTGTGACGGGAGGGGCGGGGGCGCTTCCGGGGCGAGGCGCGCTCGCAGGCCGGGGCGCGCTGTTGGGTCGGCGCCAGCTTCCGGGCCGGCGCGCGCTCGCGGGCCGGGGCCTCGGGGGTGCTCCCGGACCGGGGGTACGCTGCGGAACCATGAGCACCCCGCCCCCGGTCCTGGTCACCCGGCGCCTCGCCCCCGGCGTCATCGAGCGCCTCACCGCGCACCACGCCGCCACCTGCCACGACTCCGACCTGGCGATGGACCGGGCCGAGCTGCTGGCCGCCGTCCGCGGCCGGCGGGCCGTGATCACCACCCTGGACGACCGGGTGGACGCCGAGTTCCTCGACGCCGCCGGGCCGGAGCTGGCCGTGGTCGCCAACCACGCCGTCGGCTACCACAACGTGGACGTGGCCGCCTGCGCCGAGCGCGGCGTGCTGGTCACCAACACCCCCGGCGTGCTCACCACCGCCACCGCCGACATGGCCTGGGCCCTGCTGCTGTCCGCCACCCGCCGGCTCGGCGAGGGCGAACGGCTGCTGCGCTCCGGCGCGCCCTGGACCTGGGCACCGAACTTCCTGCTCGGCCTGGAGCTGGCCGGCACCCCGCTGGGCGTGCTCGGAATGGGCCGGATCGGGCAGGCGGTGGCCCGCCGGGCCCGCGCCTTCGACATGCCGGTCAGCTACCACAACCGCCGGGCCCTGCCGCCCGAGCAGGCCGAGGGCGCCGACTGGAAGCCGCTGGAGGAACTGCTCGCCACCTCCACCGTGCTGGTCGTCACCTGCCCGTTCACCGCCGAGACCCGGCACCTGCTGGACGCCCGCCGGCTCGCCCTGCTGCCGCCCGGCGCGGTGGTGGTCAGCATGACCGCCGGAGTGGTGGACGAGCAGGCGCTGGCCGCGGCGCTGGAGTCCGGCGCCCTGTTCGCCGCGGCCGTGGACAACTTCGAGCACGAGCCGGCCGTCCCGTCCGCGCTGCTCGCCCAGGAACGCGCCGTGCTCGCCCCGCACCTGGGCAGCGCCACCGTCCGCACCCGGCAGGCGATGGGTGGTCTGGCGGTGGACAACGTGCTTGCGGTGCTGGGTGGTTCGGCGCCCCTGACGCCGGTGCGGGGCTGAGCCGGGGGGTGGCCTGCCCCGCCGCGCGGGCCGGTGCGGTGGTGGTCTCCCGGAACGTCCCCGGCAGGCGATGGGTGGTCTGGCGGTGGACAACGTGCCTGCGGTGCTGGGTGGTTCGGCGCCCTTGACGCCGGTGCGGTGGTGGTCTCCCGGAACGTCCCGAGCAGGCGATGGGTGGCCTGGCGGTGGACAACGTGCTGGCGGTGCTGGGTGGTTCGGCGCCCCTGACGCCGGTGCGGGGCTGAGCCGGGGGAGTGGCCTACCCGGCAGCCCATGCCAGGGCGGTGGTCATCACCCGGAACGCCCCGAAGTGCGCGGCCCCCGGTTCGAGGAACAGTTCGGCGCCCGGGATGTGGTCGGCCAGCCAGCGGGAGTGGTCGACCGGGGAGAACTGGTCGTCCGCGCCGTGCCAGAGCCAGGTCGGCACCCGGATCGACCCGACGTCGAACCCCCAGTCGGCGGTGAAGGCCAGCACGTCGTCGATCCAGCCGTCCGCGCCGTGCCGGAACGCCTCCCGGTAGTTGCTCTGGAGCATCCGCCGCAGCCCGCTGTCCGCCACCACCTCCCGGTCGGCGGGCGAGAGTTCGGTGCGCAGCCCGTTCAGCAGCCGGACCGGGTCGTCCTTGATCTGCCGGGAGCGGAACTCCATCGCGTCGGCCATCCGGCCGTGCCCGCGCTCCGCCTCCTGGTACGCCCGGACGTTGGACGGGGTCATCCCCGCGTACCAGTCCAGCCCGGCCGCGTCGCGCGGCGCGAGGCCGACCAGCACCGCCACCCGGCTGACCCGCTCCGGCAGCAGCGCCGCGCAGGCCAGCGCGTGCGGGCCGCCGCCGGAGCGGCCGAGCACCGCGAAGCCCTCCAGCCCGAACTCGTCCGCGATGGTCCGCACGTCCGCGGCCGCCGCGCTCACCCGGCGGCCGAACAGGCGGGTCGAGTCGCCGTAGCCGGGCCGGTCGTACGAGATCAGCCGGACGCCCAGCCGGTACAGCACGGTGCTGCGCGGATGCGGGCCGACCCGGCTGCCCGGCATGCCGTGCAGCAGGAACACCGGACGGCCGCGCGGGTCGCCGAGGGACTCGACGGCGAGGAGGCGGTCGTCCGCCGTTCTGACCATCCGTAACGACACCTGCGGCCTCCTCAGGGCTCCGGATCGGTGGCGTGCTCCCGGTCGGTGGTGGTGCGCACCTCTCGGCGGGCCTGCCAGGTGGTGTGCTCGCGGGAGATCGCGTCCTCGGCGTCCCGGGCCAGGCGGGCCCAGATCTCCTCGGCCTCCAGCGACTCCAGGTCCAGCCGGGCGAGCTGGCGCCGGATCTGCGCCAGTTCCTCGGCGGCCAGGGCGTACGCGGCGGCCAGCGGCCGGTACTGGCGCAGCTGCGCCCAGGCGGTGACCGAGGCGGCCACCGCCGAGACGGTGCCCAGCGCGTCGTAGGTGAACGCGCCGAGCGCCCGCAGCAGGGCCAGCACCAGGCCGAGCGCGGGCAGCAGCACGCCCAGCAGCCCGGCCCAGTGCCCGGCGCGGGCGCAGTGGCGGGCCTTGGCGCGGTACCAGTCGTGCTGCACCTGGATCCGCTCGGCCAGGTACACCTCGCGGCGCACCGCGAGCGGCTGCCCGCGCAGGTCGCGCATCGCCGGGGTGATCCCCGCCCCGTTCTCCGGGACGGACACCGGGCCGCCCCGGAACGCGCCGAGCACCCGGGCGAGTTGGAAGCCGTACAGGCCCTCGGCGTCCGGCAGGGCGCGCGGCGGCGGCTGGTAGGCGTCGGCCCGCACGGCGTACTTCCAGGCCAGCGTCTTCACCGACTCGGCGGCGGCCCGGCCCTCGTACCAGAGGCCCTGCGGGTTCTGCCGGCTGATCACCACCGCCAGCGCGATCGCGCCGAGGTAGGCCACGGCCGCCGACCAGGCCCAGGGCTCGCCGTCGGCCGAGCCGCTCGCCGCGGCGGCCACCAGCAGGACCAGCTCCCAGGCGGAGAGCAGCACCGAGCGGCGCTGCCCGCGCAGCGAGGCCGCGTCGGCGGCCCAGAAGAACTCGGGGAGCAGCTCCCGCTCCCGCACCCACCCGGTCCGTCCCGCAACAGACGCCATGTTCGGCCCCCACCAGTCGCTCCGGTCGCACCGCCCTCCTGCCCCGGGCGGCTCTCCGGTACGCCTGGTGACGGCCGGGGCGGCCGGATGTGGCCGGGAAGTCCCGTGGTTTGTCCGGTACTCCCAGTGTCCGGACCGGCACCCAGCGTACGGGGAGCCGGTGGGGGCGCGCGGTGGCCGGCGGTGTGCGCGGGGGGCGCGGGAGGGCCGGTCAGTAGGTGTAGAAGACCCGCTCGGCGTTCTCGGCCATCTGCTTGGCGTTCCACTCGGTGCCGCCCGGGACGTTGCCGGAGCGGAACAGCGGCGGCGCGGGGCACTCCCCGGCGGCGGCCTTGTCGGCCAGCCGGCCGACCGCCGAGGCGACCACGGCCTGCATCAGCGCGCTGGTCACGATGGTGGAGACCGGGCCGAAGGTCGTCTCGGCGCCCGGGTGGGTCAGCTCGCCGTCGCCGACCGCGATCTTGCTGTCCAGCACCACGTCGCAGTGGTCCTTGAGGTAGGTGCCGGTCGGGTGCGCCGAGGGCACCTCCGGCGGGTACGCCAGCGAGGTCACCCCGATCACCTTGAGGCCGCGGTCCCGGGCGTAGCGGGCCAGCTCGACCAGCATCACCTGGCGGCCGGAGAGCGAGATCAGGAACAGCAGGTCCCCGGTGGTCGCCGGGGTCAGGTCCAGGGTCGCGGTGGCCAGCCCGGAGACCCGCTCCAGCGCGCTGGACAGCGGCGCGGGCATCACCGTCACCCCGGCCATCCCGGGGACGTTCAGCAGGTTGATCGGGACGAGCCCGCCGGCCCGGTAGACCACGTCCTGGGCCGCCAGCGCCGAGTGCCCGGCGCCGAAGGTGAAGACCCGGCGGCCCTCGGTCATCGCCTCCGCCAGCAGCGCGGCGGCGGCCTCGATGGTGTCGGCCTCCTCCTCCCGGACCCGCTGGAGGTGGGCGATCGCGGCGTCGAAGTACCTGCCGACCAGGTCGTTCATCTGGTGCCTTCGCTCTCTGCCGGTGGGGGAGCCGGCCGGGGTGGGGTGGTCCGGGTGGTCCAGACCGCCGGTGGAGAAAGCTTCGGCGAGCACGGTCGCGCCCCGGCGGCACCGTTGTCAACAGTGGGGAAAACGGCCCCCGGGAGCCCCGGCGCGGGCCCGGTTGTCGGTCCGGTACGTCAGAATTGGCGGTGAGGACACCGAAGAACGGAGCCGGCGACGATGTCTGGGCTGATCGACACCACTGAGATGTACCTTCGCACCATCCTGGAGCTGGAGGAGGAGGGCATCGTCCCGATGCGCGCCCGGATCGCGGAGCGCCTGGAACAGAGCGGCCCCACCGTCAGCCAGACGGTCGGCCGGATGGAGCGCGACGGGCTGCTCCAGGTCGCCGGTGACCGCCACCTCGAACTGACCGAGGAGGGCCGCCGGCTCGCGGTGCGGGTGATGCGCAAGCACCGCATCGCGGAGTGCCTGCTCGTCGACGTGATCGGCCTGGAGTGGGAGCAGGTGCACGAGGAGGCCTGCCGCTGGGAGCACGTGATGAGCGAGACGGTCGAGCGCAAGGTGCTCGCCATGCTCGGCCACCCCACCCAGTCCCCGTACGGCAACCCGATTCCGGGCCTGGACGAGCTGGGCGACACCAAGGCCGAGGGCGAGGGCTTCGACGCCGGGCTCGTCCCGCTGGACACCGTCAAGCCGGGCGAGGCCGGGGCCGACGTGGTGGTCCGCCGGATCGGCGAGCCGATCCAGACCGACAGCGCACTGATGAGCACCCTGCGCCGGGCCGGGGTCCGGCCGGGGTCCACGGTCAAGGTGAGCGCCGGCGTCGGCGGCGTGCTGGTCGGCACCGGGGACAACGCGGCGGAGCTGGGCAAGGACATCGCCCAGCACGTCTTCGTCGCCCAGGCCTGAGGCCGCGTCGGCGCCGCGTGCGTCGGCGCCGTGGGATCCGACACCGCGCGTCGGCGCCGCGCGCCGGTACGGCGAAGGGGCCCGCTGCTCCCCGTGCAGCGGGCCCCTTTCGCCCTCCCCGTCCCCTCCTGCTCCCCTCCGCCCCTCCCGCTTCCCCTCCACCGCCGCCGCCCGGCTTCCCCGTCCGAGCGCCCCTTCCGGCGTCCCCACACATCGCAATTCCTCCCCTCGGCCGATCATGGCAATCCTTGAGTGCTGTCACTCGTACGAGGGGCTTTCACGCCTGACCAGCGGGTACACGGAAGCCTTATCCGGACATGCGTATGACGGGCCCCGTCTCCGGTGGGAGACGGGGCCCGTCACTCGCGCGCGGTGTGTCGCGCGGTGCACGCCCTCACCCGATCGGCGGAGGGCGTCCGTTCCGGGGCCCGCTCCGGTCGGCCGCGGCGGGCCGCCGGAGCGGGCCCGGCTCAGCCCACCGGGGCCGGGCTGGCGGCCTCGGCGGCCCGGACCGGCCGGCGCGGGGGCGCCTCGCGGGCGCAGGCGTAGACCAGCGGGCCGATCAGCTCGGCGGCGTCCGGCAGCCAGCGGTTGAGCGCGGTGGGGGTGCGGGCCCACTGGGCGTACCCCAGGGAGCCGATCCGGGAGGGCGGGGCGACCGTCCAGTCGCCCTCGCCGCGGGCCACCAGGTCCAGCCGGCCGGGCGGGCGGCCGAGCCGGCGCAGCATGTCCGGGAGCCGGGCCGCGGCGCCGGGCAGCACCAGGAAGTGCAGCCGCCGCCCGACCCGGCCGGGGGCGGCGGGCTGGACCGCCACCGGGCCGAGCTGGAGGTCCATCCGTTCCATCCGGGCGAGCGCCAGGCAGCCGGCCGTCTCCGGGACGTCCAGGACGTCGAAGGAGCGCCCGGTGGGCAGCAGGATCGACGCCTGCGGCCGCTCGGACCACCAGCTCCGCACCGCCCCGGGCCCGGCGCTCGCCTTGCGCGCCCAGTCCGCGTCCAGCGGGTGGGCTCCCGGCAGGGGGCAGTGCGGGTCGTCGCAGGAGCAGCGGACGGCCCCGGCGTCGTCGACCAGCCAGGCGCCGGGAGCCACCTCCCAGTGCCTGGTCTCGGCGTAGCCGGCGGCTTCGGTGAGCAGTGCGGGCGGAGCGGCCTTCTGGTCCTGGCCCGAAACATCGGGGATGTCTTCCACGGGGTGCTCAACTACCGTGTGTGAGGCTGGTTACGGCCCGGGGGCGCCCGGTTGGGTGCATCCGGGCGATGTCACCCGTTCCGGTTAGTCGACCGAGTTGAAGGGCCCGAAGGCGGGCGCAGTGGGGGCGCACGGGAGCATTTCCCAGGGCGCAAGGGGGGTGCGGTTCGTCACCGTGGGTATCCCGCTGGCGTCGCTGATCGCTAACCTTGTGTCAGATTCCTTGGACGGTCGGACAGTCGGCAACAGATCAGCAGAATCGTCGCCCGCCGGCCGGGACCGGAGGGTGTGGGGAGGCGAAGCCCAATGGCCGCGAGACCACTCGTCGCACGACAGCCCAACGAGCGCCTGCAGCAACTGATCCAGGAGGCCAGTTGCTCCAACGCCGGTCTGGCCCGGAGGGTCAACCTCTGCGGCGCCGAACACGGGCTGGACCTTCGGTACGACAAGACCTCCGTCGCCCGCTGGCTGCGCGGGCAGCAGCCGCGCGGGCAGGCGCCGGCCGTGATCGCCGAGGCCCTGGGCCGCAAGCTCGGCCGCAGCGTGTCGGTCGAGGAGATCGGCATGGCGGACGGCAAGAACCTCAGCTCCGGCATCGGGCTCCAGTTCGCGCCGACCATCGGCGCCGCCCTGGAGCAGGTCTGCGAGCTGTGGCGCAGCGACGTCGGCCGGCGGGACTTCCTGACCGGGGCGACGGTCGCCGCCTCCGCGCTGGTGGAGCCCAGCCGGGACTGGCTGATCACCCCGCCGGACCCGGTGGTGGCGCGGGCCGGTGGCCCCCGGGTCGGTCCGACCGACGTGGCCGCGATCAAGGCGACCACCGTGATGCTGGTCGACCTGGACCACCGCTTCGGCAGCGGCCATGTGCGCCCGGTGGTGGTGCACTACCTCAACTCGGTGGTCTCCGGCCTGCTCGGCGGCGCCTACCGGGAGGAGATCGGGCGCCAACTCTTCGCCGCCGTGGCCAGGTTGACGGAACTGGCCGGCTACATGGCGGTGGACACCGGGCAGCCCGGGCTCGCCCAGCGCTACTACATCCAGGCGCTGCGGCTCGCCCAGGCCGCCGACGACCGGGGCTACGGCGGGTACGTGCTGGCCGCCTCGATGAGCCACCTGGCGGCCACCCTCGGCAACCCGCGGGAGATCGCCCAACTCGCCCGCGCCGCCCAGGAGGGGGCCCGGTCGGTGGCCACTCCGACGGCGATGGCGATGTTCTACGCCGCCGAGGCCCGCGGCCACGCCCTGCTCGGCGACGCCCGCTCCTGCGAGGCGGTGTCGGCCAAGGCGCTGGCGATGATGGAGAAGCGCCGCCCGGAGGACGACCCGGACTGGATCGCCCACTTCGACGACGCCTACCTCGCGGACGAACTGGCCCACTGCCACCGTGACCTGGAGCAGGCCGGCCAGGCCGAGCACTACGCCCGCCGGGCGCTCGACCTGCACCCGCCGACCAGGGTGCGGCGCCGCGCGGTGGACCTCGTCCTGCTGGCCACCGCCCAGCTCCAGCAGCGGGACCTGGAACGCGCCTGCGAGACGGGCACCCAGGCGGTCCGGCTGCTGAGCGGGCTGCGCTCCAACCGGGGCGTGGAGTACCTGGACGAGTTCCGGCGCCGGCTGGAGCCGTACCGGGAGCAGCGGGTGGTCCGGGAGTTCCACGCCCGGGCGGACGCCGAGGCGGCCTGAGCGACGCGGCCCGGGCCCTGGTGGTCCGGGCCGGCGGCGGTCGCGGATCGTCTGTGCAGGGAGCGTGACGGTTGTCCCGCCCACGTGGTCACCCGGTGAGGCGAACCGGTAGCGTGGGCGCGACGTCCAAGGAACTGTGATGCTCCCAAGAACCGACGAGATGTGGTCCGCCGTCAGCGCGCGGTCCTGCACAGGTGAGGAATCGCGTTGAGTCAGCGCCGCTCGTACCCGAACTCCGGTGACTTCAACCTGGACGACCTGTTCCGCCCCGAGCCCGGGCAGCCGCAGGGCCACTCGGCCGTGCCGCCGGTGGGCCAGCCGTCCGGGCAGCCGGAGTACCTCGGCGAGGGCGCGCACACGCTGCCGACCCAGGCGATGCCCGCGCAGGCGGCCCCGTGGGGCGCGCCCCAGCCCGGGTACGGCGCCCCGCAGCACGATCCGGCCCCGGAGACCCAGCACCTGCCGCCGTACCCGGTCGGCGATCCGCAGGCGGCGGGCTACCCGGCCGCACCGGCCCAGCCCGGCTACCCCCAGCCGCAGCCCCAGCCCGGCTACCAGGGATATCCGCCGGCCGCGCAGCCGCAGCCGGCCTACCCGACGCCGGACTACGGCCAGGGCTACGCACCGGGCGCCGGCCAGGGGCAGGACTACGGCCAGAGCACCGGCGGGGGCTTCGACGCGACCCGGACGGGCGGCGCGGGCCGGGGCGGACGCCGCTCCAACAAGCTGATCGTCGGCGGTGTGGTGGCGGGCTTCGCGGTGGCCGGCATCGTGGCCGCCGTCCTGCTCAGCGGTAAGGACGAGCCCGAGGACGGCAAGAAGACCACCCCGGTGGCCGCCGTGAGCACCGCCCCCACCGGCGCCTCCGGCACGGCGAGCGCGAGCGGCTCGGGCCCGGCCGTCGACCCGGACGTCAAGGCCCAGGCGCAGCCGCTGTCCGACCTGCTGGGCACCGCGAGCGACAGCCGCAGCTCGGTGGTCTCCGCGGTCGCCTCGGTGCAGAAGTGCGACAAGCTGCCCGAGTCCCAGCAGGCGCTGACCGCCGCGGCCGGCAAGCGCCGCGAGCTCCAGGGCAAGCTGGGCCAGCTGAAGACCGACAAGCTGCCCGGCGGCCAGCAGCTGGTCGAGCAGCTCAACGCGGCCTGGACGGCCTCGGCCCAGGCCGACGACGAGTACGCGGCCTGGGCGCAGGACGCCCAGGGCTCCTGCGACGCGAAGAAGCAGGACAACCAGCACTACAAGAACGCCGTGCAGGCCAGCGGCACCGCGACCACCGCGAAGAAGCAGGCCGCCGCGCTCTGGAACACGATCGCCGCCCAGAGCGGGCTGCCCAGCCGGAGCGACGGCGACCTGTGAGGGACGGGGGGCTCCCCCCCCTGGCCCGGGAGGTCGCCGTCAGGCCGGCGGGTGGCCCCCGGTGAGCGCCCAGCGGACGTCCACGAAGCCCGGCTGCTGAAGGGTCATCCGGCCGTTCTTGACCACCTGGTACGTGACCCAGGTGTTCACCAGCCGGGGCGATCCGCTGCTGGGCAGCATGTTGGTGGTGCCCCAGTTCAGCGTCGGGGTGATCCCGACGTCGATGCCCTCGCCGCTGTCCAGCAGCGAGGAGACCGTCTTCGGGGTGACCGGCCGGCCGCCCTCCGTCAGCTTCTGGACCACCGTCCGGAACACCTCGTACGCGACCCAGGTGGTCTGCACGCCGGGGTCGGAGACGTCGATGGTGTGGCCGCCGGTGGTGTCGGTGCGCACCACCGCGCGCAGCCCGTCCCAGATCTTCGCCGACTCCGGCGGGTACCAGCTGGTGACGTAGGCGCCGTTCAGCGGGCCGGAGTCGCCGCCGGTGGAGTCCACCACCGACTGCTGGACGCTGCCGATCACCGAGGCGATCCGGGTGTTCTTCGGGGCCAGCCGCCGGTAGGAGTCCAGCAGGTTGCCGGTCGGCTCGGCGGCCAGGGCGCTGGTGATGCAGTTGCCCGGCTCGTCCTTGCCGATCGCCTTGCGGGCCACCGGGGAGTAGTCGGAGGACTGCTCGGGCGCCTTGACGTCGGTCAGCTTGACCCCGGCGGGCCGCAGCGCGGTGCCCAGGTAGCCGAGCAGGCTGTCGCCGGCCGGGGTGTCCGGGCGGACCAGGGCGACGCTCTTGCAGCCGGCGTCCACCAGCTGGCGGCCGTTGCCCGCGACCAGCGCCGGCAGGCCGCCGTCCACCGGGTAGGACAGCGGGCTGGCGAACTCCGGCTGGGAGAGTCCGTAGCCGCCGATCAGCGGGATTCCGGCGCGCTCCAGCACCGGCATGAACGCCTCGCCCCACTGGCTGTAGGAGCCGATCACGGCGGTCACCTTGGCGTCGACCGCCTGCTGGGCACAGGCGCGGGCACCGTCCGCGGAGTTGTGCTCGTTGCAGGTGATCACCCGCAGCCGGTGGCCGCTCATCCCGCCGTTGCCGTTGACGTCCTGGCCGATGGCGGAGGCGAGCACCGTCATGCCCGGGCGGTCGGCCGCACCGGTGCCGGACGGGGCCCAGGTCATCACGGTCAGTTCGGTGCCGCTGGTGGAAGCATCGGCCGATCCGCCGCACGCGGAGGCCGAGAAGAGGGTGGGGAGCAGGACCGCGGTGGTCGCGGCGGCTGCGATCGGGCGCCGGCGGCGGCGTCGCGCGATCGGGGGACGGGCGTCCTGGAACGAGTCCCTTCGGCTGGTCATCGGTCTTCCCTCTCTGGGGCGCCCTCCGGCGCACCGGAGCAAGCCAAGCCCCGGCGCCGCAAGCCGAGAGGGCCGAAGTGCGAACGGGCGGCGAACGGCGGCCGAAATCGGGGGCGGTACGCGTGTAGATCGGGAGTGGAGCGCGAACAGACGGGGAACGTACGATCGTTCACCATGTCCGCCAGCACAGATTCTTCGCACCGGTCCGCCCGAAACGCCTCCCGGCCGGGCCACCGCTCCAGCACCATGGGCGGCATGCCGCTCAACGACCTGCCCTGGTGGCGCTGGCGAGCCCGACTGCGCTCGGCGCTGCACATGCTGTCCGACCCCGGTTTCCAGCGGGAGACCTGGCTGACCGGCCGGGAGGGCTACGGGGACGTGACCGACGCCGTCTACCGGCTGGTCGAGGACACCTGGCTGGACCACTGGTCGGCCGAGAAGTACGTCGGCACGATCTTCCGGGACTCCGCCGAGGCCGCGCTGGTGGACGTCGCGGTGCTGCGGGCCGTGCAGACGCTGCACGAGGTCGGCGCGGACGCCCCGGCCTCCGCCTACCTGGGCCACCCCGGCTGGCCGGAGACCGTCCGGGCCGCCCGCGAGGCGCACGTCGCGCTGGCCGCGGGCGACGGGGAGGACCCGGACGCGCCGCCCAAGTCGCTGGAAGTGCTGCGCATCCTCACGCAGGTGTGACGGGCCGGGCACCCTCCGTCCCGCAGTACGGGCAGCGGGGCGGCGGATGTCCGGGATGTGACACGCTGGACCGTCCACCCACGTCACGACCTCAGAACGGGATACCCCCAGTGGAACAGCAGCCGGCCAGCGCCCAGTACGTCCTCACGCTGTCCTGCCCCGACAAGCAGGGCATCGTCCACGCTGTCTCCAGCTACCTCTTCATGACCGGCTGCAACATCATCGACAGCCAGCAGTTCGGGGACGGGGACAGCGGACTCTTCTTCATGCGGGTGCACTTCTCCGCCACCGAGCCGGTCACCGTCGACAAGCTGCGGGCCAGCTTCGCCGCGATCGGCGCCTCCTTCGGGATGGACTGGCAGATCCACCCGAGCGACCAGCGGATGCGGATCATCCTCATGGTCAGCAAGTTCGGGCACTGCCTGAACGACCTGCTGTACCGCACCCGGATCGGCGCGCTGCCGGTGGAGATCGCCGCGGTGGTCTCCAACCACACCGACCTCCAGGACCTGACCGAGAGCTACGGCGTCCCGTTCCACCACATCCCGGTGACCAAGGACACCAAGGCGGAGGCCGAGCGGCGGCTGCTCGACCTGGTCGCCGCGGAGGATGTCGAACTGGTCGTGCTGGCCCGCTACATGCAGGTGCTCTCCGACCGGCTGTGCACCGAGCTGTCCGGCCGCGTGATCAACATCCACCACTCCTTCCTGCCGAGCTTCAAGGGCGCCAAGCCGTACCACCAGGCGCACGCGCGCGGTGTGAAGCTGATCGGCGCCACCGCCCACTACGTCACCGCGGACCTGGACGAGGGCCCGATCATCGAGCAGGAGGTGGCGCGGGTCACCCACGACGTCAGCCCGGACCAGCTGGTCGCGATCGGCCGGGACGTCGAGTGCCAGGCGCTGGCCCGCGCGGTGAAGTGGCACAGCGAGCACCGGGTGCTGCTGGACGGGACCCGTACGGTCGTCTTCGCCTGACGGCGCCCGGGCCGCGCGCCGCCGCGCGGGCCCCACGAGCCCACGGGTCCACGGGCCCAAGGGCCAACGCGCCTACGGTCCACCGGCCCTACGGCCGGGAGAGCAGCGGGAGCGCGTGCAGCACCTCGCGGACCGCGGCCCGGTCACCGTGCTTGCCGACCGGCAGCCGGTCCGGGTCCCGGTGCGCGGCGGCCAGCTGGCACAGCTCCAGGCCGTCCAGCACCATCGAGGCCACCGGTTCGGCGTCGCCGCCGTCGCCCTCGTCCAGGGGGACCAGCCACTCGCCGCCCGCCGGGCCGTCGACCACCAGCCGCACCCGCCGGGCGGCCCGGACCCCGCCCTCCGGTGCGCCCGGCGCGCCGGCGTGCTCTGGGCGGGCGGCGCGCTGCCCGGCCAGCGCCCGGGGGAGCAGCCGGACCACCAACTCCACCATCTGCCGCAGGTGCCGGGTCGCCGGCGGATCGTACGGGTAGGCGACCGCCCGGGCCACGTTCTCGCCGTGCACGAAGCACTCGAAGGCGCGGTCCACGAAGGCGTCGCGCAGCGGCAGCACCGCGAAGCCGTAGTCCACCGGGGTGTTGCCCTGCGGGACCAGCGCGGCGCTGCGCACCAGGTCGTGGGTCTGCCGCCGCCAGCGGGAGCGCACCGACCGCGGTGCCAGGCCCGCCTGGTCGGCGATCAGGCGGGCGGTGCGCGCGGTGATCGCGCCGTACGGACCGCCCTGCGGCGGGACGCGGGGCACGGGCGGCCCGGTGGCCGGCTCCTGCGGCGGCACCCGCCGCGCGGCCGGCGCGACGGGCGGGCCCGGAGCGGCCGGCACCGGGTCGGGCAGGCCGAGGGCGAGCGCCAGGAAGCCGTCCACGGCGGTCAGGTGGCCGAGCACCTCGGCCGGGCGCAGCCGCGTGGTGCCGCCGTGCCACGGCAGTTCGGCCACCTCCTGCCACTCCTCCGGGCCGAGGTCGCGCAGCAGCGCGTCGAGCTTGGCGGTCTCCGCCGTGTACGGCCTGGCCCAGGCGGGGACGGGCAGTTCGGCCGGCCGGCGGGCCAGGCACCAGTCGAGCACCTGCCGGCGCAGCGAGCAGGGCTGGTCCAGCGGCTCGTCGTGGGAGAGCCAGCCGGCCGCCTCGCGCAGCCGGGCCGCCTCCTCGGCGCACTCCCCGCATGCGCCCAGGTGCTGCTCCAACTCGGCGGCCTCGTCGGGCGGGCAGGCGCCGAGGGCCCAGGCGCCGAGCAGCGAGCGCAGGGCGTCGTGCCGCTCCTCGGTGCTGCTCACGTCTCCCCGCTCCTCCCGTCCCCTGGCCCGTGCTCGGTCGCGTCGTCCTGGCGGGCGCGTTCGTCGGCCAGTTCGGTGGCCAGCAGCTCCAGACCCAGCCGCATCCGCTGCTTGGCGGCCTGCTCGCTGATGCCGAGCAGCCGGGCCGTCTCCGGGTAGGTGCGGCCGTCGTAGTAGGTCACCGCGATGGTCTCACGCAGGGGCCGGGGCAGGGAGTCGACCACGAACCGCATCCGCGCGGCGGTGGCCACGGCGCGGATCTCCGCCTCGGCGGGCCCGGTGCCGCCTGCCGGGCCGCGTTCGGCGGCGCGCCGCGCCCGCAGCCGTTCGACCGCGCGGTGGTGGGTCAGCGCGCCCAGCCAGGAGCGCAGCGTGCCCCGGGCGGGGTCGAACTCCTCGGGGTGCTCCCAGACATGGGCGAAGACCTCCCGGGTGAGCTGGGTGGCGGCCGCCTGGTCGGCCAGTATCCCTCCGGCCAGGCCGTGCACCATCGGCGCGAGCCGGTCGTAGAGTTCGCCGAGCGCCGTCTCCTCGCCGCGGGCGAGGCGGCGCTGCAACTGCTCGTCCCAGCGCGGGTTCCGCTCGGGGGTGGCCATCGGGAACCACCCTCCTGCCCGGGTTCGCTGGCGTACCCAACGGTATCTTGCGGCCGGGCGGCGCCGGGGGCGATTGCCGCAAGAGTGGAACCGTTCGGCGCGGACCGTCGTCCCCACCGGTACGGGACCGCCTGCCCGGGCGCCCGGGGCCGGATCGTCGGACGGTACGACGGTCGGCTGGTGGGACGGTGCGCCGGTGCCGACGCGCGAGCGCCGCCGGGCACGGGTCGCACGGGTGGTGCGCGAGTGGCGGGCGGGGCGCCGGGGGCGCCTGGCGGTAGGTTCCCGACTGCGGGGCCGGCGGGTGGGCCCGGGGCGGCCGAGCGCCGGTACGAGGCTCGCCAGAGTGAGCGGGACAGTATGCACTGCGCTGTCCCCCGATCGCCGGAATATGCCCGAAGCGCTTGCTGCGGTCCGTCCCCCCGCCCATCCTGAGGCGTATTCGTGCCGCGGCCGGTGCCCGACCGACGGGACGACGTGGACGAGTGGGCGTGGGCGGACGCCCGGGTACGGCCCGGGCGGCGCCGGGCGACGCGCGAGGGCCCGTCGGCCGGCCCAGCCGGCCCGATCGGGACTCAGGCCGAACTGCGAGTGCGGGTGGTGGAGCGGTGCAGGTTCTTCAGGTACAGCTGGCGGTGCAGGCTGACCCCGCCGAGGTCGGCCGGGCCCGCCGGTGGGTGCGCTCGCGGCTGCTGAACCACGGGGTGGACCCGGATGCGCCGATGGCCGAGACGGTGGTGCTGGTGGTCTCGGAGCTGGTGACCAACGCCGTGGTGCACACCGGCTGTCCGGCCGTGCTGCGGCTCTGCCTGCCGGTGGCGGACGGGCCGGGTGGGGGAGACGACCCGGCGGACGGCCGTCAGCCCGCCCCGCTGCTGAGGGTCGAGGTCGCCGACGCGAGCCGGGCCGCCCCGGCCCCGCGGCGCGCGGGGGCGGACGAGGAGGCGACCAACGGGCGGGGCTTGGAGCTGGTCGAGCTGCTCTGCGAACGCTGGGGCTGGTACCCGGACGGCGAGGGCAAGCGGGTCTGGTGCGAGATCGGCGGCGACGCCCGCCCGGCCGATCCGCTGGCCGACGTGGACTGGGCGGCTTTGGCGCAATAGCGGCTTTCGCGGGGGCCGTCGGGCGGTGCCGGACCACGGTTCCGATCACCGGCCGAAAGGTGACGCAACCATTCCGAATTTCGGACTACCCATTGACGTGACGTATCCGACTGATCACGCTTGGGTGCGGCGCTCCGTCGCGAGGGGACGCCGAGGGGACGTCCGTCCACCGCCGCGGTGTTGCTGTCCAGGGAATTCGTGCCAGCGAGGGGGACCGCCGGCGGCCGGTCGAGGCCCGCTCCTCGGCGAGTGCGGAGGGTGCGGCGCGGGTTCAGGGCTCGCGCGCCGCGGTTGGATGGCGGCTCGCCGTGGTGCGCTCGGGGTGCGCGCGGCCTGCCGCCATCCAATGCGACGCCGGGAGGCGACGGGTTTCGGCCACCGGCGGACCGGGTTCCAAGGGTCCTGCGGGTCCTGCGGGTTCACGGGCTCTCGGCGACGGTGCGGAAGGTGCGCCGGTAGGCGCTCGGCGCGACGTCCAGGCGGCCGCGCAGCCGCAGCCGCAGCGAGGCCGCCGTGCCGAAGCCGGACTCCCGGGCGACCTGGTCGATGGTCAGGTCGGTCCGCTCCAGCAACTGCCGGGCCCGCTCGGTGCGCTGGGTGGTGATCCACTGCCCGGGGCTGGCTCCGGTCTCCTCGCGGAAGCGCCGGGTGAAGGTCCGTACGCTCATCCCCGCCTGGTCGGCGAGCTGGCGCAGCGCCAGTGGCTCGTCCAGGTGCTCCAGCGCCCAGGCGCGCACCGCGGCGGTGCCGCCGACGCCGGAGTCCGCCGGGCTCGGGGCCTCCACGTACTGCTTCTGGCCACCCTCGCGCCACGGCGGCACCAGGCAGTTGCGGGCCACCGCGTTGGCCACCGCGCTGCCGTGGTCGCGGCGCACCACGTGCAGGCACAGGTCCACCCCGGCGGCCACCCCGCCGGAGGTGAGGATGTCGCCGTCGTCGGTGTAGAGCACGTCGGGGTCCAGCCGCACCCGGGGGAAGAGCCGGGCGAAGCGCTCGGTGTAGCGCCAGTGGGTGGTGGCCGGGCGGCCGTCCAGCAGGCCGGCGGCGGCCAGGATGAAGGAGCCGGTGCAGATCGACATCAGCCGGGTGCCGGGCCGGATCCGGGCCAGCGCGGCGGCCAGCGCCGGGGTGAAGCAGGCGTCGGCGACGGCCGGGCTGGAGTCGGCGGAGGCCGGGATCAGCACCGTGTCGGCCCGCTCCAGCAGTTCGGGCCCGTGGTCGACCACCACCCGGAAGTCCGCGCTGGTGGTGACCGGGCCGCCGTCCAGGGTGCAGGTGGCCACCTCGTACAGCGGCTGACCGTCCGGGTCCTTGGCGCCGCCGAAGATGCGGGCGGGGATGCCGAGTTCGAAGGCGATCACGCCCTCCAGGGCGAGTACCGCGACCAGGTGTGCCATGCCGTCCCCCTCGGGCGTCGGTGGGAGCGGCCTCCGGTGACGGTCGCTCGGCCCCGGCCAGGGTACTGCGGACGCTGGCCCGATTCTTGCGAAAGCTGTCATTCGGGCCACTCGTCAGCTTCCGGGCGCGCCGGAACACTCGTCAGAGTGACCGAACGCAGCGCCCTCGCCCCCGCTTCCGAGCCACCCGCCTCCGAACCATCCGCCTCCGAACCATCCGCCCCAGAACGGCCGGCCTCCGGACCGCCCGCCCCGGCCCGGCGCCCCCGGGTGCACTACGCCTGGGTGGTGGCCGCCGTCTCCCTGCTCGTCCTGCTCGGCTCGGCCGGCTTCCGCTCCACGCCGAGCCTGATGATGGACGCCCTGCACAACGAGTTCGGCTGGTCGCTCGGGACGATCTCCAGCGCCACCTCCGTCAACCTGACCCTCTACGGCCTCACCGCCCCCTTCGCCGCCGCCCTGATGGACCGTTTCGGGGTCCGGCTGGTGGTGGTCTGCGCGCTGCTGACCATCTCGGTCGGCGCCGGGCTGACCATGCTGATGCGCGAGCCCTGGCAACTGGTGCTCTGCTGGGGCGTGTTGGTCGGTCTCGGCAGCGGATCGATGGCCGGTGCCTTCGCCACCACCATCACCGGCCGCTGGTTCCAGGCCCGCCAGGGCCTGGTCACCGGGGTGCTGACCGCCGCCGGAGCTGCGGGCAACCTGGTCTTCCTGCCGGTCGGCGCCTGGCTGGTCGAGCAGCACGGCTGGCGCTCGGCCGTGGTCGTGGTCTCGCTCGCCGCCAGCGCCGTCGCCGTCCCGGTCCTGCTGCTGATGCGCGAGCGGCCCGCCGACCTCGGCCTGCTCCCGTACGGCGCGACCGAGGCCCCTCCCGCGCCGGTCGCCGACGGCCGCGCCCTGACCCGCTCGCTGCGGGTGCTGCGCGACGCCGCCCGCAGCCGGGCGTTCTGGCTGCTGGCCGGCTCCTTCGCGATCTGCGGCGCCACCACGGCCGGACTGGTCGGCACCCACTTCATCCCGGCCGCGCACGACCACGGCATGCCGGTCACCACCGCCGCGAGCCTGCTCGCCCTGATCGGCGTGTTCGACGTGGTCGGCACGGTCTTCAGCGGCTGGCTCACCGACCGGGTCGACTCCCGGCTGCTGCTGACCGTCTACTACGGGCTGCGCGGACTGTCCCTGCTCCTGCTGCCCCAGCTGCTGGCCGGCTCGCTCCAGCCGCCGATCCTGGCCTTCGTGATCTTCTACGGCCTGGACTGGGTGGCCACCGTCCCGCCGACCGTCGCGCTGTGCCGCCGGCACTTCGGCGAGGACGCCCCGATCGTCTTCGGCTGGGTGCTCGCCGCCCACCAGATCGGCGCGGCCGTCGTCGCCGGGCTGGCGGGCCTGGCCCGGGACGCGCTCGGTGACTACGACCTCACCTGGTACGGCGCCGGAGCGCTGTGCGTCGTCGCGGTCGGGCTCTGCCTGGCGCTGCGCACCAACCGCACCGCCGGGGCGGTGCCGGCGCTTCCGTGACGGCCGGCCGGACGGAGCGGGGCGATGGAGCGGGGCGGTGGAGCGGCGGGTCCGAAGGGTCGTACGGACCCGCCCGGTAGGGCTGTCGTACCGGAGGTCTAGGCTCCGCCCCATGGCCCTCACCTTCACCCTGGACCCGAAGCTCGATCCGGACCTGAGGACGGACGTCGTCCGGCTCTGGACCGACGTCACCAACGCCGGCGGGGCGGTCGGCTTCGTGGCGCCGGTCACCGAGGAGGAGGTCTGGGACACCGCCGACCGCCAGTTTGCCGGGGTCGAGCCGGACGGCCCGGACCGGCTGCTGGTCGCGCACGAGAGCGGCACGGGCCGGCTGGCCGGCGTGCTGTTCTTCGAGTCGATGCGCTTCGGCCCCATGGAGCACTGGCGGATGCTCAAGCGGGTCATGGTGCACCCGGACTTCCAGGGCCGCGGCTACGGTGCCCGGCTCCTCGCCGAGGCCGAGCGGGTGGCCCGGGAGTGGGGCCTGGAGTCGCTGCGGCTCACCGCACGCGGCGGGCTGGGGCTGGAGCGCTTCTACGCCCGCAGCGGCTACCGCGAGGTCGGCCGGGTGCCGGCGGCGATCCGGGTCGCCCCCGGGGACGACCGCGACGACATCACCATGTGGCTCGATCTGCGCTGACTCCCGCCTGCGGACGGACGGCGCCGGGCGGTGCGGGACCCACGGGTGCCCCGTGCCCCGCGCCGCCCGTCAGGCATGCTTGACTGGAGGACCCGCCCTCGCCCGCGCCAAGAAGAAGGATGTGTCCAGTGACCAGCAACGGCCCGGAGAAGTCGCACGCCACGCTCCGCTACACCTCCCTGCGGGTCAGCATCTTCCTCGGCTGCCTGCTGGTGGCCCTGCTGCTCGGTCACTTCCAGATCATCCCGGTGAGCGGCGAGGCCGGCGTGATCTTCCTGTTCCTGCTGGCCGCGATCGCCTCCGCGCCGCTCAGCTACGCGCTGCTGAGCAAGCAGCGCGACGCGATGTCCGCGCAGGTCAGCGGTAAGGTCGCCGGGCTGCGCAACCGCACCGCCGAGCGGATCGCCGCGCAGAACGCGGAAGAGGACGCCGCCGACGACGCCGCCCGCGCGGCCTCCGCCGGCCAGAGCTGACCCCCGGCCCCGCCCCGAGCACAGCCCCCGTGCCCGCCATCCGAGACTCCGCGCCGTCCGAGCCGCCCTGCGAGCCCTCGCCCGGACCGACGTCCGGGCCGTCGCCGGAACCGCCGCCGGGGCCGTCGTCCACCGAGGAGGCGCGCGGCACCTGGCCGGCCCCCGTCCGCCGGCCCACCGGGCGGGACGTGGCCCGGCTCGCCGGGGTCTCCCAGGCCACCGTCTCCCTGGTCTTCTCCGGCGCCGAAGCGGGCCGACGGGTCTCCGAGGCCACCCGGCAGCGGGTCCGGGAGGCCGCCGACAGCCTCGGCTACCGCCCGCAGGCGGCCGGCCGGCAGCTGCGGCTGGGCCGCAGCGGGATGATCCTGCTGGCCGTGCCGAACCTCCAGGGCCCGTTCTTCGGCCGGGTGCTGGAGGGGGTCCACGAGGAGGCGGGCCGCAACGGCCTGTCCGTCGTGGTCAGTTCCGGCTGGGGCCGGGACACCCTCGCCGAGGCCGCCACCGCCGGCCGCTTCGACGGCCTGCTGATCTGCTCCCCGGACGACAGCCAGCTCGGCGAGCTGCCCGCCGACACCCCCGCCGTCTTCCTGGACGCCGACCCGGGCACCGACCGGGCGCGGCCGACCGTCGAGCTCGACGTGGCCGGCGGGATGCGCGCCGCGGTCGAGCACCTGGCCGCGCTCGGCCACCGCCGGATCGGCCGGCTGCGCTCCAGCCACGCCGCGTACACCTTCCGGGTCCGGCAGGCCGCCTTCGAGCGGGCCGTCCGCGAACTCGGCCTGGACGTCGTGGAGTTGGGCGTGAGTCTGAACGACGGCCACCGGGCCGCGCGGGCCGTGGCGGGTCGGTTGCTGGAACGGCCGGACCGGCCGCGCGCGGTGATCTGCGACGACGACGTGGTCGCCTCCGGGGTCTACCAGGCCGCCGCCGAACGGGGGTTGCGGGTGCCGGAGGATCTGTCCGTGGTCGGCATGGACAACGTCGCGGTGGCCGCGCTGCTCGCCCCGCCGCTGACCACCGTCGACCTGCCCGGCGAGGAGCTCGGCCGGGCGGGTGCGGCCGCGCTGGCCGCGCTGCTGCGCGGGGAGCGGGTGGCGCCGGTCGCACCGCTCGCGACGGCACTGGTGCCGCGTTCCTCCACGGCGCCGGCGTAGCGGACCGGCCCCCGCTCGGGCCGCCGCGGCTGATCACCCGTGGGCGGGGGAAGACCGCGCCCGCCGGCCAGACCCCGGTGGGCGCGGTCGCTCGTGGGGGTGGGTCAGCCCACCGGGACGGGCCGCGCGGTCGGGGCGGCCGGGGCCGGGTGGAACCAGCGCCGGGCGCCGAACAGCAGCAGTCCGCCGAGCGCGATCCCGCCCACCGCGCACAGCGCCACCGAGCGCAGCGAGCCCTCGGCGAGCTTGCCGGAGACGGCGTAGCCGAGCGAGTTGCCGGTGGCGAACAGCGTCACCAGCCAGGCGAAGGCCTCGGTGACGGTGCCGGTCGGCGCCAGTTCGGCGACCAGGACGAACGCCGCCGCCAGCAGCGGCGCCAGCATGATCCCGGAGAGGAAGGCCAGCGCGGCCATCGGGTACGGCCCGGGCAGCGAGAGCAGCGGCAGGTAGGTGGCGGCCATCACCAGGGCCATCACCCAGGTGCGGGTGGCGGTGCTCCGCCGCCACCTGACCGCGCCGTAGGCGAGCGCGCCCAGCAGGCCGCTGAGCGCCGCGAGCGCCAGCAGGGCGCCCCCGCCGCCGGGCAGCGCGCCGGCGTGCTGCTCGGCGTAGGCGATGAACAGCACGTTCTGGGCGCCGACCGCCCAGCCGGCGCCGCCCAGTCCGACCAGCAGCAGCACCAGGCCGGGGGAGCGCAGCGGTCCGAGCAGTCCGGCGGACTTCTCCCGCACCGGGGCGCGCCAGGTCCGGGCCGGCCCGGTGGTGGCCACGATCAGCGCGCCGGCCAGGCCGAGCCCGGCGGCGACCCAGAGCGCGGCGACGGGGCTGAACAGTCCGGAGATGGCGGCGACGGCCAGCGGTCCGGCGACGTAGAGCGTCTGCTGGGAGGCGGAGTCGAAGGCGTACGCGGTGTCCAGCTGCTCCTCCTCGACCACGTCCGGCCAGAGCGAGCGCAGGCAGGGCTCCAGCGGGGGCATGGCGAGCCCGGCGATCGCGGCGCCGACGGGCGCGCCGATCGCCGAGCCGGGGTCGAGGGCGAGCAGTGCGTACCCGCCGCCGGCGACCACGGCGGAGGCGAGCAGCACGCGCGGCTGTCCGGTGCGGTCCACGATCCGTCCGAGCACCGGCCCGCCGACGGCGGCGGCGATCGCGTAGGCGGAGGTGGCCAGCCCGACCCGGCCGTACGGCACCTCGGCGTCGCGCAGGGCGAGGGCGATCACCAGGGCGGTCATGCCGGCGGGCAGGCGGCCGAGCAGGGTGCCGAGCAGCAGCCGGGTGACGTGGGGGGCTCGGAGCAGGGCGAGGTAGCCCATCGGCGTCTTCTCCCGGGTGGGCAGGCGTGGTCGAGGACGCCGCCGAGGTTATACGTATAACCGTCGAGCGGTCAATCGGACTCGTATGGCGATCTGATGACACGTCAGCTTCGTTCGTGTCCGGAGTCATGCCCCGTGATGAATCCGGGGGAAGTGGGAACTCTGCGTAACCTCAAACAAGTCCTTTGAACATCTCAAACCTTTGCTGCTAACGTATCGGCCATGACAGCCTCAGACGCACTGCGGACGCACGGCCCGGGCCCGCTGCCCGGCGCCGCCCGCCCGTGTGCTCTGGCCGGTGCTGTGGACAGCCCGCGCCGTTGTCGCGCCATGAGCTGTACTGCGGCGGCACGCCCCTAACCGGGGGCCCGGCCCCTCCCGTCCGGCCCCGCGCTGTGCCGCCTGTGCGCCCCACACCTCACCGTCAGCAACGCCCTCCCCCGGAGAAGCTCCCCCATGTCCACAGCGCCCGAGGTGACCTCGTCGCCGTCCGTGCTCACCCGCATCCGCAAGACACCGTTCTGGGTGCAGATCGTCGCCGGCCTCGTGCTCGGCGTCGGCCTCGGCTACCTGGCCCGCGCCGCCGACATCTCCTGGCTGGCCACCACCCTGGAGACGATCGGCAAGATCTTCGTCCAGCTGCTCAAGGTCGCCGTCCCGCCGCTGGTGTTCACCGCGATCGTGGTGAGCGTCGCCAACCTGCGCAACGTGACCAACGCGGCCCGCCTGGCCACCCGCACGCTGCTCTGGTTCATGATCACCTCGCTGATCTCGGTCGCCATCGGCATCGGCCTGGGCCTGCTGACCAACCCGGGCGAGGGCACCAACCTGAAGACCGAGGGCCTCAAGGCGCTCGACTCCAAGGGCACCTGGATCGACTTCCTGACCGGGATCTTCCCGACCAACATCGTCGACTCCTTCGCCAAGGTGAACGTGCTCCAGATCGTCTTCCTGGCGGTCGTGGTCGGCGCGGCGGTCATCAAGCTCGGCGCCAAGGCCGAGCCGGTCCTCAAGCTCAGCGAGTCCGTGCTGGAGCTGACCCAGACCGCCCTGTGGTGGGTCATCCGGCTCTCCCCGCTCGGCACCCTCGGCCTGATCGGCAAGTCCGTCGCCAAGTACGGCTGGGACCTGCTCAAGCCCTTCGCGACGCTGACCCTGGACATCTACCTCGGCTGCGCGCTGGTGCTGTTCGTCGTCTACTCGCTGGTGCTGCGCTTCGCCGCCGGGCTCAACCCGCTGCACTTCTTCAAGGGCGCCTGGCCCGCCATCCAGCTGGCCTTCGTCTCCCGCTCCTCGGTGGGCACCCTGCCGGTCACCCGCCGCGTCACCGAGCGCCTCGGCGTCCCGAGCGAGTACGCGTCCTTCTCCGTGCCGTTCGGCGCCACCACCAAGATGGACGGCTGCGCCTCGATCTACCCGGCCGTCGCCGCGATCTTCGTCGCCCAGGTCTTCAACATCGAGCTGGGCATCAAGGACTACATCCTGATCGCCTTCGTCTCGGTGGTCGGCTCGGCCGCCACCGCGGGCCTCACCGGCGCGATCATCATGCTGACGCTGACCCTGTCCACCCTGGGCCTGCCGCTGGAGGGCGTCGGCCTGCTGCTCGCCATCGACCCGATCCTGGACATGATGCGCACCGCGACCAACGTCGCCGGCCAGGTCGTCGTGCCGATCGTGGTCGCCGCCCGGGAGCGGATCCTGGACGTCGCCGCGTACAACAACCCGTCCGGGGACCTGTACGAGGAGGACGCCAAGCCGGCCCCCGTCGCCGCGGGGCAGGGCGGGGCGGCTCCGGCCGCGGCCTGAGCCCGTCCGGGTCCCTCGGGGCCCGGACCGTCCGAGGCCGTTCGGATGTCCGGTCCGACGTTTGAGGGGACGTTCGGCCGACAGAGGGAAAGGGCCCTCTCCCGGGTGACGGGAGAGGGCCCTTTCCGCATTCCTCCGGTCGTGTCCGTACTTCGCGTTCGAACCGCGACTCGAAAAGGCAGGGGGCCCGCCGGATGGGCGGGCCCCCTTGGGTACTGCTCTTGTGCTCATGGTGGCGGCTGTCGGGAGCCGCCGACGGACCCGTACGGGTCCCGAGCGATCAGATCATCAGAGGATCGTCAGACAGCGGTGACGTTCTCCGCCTGCGGGCCCTTGGGGCCCTGGGTGACGTCGAAGGTGACCGTCTGGTTCTCCTCCAGCGAACGGAAGCCGTTCGCGTTGATGGCGGAGTAGTGAACGAAGACGTCGGGGCCGCCGCCCTCCTGGGCGATGAAGCCGAAGCCCTTCTCAGCGTTGAACCACTTGACGGTTCCCTGAGCCATGCCGTTCTCCTTGCGATGCGTGTCGGGGGCCACACCGTGTGACACCCGGTCCGCTGCGCTGATCGCCCTGCCTCCGGACGAGTCCGAAATTTTTCGATATTGCTGAAAAACTACAAAAAGCCTGCGGTTACATGCTCCGCAGGCTTCAAGTACTGCAAGGGGAATCAAACTGCAACTGAGGGCAACGCTAGCATGCGGCCGCTGTGACGACCAGAGGTCATTCGGGGTGTGGAAGGCGCGTGTCGTAAGGGCGGGAGCGGGCGTGGAAGGACGCGTCCGGAGCGCGTGAAGGAGCGTGTCCGGACGGCCGGTGCGAGCCGCCGCGAACGGCAGGCATACGCTGCGGGGAGGCACGAACAGCAAGGGAGCGGCGCAGTGGCAGCACCGGAAGCACCAACACCGGACGCGCGGACGCGGGAGCCCCAGGAGCACGGCCCGGACGGGTCGACGGACACCCCGGTCAGACCGCGGGTCGGCCACATCCAGTTCCTGAACTGCGTCCCCCTCTACTGGGGGCTCGCCAGGACCGGCAACCTGCTCGACCTGGACCTCACCAAGGACACCCCGGAGAAGCTGAGCGACCAGCTCGTCGACGGGGCCCTGGACATCGGCCCGATCACCTGCGTGGAGTACCTGCGCAACGCGGACGACCTGCTGGTCCTGCCGGACATCGCGGTCGGCAGCGACGGCCCGGTGATGTCCTGCCTGATCGTGAGCAAGGTGCCGCTCGCCGAGCTCGACGGCCGCCGGGTCGCCCTCGGCTCCACCAGCCGCACCTCCGTCCGGCTCGCCCGGCTGCTCCTGGAGGAGCGCGAGGGCGTGCGCCCGGACTACTTCAGCTGCCCGCCGGACCTCAGCGCGATGCTCGCCGAGGCGGACGCCGCCGTCCTGATCGGGGACCCGGCGCTGCGCGCCTACCTCGGCCAGGCCGCCGACCTCGGGCTGACCGTCCACGACCTCGGCGAGATGTGGAAGGAGTGGACGGGCCTGCCGTTCGTCTTCGCGGTCTGGGCGGTGCGCCGTGAGTTCGCCGAGCGCGCCCCGGAGCTGACCGCCGCGGTGCACCGGGCCTTCCTGGAGTCGCGCGACCTCTCTCTGGTGGAGGCCGCCAAGGTCGCCGAGCAGGCCGCCCGCTGGGAGGCCTTCGGGGCGGACGTGCTGGAGCGGTACTTCAGCGAGGCGCTGGACTTCTCGCTCGGGGAGCGGCAGCTGGACGGCGTCGCGGAGTTCGCACGGCGGGTCGCGCACGACAGCGGGTTCGCCCCGGACGTGGCGGTGCGGCTGCTGGAGCCGGTGGCGCTGCCGGCGGGGCAGTAGGGCCCGGGGCCCGGCCGGATCCGACCGATCGACGGCGCGGTCCGGCCGGGCCCGGCGCGGCGGCCCCGGCGCGGTCCGGTCGCAGTCCAGCGGGCTGGAGCGGGCGGCGGAACGCGCTGGCGTAGGCTGGTTCGGCCGTACCCCAGTAGCACTTGAGAGAGAGAAGGCCGCCAGGTGACCGAGCTCGCAGCGACCACCCTCGATGCGTCCAGCACCGACCTGAAGGCCGTGCTCGACCGGGCCGCCGCCGGCGGCCGGATCACCCCGGAGGAGGCACTGGAGCTCTACCGCTCGGCGCCGCTGCACGCGCTCGGCGCCGCCGCCGACGCGGTGCGCCGCCGCCGCTACGCGGGTACCGAGCACATCGCGACGTACATCATCGAGCGCAACATCAACTACACCAACGTCTGCGTGACGGCGTGCAAGTTCTGCGCCTTCTACGTGCCGCCGAAGAGCGACAAGGGCTGGTCCCGCGAGCTCGACGAGATCCTGCGCCGCTGCGCGGAGACGGTCGAGCTGGGCGGCACCCAGATCATGTTCCAGGGCGGCCACCACCCGGACTACGGCGTGGAGTACTACGAGCGCGCGTTCTCGGCGATCAAGGCGGACTTCCCGCAGCTGGTGATCCACTCGCTGGGCGCCTCCGAGGTCGAGCACATGTCCCGGATCTCGGGCGTCTCCGTCGAGGAGGCGATCACCCGGATCCACACGGCGGGCCTGGACTCCTTCGCGGGCGCCGGCGCCGAGCTGCTGCCGGAGCGCCCGCGCAAGGCGATCGCCCCGCTGAAGGAGTCGGGCGAGCGCTGGCTGGAGATCATGGAGATCGCCCACGGCCTCGGCGTCGAGTCCACCTCCACCATGCTGATGGGCACCGGCGAGACCAACGCCGAGCGGATCGAGCACCTGCGGATGATCCGCGACGTCCAGGACCGCACCGGCGGCTTCCGGGCCTTCATCCCCTACACCTACCAGCCGCAGAACAACCACCTGAAGGGCTCGACCCAGGCCACCGTCTTCGAGTACCTGCGGATGATCGCGATCGCCCGCCTGTTCCTCGACAACGTCGCCCACATCCAGGGCTCCTGGCTCACCACCGGCAAGGAGGCGGGCCAGCTGTCGCTGCACTACGGCGCGGACGACCTCGGCTCCGTGATGCTGGAGGAGAACGTCGTCTCGGCGGCGGGCGCCAAGCACCGCTCCAACCTCACCGAGCTGATCCACCTGATCCGGGCCGCCGACCGCGTCCCGGCGCAGCGCTCGACCACCTACGAGCACCTGCGGGTGCTGGACGACCCGGCCGACGACCCGGTCGACGCCCGGGTGGCCTCGCACATCGCCTCCACGGCGATCGAGGGCGGCACCGCTCACCCGGAGCTGAAGATCCTGGACAACTGAGTCCCGTGCTGACCCTGCACCGGGCGGCGTTCGTGCTGCCCGACCCGGCCGCTCCCACCGCCCCGTCCATCGCCGACGGGGCGGTGGTGGTGCGGGGCGAGACGGTCGAGGCGGTCGGGCCGTACGGGGAGCTGGCGGCCGCGCACCCGGGCGCGCGGGTGCGGGACTGGGGCACGGCCGTGCTCGCCCCCGGCCTGCGCAATCCGTACGGGCACTGGCTGCTGGAACGCGCGTACCACCCGGACCCCCGGGAGGAGGCCGGTGCCGAGCCGGTGGCGGACGGGCTGGCCGGGTGCGCGGACGAGACGCGGTGCGGGGCCAGCGCGCGGCGGGGGCTGCAACGGATGCTCGGGTACGGCGTGACGGCGGTGGCCGGGCCCTTCGAGCGGGCCTCGGTGCGGACGGCGGTGGCGCGCTCGGGGGTCGTGGGGCTGCCGGGGGCGCCCGGCCGTGCGGGGCCGCTGGACCCGCTGGCCGCCCTGCCGTTCGCGGAGGCCGTGCACGGCCGGATGGCGGCCGGCGGGCGGGCGGACTTCGCGGTGTTCGCGGTCCGCCCGGCCCAGGACGCGGGGGACGGGAGCACCGGGGGCGGGAGCGCGGTGCCGGCGGCCGGCGGGTGCCTGGCCACCGTGCTGGGCGGTCGGTTGGTGTACCGGCGGCGGTGAGACCGCTGTCACGGCGCGCACGGCGTACTCGCCGGTAGCCGGATCTCCTTGCGGCGCGGGGCACTTCCTTCGTATGCGGCTGAACTCCGCTGCCGGTTCCGGAGAGTGATTGCGCCTTCGCCGTGACCTGAGGGCCCGCCAGCGGATACGATCCCGGACAGCTCACTCCGTACCCTCACCACACCACCGCCCGTGCCCTGCGGGCGGCGGGGCCGTGTCCCCGGCCCCGACGGCAAGCCAGGACAGGAACCATGCGAACCGCGACCGTTCCCCCGCCGCGCACCCCGCGGATGGGCCGTGGTTGGTACCTCGCCGCCGTGCTCAGCGCCGTGCTGGCCGTCGGCATGTGTCTGCTGGGTTGGCGCCAGGCCGACCAGGCCGACCGGATCGCGGCACACCCGGTGAGAGTCGACGGGGTCGTCACCCAGCTCCCGACCGGCGGCGGCACCTACAGCGCCGTCAGCTACCGGGCCGGGGGCCAGCCGCGCACCGCGGCCGCGCTGCCGCTCTCGGACCGCGCCAAGGTCGGCGACACGGTCTGCCTGGAGCACGCCGCCGACGACCCGAGCGCGGTGCGGATCTGCGGCGACACCTACCCGCAGCCGGTCGGCGTGGGCCTGGCCAGGTTCAGCGTGCCGGTGGCCGTCGTGCTCTTCGTGATCTGCGTGCTGCGCATCCGGCGGCACCACAAGGCCCTCGCGGTACGCGGCGGGCAGGGGAAGCTGGCCGCGAACCTCGCCCTGGCGACGGGGGCGCTGGCGGACGGGATGCCCGCGATAACGCACGGCAAGCGGTCCCGCCGCAGGCGCCGGGCGGGCGGGCGGCGCGCCCAGCACTGACGGGCGCGGCCCGGGTGCGACCGGGGTCGCGACCGGGGTCGGCGTGCCCCGTTGGCCGGGGCGTCCGTGCGAGGGTGAACAATGGGGGCGTGACCCGAGCCTCTCTGGACAAGCAGCCGCACGAAGTCGCCGCCATGTTCGACGACGTCGCGGCCAAGTACGACCGCACCAACGACGTGCTCTCCCTCGGCCAGGCCCGCGCCTGGCGCCGGGCGGTGGCCGAGGCGGTGGCCGCCGCGCCGGGGGACCTCGTGCTCGACCTCGGGGCCGGCACCGGCACCTCCTCGCTGCCCTTCGCCGAGGCCGGGGCGACGGTCGTCCCCTGCGACTTCTCCGTCGGCATGCTCACCGAGGGCAAGCGCCGCCACCCCGAGCTGGCGCTCACCGCCGGCGACGCGACCCGGCTGCCGTTCGCGGACGACACCTTCGACTCGGTGACGATCTCCTTCGCGCTGCGCAACGTCCAGGACACCGACGCGGCGCTGAGCGAGCTGCTGCGGGTCACCAAGCCCGGCGGCAAGCTGGTGATCTGCGAGTTCTCCACCCCGACCTGGACGCCGTTCCGCACGGTCTACACCGAGTACCTGATGCGCGCGCTGCCGCCGGTGGCCACCGCCGTCAGCAGCAACCCGGAGGCGTACGTCTACCTCGCCGAGTCCATCCGGGCCTGGCCGGACCAGCCGGGGCTGGCCGCCAGGCTCCAGGAGAACGGCTGGTCGAAGGTCGCCTGGCGGAACCTGACCGGCGGGATCGTCGCGCTGCACCGGGCGTACAAGGTCGCCTAGGCGTTCCGGCCCGTGCGGCCGGGGCGGGCGGCCGGGGGCGGGTGCCCATCCGGTGAAGTGAGCGGAACTAGACTGCCGGAGACGAAACCGCCCCCCGCCGCAGTTCCAGGAGTGTGTCCAGGTGCCCGAGACCGCAGCCGATCCGACGAAGCCGGACAGCCCCGTGGAGAGCACGGCCGACGTCATCGTGGTCGGTGCGGGCCCGGCCGGCTCCACCACCGCGTACTACCTGGCCCAGGCCGGGCTGGACGTGCTGCTGCTGGAGAAGACCGCCTTCCCGCGCGAGAAGGTGTGCGGCGACGGCCTGACCCCGCGCGCCACCAAGCAGCTGGTGGACATGGGCATCGACGTCTCCACCGAGAACGGCTGGCTGCACAACAAGGGCCTGCGCATCATCGGCGGCGGCGTCCGGCTGGAGCTGGACTGGCCGGAGCTGTCCTCCTTCCCCGACTACGGCCTGGTGCGCAAGCGCGCCGACTTCGACGAGCTGCTGGCCCGTCAGGCCGAGAAGGCGGGCGCCCGGCTGTACGAGCGCTGCAACGTCAGCGGCCCGGCCCTGGACGAGCGCACCGGCCGGATCGTCGGCGTCACCGCCAAGCTCGGCGAGGAGAAGCGGTCGGTCACCTTCCGGGCCCCGCTGGTGGTCGCCGCCGACGGCAACTCCACCCGGCTCTCGCTGGCCATGGGCCTGCACCGGCGCGAGGACCGCCCGATGGGCGTCGCCTACCGCACGTACTTCACCTCGCCGCGCCACGACGACGACTACCTGGAGTCCTGGCTGGAGCTCTGGGACACCCGCGACGGCGGGCGCAAGCTGCTGCCCGGGTACGGCTGGGTCTTCGGCATGGGCGACGGCACCTCCAACGTCGGCCTCGGCATCCTCAACTCCTCGCCGGCGTTCGGCGAACTGGACTGGCGCGAGGTGCTGAAGGCCTGGTGCGCCGGCATGCCGGAGGAGTGGGGCTACACCCCCGAGAACATGACCGAGCCGATCCGGGGCGCCGCCCTGCCGATGGCCTTCAACCGGCAGCCGCACTACACCCGCGGCCTGCTGCTCGTCGGCGACGCGGGCGGCATGGTCAACCCGTTCAACGGCGAGGGCATCGCCTACGCGATGGAATCCGGCCAGATCGCCGCCGGTGTCATCGTGCAGGCGCTCGCCCGGGTCACCGACGCCGGCCGTGAGCGCGCCCTCCAGGCCTACCCGCGCATCCTCAAGGACGTGTACGGCGGCTACTACACCCTGGGCCGCGCCTTCGTGAAGCTCATCGGCAACCCCAAGGTGATGCAGCTGGCCACCCAGCGCGGCCTCACCCACCCGATGCTGATGCGCTTCACCCTGAAGCTGCTCGCCAACCTCACCGACCCGCAGGGCGGCGACGCGATGGACCGGGTGATCAACGGCCTCGCCAAGGTCGCGCCGAACGCCTAGTCCTCCTCCGGGACCGCCGTCTCCCGCTGCCGCCCCCCGGGGTCCCGGCGGGAGGCGGCGGAGCGCTGTTCGACGTAGGCGAGGCGCTCGGCGAAGACCCGGGCCGCGTCGGGAGTGAGGGTCCGCAGGGCGACGAGGGCGGAGAAGACGACGTCACAGAGCTCGTGCTGGACGTCCTCCCAGGTGTGGGTGACGCCCTTGCGCGGGTTCTGGCCGGTGGCGCCGATCACCGCCGCCCCGACCTCGCCGACCTCCTCGGACAGCTTGAGGATGCGCAGCAGGCGCTCCTCCTGGGGCGACTGGGTGCCCTGCTCGTCCAGCCACGCGACCAGGTGGTCGACGCTCTCCCAGATCCGGCTGTCCATGCGGTGCTGCTCCTGCTCCCGTGCGGTGTCGTTGGTGCTGCCACCGTACGGGAGCGCGGGCGGTGGGGCGGCCGGGTGGTCGGTGCGGGCCGGGGCGGGCCCGCGGGCCGGGGCCGTCCGGCCCGTCGGCTCAGCGGGCGCTGATCTTCACGTTGCGGATGTCCACCGGCAGGGTGGGGAAGCCGTCGCCCGGGTTGTTCTGGTCGTCCTCGCCCCCGGCGGCGATCTTCTGGAGGACGTCCAGACCGGCGGTGACCCGGCTGAACGGGGTGTAGGCGGGGGAGAGCTTGGTGTCCTTCCAGACGAAGAAGAACTGGCTGCCGTTGGTGTCCGGGCCGGCGTTGGCCATGGCCACGGTGCCGGCCGGGTAGGTGGCGCCGGCCAGGTTCTCGTCCGGGAACGAGTAGCCGGGCCCGCCGCTGCCGGTACCGGTCGGGTCGCCGCACTGGAGGACGTAGATCCGCTGGGTGGTGAGGCGGTGGCAGTGGCTGCGGTCGAAGTAGTCGTGCTCGGCGAGGAAGCGGAACGAGAAGGTGGTGCACGGCGCCTTGTCGGTCAGCGCCTCGAAGGTGATCCGGCCCTGGCTGGTCCGCAGGGTCGCGCTGTAGGGCTTCGCCGCCTTCTTGGCGTCGAAGACCGGGATGCCCTTGAAGTTGTCCGCCGGGACGGCCGGTGTGTAGGTGCAGCCGGCGGCGGGAGCGGCGGTCGCGGGGGTGTCCGCGACGGCGGTGCCGGTGCTCGCCACGAGCGGGAGGGCGGTGGCGGCGGCGACCAGCGCCCAGTGTCCGCGCTTCACGTGACGGGCCTTCCGGGGGGTGGTGGACGGCGGGATTGTCATGGAGGAATCATCCACGGCCGGTCGGGGATGCGGTAGGGGGTGGGACGGCCGTGGTTCCCCGGGCGACCGTATCGTGACGTTGCGTCAGTTCCGTTCCGTGGCGGTGGAGGTGGGCGTGAAGAGTCCGGCTCGTGCGGCCAGCGCGGCGGCGTCGGCGGCCCGCTCGGCGGTGCGGGCGTCGAGCGGCTCGCCGGAGACGAACAGCCGGCAGTAGAGCGGCGCGGTGGCGGCCCGGACGACCTCGGCGCCGTCCGTTCCGGTGGGCAACTCGCCCCGGGCGACGGCCCGTTCGACCACCTCGGCGGCCTGGCGGTGGCGGGCGGCGAAGAAGGAGCGCAGGGCGGACGCCCCGGTGTCCGAATGCTGGGCGGCGCAGATCAGCGCGGCCGGCGTCGGGCCGAGTTCCGGGTCGGTGAAGACGGCGAGGACCTCGCGGGTGATCCGGCGGAGGTCCTCTCGGAGGTCCCCGGTGTCGGGCACCGGCCACGGCTGGTCGGCGGAGGCCGTCAGGGCGTCGGCGACCAGGCCGTCCACCCCGCCCCACCGCCGGTAGAGCGTCGCCTTGTGGACGCCGGAGCGGGCGGCGACCGCCTCGACGGTGAGGCCGTCGTACCCGTGCTCGGTGACCTCGGCGAGCGTGGCGGCGACCACCTCCGCCCGGATCCGGGCGCTGCGGCCCCCGGGGCGCGGGGCGGCGGGGGTGCGGGGCCCGGGTTCGGGGCGGGCGGCTTCGGACACGGTCGGCTCCACTCGCATCGAGGTCGGCGTCGGGGCGGCGGCCCTCGGCCCCCAGCCTAATGCGACCCGTGTCGCACGGCCGGGGGCGCTCGCGCGCTTGTGAACGAAGGGTCAAGCGAGCGTTCGGCCCCCCGCCACCCCTGCGAGTGAGCCGCTATAACACGTCAACATGACGCCCGGAAATTTGCCTGTCGCGGCGCATAGTTGATATAGGAACGCGCCTCTGACCAGCCGCTTCACAGATAAATGCGACTGCTTGTGACCATTTGACTGCTTTGCGTTGGCAAGTCTGGGCATGTTCGCATTCACCACCATTCACATGGTGTCGTAGATCACAAAGATGGCGGTGAACTGCGTGTCGCAGATCACAAGCGGACGGGCATAGGATGCGCTCGTTCCAGGCTTTGTGAACTGCCTCACATGAGGTGGATCTCGGGAACTGGAACGCGGGTTCATCTCAGGGTGACCTGCCGGTTCCGATCTGCAGTCAAGGACGACTGGACGGAGGGAGCGGGGGCTATGAATGCCTACGCGCCGATCCTCGTACTCGGTGCCATCGCGGCGGCGTTCGCGGTCGGCTCCGTCGTGATGGCCTCACTCACCGGCCCCAAGCGCTACAACCGGGCCAAGTTGGAGGCGTACGAGTGCGGCATCGAGCCGACCCCGCAGCCCGTGGGCGGCGGTCGGTTCCCGATCAAGTACTACCTGACGGCGATGCTCTTCATCGTCTTCGACATCGAGATCGTCTTCCTCTACCCCTGGGCGGTGACCTTCGACGCCCTGGGGATCTTCGGGCTGGTCGAGATGCTCCTGTTCATCGCCACCGTCTTCGTCGCGTACGCCTACGTGTGGCGCCGCGGCGGCCTGGAGTGGGACTGAGCGCGGGGTGGTCCGAGCGCGGGGTGGCCGCGCCACCCGTCCGCCGGCTGCGCACCCGCTTGTGAACGAGCGGACAAGCCAGAACCGGCCCACGTATCAGCGGACTTGAGGGCATTGAGAGGGATCTGATGGGAATCGAGGAGAAGCTGCCGAGCGGCTTTCTGCTCACGACCGTGGAGACGGCCGCCGGCTGGGTGCGCAAGGCGTCACTCTTCCCGGCCACCTTCGGTCTGGCCTGCTGCGCGATCGAGATGATGACCACCGGCGCCGGCCGCTACGACCTGGCCCGGTTCGGCATGGAGGTCTTCCGGGGCTCGCCCCGGCAGGCCGATCTGATGATCGTGGCGGGACGGGTGAGCCAGAAGATGGCCCCGGTGCTGCGCCAGGTGTACGACCAGATGCCCAATCCCAAGTGGGTCATCTCGATGGGCGTCTGCGCCTCTTCCGGCGGGATGTTCAACAACTACGCGATCGTCCAGGGCGTCGACCACATCGTCCCGGTGGACATCTACCTGCCCGGCTGTCCGCCCCGTCCGGAGATGCTGATGGACGCCATCCTGAAGCTGCACGACAAGATCCGGCACGAGCCGCTGGGCGTGAACAGGCGCCGGGCCGAGGAGCTGGGCGAGGCGCTCGCCCTCAAGGCCACCCCGGTCAGCGAGATGCGGGGGCAGCTGCGATGAACGAGCAGGTACCCGAGACCCGCCGCGAGCAGCCCTCCCGCGAGATCCCGGTCGAGGTGGTCGGCCGCCGCCAGGGCATGTTCGGCGCCAAGGACACCGGCGACACCTCCGGCTTCGGCGGCCTGGCGGCCCCGATCGTGCTGCCCGGCCCGAGCGAACGCCCGTACGGGGGCTGGTTCGACGAGGTCGCCGACGAGCTGGAGGGCGCCCTGGAGGAGCAGGGCCTGGACCCGGTCGAGGTGATCGAGAAGACCGTGGTCGACCGCGGCGAGCTCACCTTCCACATCGACCGCGCCCACCTGCTGAGGACCGTCCGCGTCCTGCGCGACGACCCGGCGCTGCGCTTCGAACTGTGCCTGGGCGTGAGCGGGGTGCACTACCCCGGGGACAAGGGCCGCGAGCTGCACGCGGTCTACCACCTGCGCTCGATCACCCACGGCCGGCTGATCCGGCTGGAGGTCACCGCGCCGGACGCCGACCCGCGGATCCCCTCCGTGGTGAGCGTCTACCCGACCAACGACTGGCACGAGCGCGAGGCCTACGACTTCTTCGGCCTGGTCTTCGAGGGCCACCCGGCGCTCACCCGGATCATGATGCCGGACGACTGGCTGGGCCACCCGCAGCGCAAGGACTACCCGCTCGGCGGCATCCCCGTCGAGTACAAGGGCGCCCAGATCCCGGCTCCCGACCAGCGGAGGTCGTACAGCTGATGAACACCCAGCACTATGGCGAGACCGAGGCGGCGGACGTCCGCGACACCACCGAGGGCCGGGTCTTCACCGTCACCGGCGGCGACTGGGGCGAGGTGGTCGAGGCGGTCGGCCGGGCCGACGACGAGCGCGTCATCGTCAACATGGGCCCCCAGCACCCGTCCACCCACGGCGTGCTGCGGCTGATCCTGGAGATCGACGGCGAGACGGTGAAGGAGGCCCGCTGCGGCATCGGCTACCTCCACACCGGCATCGAGAAGAACATGGAGTTCCGCAGCTGGGTCCAGGGCACCACCTTCGTGACCCGCATGGACTACCTGACGCCGCTGTTCAACGAGACGGCGTACTGCCTGGCGGTCGAGAAGCTGCTCGGCATCACCGGCGACGTCCCGGAGCGGGCGAGCGTCATCCGGGTGATGATGATGGAGCTCAACCGGATCGCCTCGCACCTGGTCTGCCTGGCCACCGGTGGCATGGAGATCGGCTCCACCACGCTGATGATCTACGGCTTCCGCGACCGCGAACTGATCCTGGACGTCTTCGAGTTGGTCACCGGCCTGCGCATGAACCACGCGTACGTGCGCCCCGGCGGCCTCGCCCAGGACCTGCCGCCCGGCGCCGTCGACCAGATCCGCGAGGCGGTCAAGGTCTTCCGCTCCCGGATGCACGAGTACGACAAACTCGCCACCGGCAACCCGGTGTTCAAGGCCCGCCTGGTCGGCGTCGGCTTCCTGGACCTGCCCGGCTGCCTGGCCCTCGGCGCCACCGGACCGATCCTGCGGGCCACCGGCCTGCCGCACGACCTGCGCAAGAGCGACCCGTACTGCGGGTACGAGGACTACGACTTCGAGGTCGCGACCGCCGACAGCGCCGACTCCTACGGCCGGTTCCTGATCCGGCTGGAGGAGATGAAGCAGTCGCTGCGGATCGTCGAGCAGTGCCTGGACCGGCTGCGGCCGGGCCCCGTCATGGTGGCCGACAGGAAGATCGCCTGGCCCGCCCAACTGGCGGTCGGCCCGGACGGGATGGGCAACTCCCTCGACCACATCCGCAAGATCATGGGCACCTCGATGGAGGCCCTGATCCACCACTTCAAGCTGGTCACCGAGGGCTTCAGGGTCCCGGTCGGCCAGGCGTTCTCGGCGATCGAGTCGCCCAAGGGCGAGCTGGGCGTGCACGTGGTCAGCGACGGCGGCACGCGCCCGTACCGGGTCCACTTCAGGGACCCGTCGTTCACCAATCTGCAGACGATGGCGGCGATGTGCGAGGGCGGCCAGGTGGCCGACGTGATCGTCGCGGTGGCCGGGATCGACCCGGTGATGGGAGGCGTGGACCGGTGACCAACGTCGAACTCGGACTGCCGGCACTGCCGGCCGCACCGTACCCCGAGGAGGTGCACGCCCGGCTGGCCGCCGACGCCGCCGAGCTGATCGCCCGCTACCCCCAGTCGCGCTCGGCACTGCTGCCGCTGCTCCACCTGGTGCAGGCCGAGGAGGGCTTCGTCAGCCCGACCGGGATCCGCTTCTGCGCCGAGCAGCTGGACCTCACCACCGCCGAGGTCACCGCGGTCGCGACCTTCTACACCATGTACCGGCGCCGCCCCGCCGGGAAGTACCACGTCGGGGTCTGCACCAACACCCTGTGCGCGGTGCTCGGCGGCGACCAGATCTTCGCCGAGCTCCAGGAGCACCTGGGCATCCGCAACAACGAGACCACCGAGGACGGCGCGGTCTCGATCGAGCACATCGAGTGCAACGCGGCCTGCGACTACGCCCCCGTGGTGATGGTCAACTGGGAGTTCTTCGACGACCAGACCCCGGAGAGCGCCCGGCGGCTGGTCGACGACCTGCGCGCCGGACGCGAGGTCCGGCCCACCCGCGGCGCCCGGCTGTGCGGCTTCAAGGAGACCGCCCGGATCCTGGCCGGCTTCCCCGACGAGCGCCCCGGCGCCAACGACGAGTCCGGCGCCGGCGGCGCCCCCTCGATGGCCGGCCTGCGGCTGGCCCGGGGCGAGGCCCTGCCCGGCACCCCCGGCGCCAAGGTGGTCTCCCCCCGCCACGAGGGCAACGGCCAGACCGACAGCGGCACCACGGGCGACGGCGCCACGGGCGACGGCCAGGAAGGGAGCGGGGCGTGATGACCTCTGCCGAACCGGCCGAGAAGCTGCTCACCCCGGTGCTGTCCGACTCCTGGGACGACACCCGCCCCTGGACGCTCGACACCTACCGGCGCCACCACGGCTACGAGGGACTCAAGGCCGCCCTCGCCATGCCGCCGGACGACGTGATCGCCCTGGTCAAGGACTCGGGGCTGCGCGGTCGCGGCGGCGCCGGCTTCCCGACGGGGATGAAGTGGCAGTTCATCCCGCAGAACGACGGCAAGCCGCACTACCTGGTGGTCAACGCGGACGAGTCCGAGCCGGGCACCTGCAAGGACATCCCGCTGCTGTTCGCCAACCCCCACGCGCTGATCGAGGGCATGATCATCGCCTCCTACGCGATTCGCTGCGACCACGCCTTCGTCTACCTGCGCGGCGAGGTCGTCCCGGTGCTGCGCCGACTGCACGCGGCCGTCGCCGAGGCGTACGCGGCCGGGCTGCTGGGCCGGAACATCCTCGGCTCGGGAGTCGACCTCGACATCACCGTGCACGCCGGCGCCGGCGCCTACATCTGCGGCGAGGAGACGGCGCTGCTGGACTCGCTGGAGGGCCGCCGGGGCCAGCCGAGGCTGCGGCCGCCGTTCCCGGCGATCGCCGGCCTCTACGCCTGCCCGACGGTGGTCAACAACGTCGAGTCGATCGCCTCGGTGCCGCCGATCCTGGCCCGCGGCAAGGAGTGGTTCAAGGCCCTGGGCACCGAGAAGTCGCCCGGCTTCACGCTCTACTCGCTCTCCGGCCACGTCACCAACCCCGGCCAGTACGAGGCCCCGCTCGGCATCACGCTGCGCCAGCTGCTCGACCTCAGCGGCGGCGTCCGCGCCGGGCACCGGCTGAAGTTCTGGACCCCGGGCGGCTCCTCCACCCCGATGTTCACCGACGAGCACCTCGACGTCCCGCTGGACTACGAGGGCGTCGGCGCGGCCGGCTCGATGCTCGGCACCAAGGCGCTCCAGGTCTTCGACGAGACCACCTGCGTGGTGCGCGCGGTCACCCGCTGGACGGAGTTCTACGCCCACGAGTCCTGCGGCAAGTGCACCCCCTGCCGCGAGGGCACCTACTGGCTGGTCCAGCTGCTCAAGCGGATCGAGGCGGGCGAGGGCGTCGACGGGGACCTGGAGAAGCTCCTCGACATCGCCGACAACATCAACGGCAAGTCCTTCTGCGCCCTGGGCGACGGCGCGGCCAGCCCGATCGTCTCCTCGCTCAAGCACTTCCGGGCCGAGTACGAGCAGCACCTGGCCGAGCGCCGCTGCCCGTTCGACCCGGCCGCCTCCACCGTCTGGGCCGACGGCCCCCGCCCCGGCCACCAGTCCGCCACCGAAAGGGAGGTGCACGCGTGACGATCACAGAGCCAACCGCCTCCGAGACCGCGGTCGAACTGGTCACGCTCACCATCGACGGCGTCGAAGTGCGGGTCCCCAAGGGGACGTTGGTGATCCGGGCCGCCGAGACCATCGGCACCCAGATCCCGCGCTTCTGCGACCACCCGTTGCTCGACCCGGCCGGCGCCTGCCGCCAGTGCATCGTCGAGATCGAGGGCCAGCGCAAGCCGGTCGCCTCCTGCACCATCCCGGTGGCCGAGGGCATGGTGGTGCGCACCCAGCTCAGCTCACCGGTGGCCGAGAAGGCGCAGCGCGGCGTGATGGAGCTGCTGCTGATCAACCACCCGCTGGACTGCCCGGTCTGCGACAAGGGCGGCGAGTGCCCGCTCCAGAACCAGGCGATGACCAACGGCGCCGCCGACTCCCGCTTCGAGGGCATGAAGCGCACCTACGAGAAGCCGGTGCCGATCAGCAGCCAGGTGCTGCTGGACCGCGAGCGCTGCGTGCTGTGCGCGCGCTGCACCCGCTTCTCGCAGCAGATCGCCGGGGACCCGTTCATCGACCTGGTGGAGCGCGGGGCACTGCAACAGGTCGGCACCGGCGAGGGGGACGACTTCGAGTCCTACTTCTCCGGGAACACCATCCAGATCTGCCCGGTGGGGGCGCTGACCTCGGCGGCGTACCGGTTCCGCTCGCGCCCGTTCGACCTGACCTCCTCGCCGAGCGTGTGCGAGCACTGCGCCTCCGGCTGCGCGCAGCGCACCGACCACCGGCGCGGCAAGGTGCTGCGCCGGCTGGCGGGCGAGGACCCGGCGGTGAACGAGGAGTGGAACTGCGACAAGGGCCGCTTCGCCTTCCGCTACGCCCAGCTGCGGGACCGGCTGACCACCCCGCTGGTGCGGGTGGACGGCGAACTGGTGCCGGCCTCCTGGCCGGAGGCGCTGGCCCGGGCGGCCCAAGGGCTGCGCGAGGCCCGGACCGGGGTGCTGGCCGGCGGCCGGCTGACGGTCGAGGACGCCTACGCGTACGGGAAGTTCGCGCGGGTGGTGCTGGGCACCAACGACGTGGACTTCCGGGCCCGCCCGCACAGCGGCGAGGAGGCCGACTTCCTGGCCGCGGCGGTGGCCGGGCGGGGCGTCGACCTGGACGGCTCCGGAGTCGCGTACCAGGACCTCGACCGGGCGCCGGCGGTGCTGCTGGCGGGCTTCGAGCCGGAGGAGGAGTCGCCGATCGTCTTCCTGCGGCTGCGCAAGGCGACCCGGGCGGCGGGCCTGAAGGTGTTCTCGGTGGCCGCGTACGGCTCCCGGGGCCTGGCGAAGCTGCGCGGGGCGCTGCTGCCGGCGGCGCCCGGCACCGAGCCGGAGTGGTTCGCGGCGCTGGCGGCGGACGAGCCGCTGAGCGACGACGCGGGCCGGGCGGCCGAACTGCTGCGCGCGCCGGGCGCGGTGATCCTGGCGGGCGAGCGGCTGGCCGCCGTCCCGGGCGCGCTGACGGCGGTGCTGCGGCTGGCGCACGCGACCGGCGCGAGGCTCGCCTGGGTGCCGCGCCGGGCGGGTGAGCGCGGGGCCGTGGAGGCCGGCGTGCTGCCGGGCCTGCTGCCGGGCGGCCGTCCGGTGGCCGTTCCGGCGGCCCGGGCGCAGGCGGCCGCCGTGTGGGGCGGGGCCGAGCTGCCGTCCCGGCCGGGCCGGGACACCGGCGGCATCCTGGCGGCGGCCGTGCGGGGCGAGCTGGACGCGCTGGTGGTCGGCGGTGTGGACCCGGACGACCTGCCGGATCCGGCGCTGGCCGACGAGGCGCTGGCGGCGGTGCCGTTCCTGGTGTCGCTGGAGCTGCGGCCCTCGGCGGTGACGGCGCACGCGGACGTGGTGCTGCCGGTGGCGGCGGTGGCGGAGAAGGCGGGCACCTTCCTGGACTGGGAGGGCCGGGTGCGGATGTTCGAGGCCGCGCTCAAGCCGGACCAGCAGATGGGCCGCCACCTCCAGTCGGACCTGCGGGTGCTGAACATGCTGGCGGACGCCCTGGGCCACCGGCTGGGCCTGCCGGACGTCCGGGCGGCCCGGCTGGAGCTGGACCGGTTCGTCCCCTGGGAGGGCGACCGCACGGCCGACCCGGCCGAGCACCCGGCCGTGCTGCCCCGGCCGGCCGAGGGCCAGGCTGTGCTGGCGGGCTGGCGCCTGCTGCTGGACAACGGCGTGCTGCAGCAGGGGGATCCGCACCTGGCCGGCACCCGGCACCGGGCGGTGGCCCGGATCTCGGCGGAGACGGCCAAGGAGATCGGCGCCGAGGCGGCCGCCGCGCTGCGGCTGACCGGCCCGGCGGGCTCGCTGACCCTGCCGCTGGAGGTCACCGACTCGATCCCGGACCGCACGGTCTGGATCCCGCTCGACTCCACACCGGGCGGCGCCCACCGCGCGCTCGGCACCACCGTCGGCCACCTGGTCTCGATCGCCGCGGCCGAGCCCGAGCCCGAGCCCGAGCCCGAGCCCGCACCCGAGCCGGGGACCCAGGCCGAGGCCACCGCCGACACCGCCGCCGCCGACACCGCGGCCGAAGCCGCGGGCGAAGGGGAGGACCGATGACTTCGCAGCCGTACGAGACGCTCCACTTCTTCGGGCAGGACCCGTGGTGGCTGGTGCTGCTGAAGGCGGTGTTCTGCTTCGCCTTCCTGGTCCTGACGGTCCTGATCGCGATCGTCTGGGAGCGCAAGGTGGTGGCCTGGATGCAACTGCGCATCGGGCCCAACCGGCACGGCCCGTGGGGCATGCTCCAGTCGCTGGCGGACGGCGTGAAGCTGGCGCTGAAGGAAGACCTGGTGGTCAAGGGCTCGGACAAGGTGGTCTACATCCTGGCCCCGATCGTCTGCGCCATCCCCGCGTTCATGGCCTTCGCGGTGATCCCGTTCGGACCGGCCGGCAACGAGGTGTCGGTCTTCGGCACCCGTACGCCGCTCCAGCTGACGGACTTCCCGGTGGCCCTGCTGTACATCCTGGCGACGGCCTCGATCGGGATCTACGGCATCGTGCTGGCGGGCTGGTCGTCCGGCTCGACGTACCCGCTGCTGGGCGGGCTGCGCTCGGCCGCGCAGATGGTCAGCTACGAGATCGCGATGGGCCTGGCCTTCGCGGCGGTGTTCATCTACTCCGGCTCGATGTCGACCTCGGAGATCGTGGCGCACCAGCAGCCGACCTGGTTCGCGGCGCTGCTGCCGGTGTCGTTCATCGTCTACGTCATCGCGATGGTCGGCGAGACCAACCGGGCGCCGTTCGACCTGCCGGAGGCCGAGGGCGAGCTGGTCGGCGGCTTCAACACCGAGTACTCCTCGCTGAAGTTCGCGATGTTCATGCTGGCCGAGTACGTGAACATGGTGACGGTCTCGGCGGTGGCCTCGACCCTCTTCCTGGGCGGCTGGCGGGCCCCGTGGCCGGTGTCGACGTTCTGGGAGGGCGCCAACCACGGCTGGTGGCCGATGCTGTGGATCACCCTGAAGATCCAGCTGCTGCTGTTCTTCTTCATCTGGCTGCGCGGCACGCTGCCCCGGTTCCGCTACGACCAGTTCATGAAGCTGGGCTGGAAGGTGCTGATCCCGGTCTCGCTGGTGTGGCTGGTGCTGATCGCGAGCGTGCGGGCGCTGCGCAACGAGGGCTACGGCTTCGGCGAGGTGGTGCTGTACGTGGGCGCCCCGGTCGCCGTGATCCTGCTGCTGGCGCTGCTGCGGGACTTCGCGAGGAAGCAGCCGGAGCCCGAAGAGGCCCCGCCGGCAACGGAGTTCGACCCGATGGCGGGCGGCTACCCCGTCCCGCCGATGCCCGGTCAGGCGCTCCCGCCGGTGCCGCGCCGGCCCAGCCGCGCCCCGAAGCAACTCCAGGACGCCCTCAACGGGGCCGACCATTCCGAAGGGAGCTGAACCGAGATGTCCGACCAGTCCGACCGTACGGACCGCCCCGAACGGGGCGACCGCCCGTCGATCCTCGGCCCGGCCGCCGGCTTCGGCGTGACCTTCAAGGCCATGTTCAAGAAGCGGCTCACCGAGCAGTACCCGGAGCAGAAGAAGCCCACCGCTCCGCGCTTCCACGGCCGCCACCAGCTGAACCGGCACCCGGACGGCCTGGAGAAGTGCGTCGGCTGCGAGCTGTGCGCGTGGGCCTGCCCGGCCGACGCGATCTACGTGGAGGGCGCCGACAACCGGGACGAGGAGCGCTACTCCCCGGGCGAGCGCTACGGCGCGGTGTACCAGATCAACTACGCCCGCTGCATCCTGTGCGGGCTGTGCATCGAGGCCTGCCCGACCCGGGCGCTGACCATGACCAACGAGTACGAGCTGGCCGACTCCTCCCGCCGGGACCTGATCTTCACCAAGGAGCAGCTGCTGGTGGGCCTGTCCGAGGGCATGGTCGACACCCCGCACGCGATCTTCCCGGGCACCGACGAGGGCGCCTACTACCGGGGCGAGGTCACCGCGGCGGCGCCGGGGACGGTCCAGCAGGAGCGCACCGACCGGGAGAAGGAGGTGCGGCAGTGATCGCGCGGCTGGCGGAAGCGACCGGGACGACCTCCACGGGTGAGGCCGTCCAGTTCTGGGTGCTCGCGGTGATCGCGGTCGGCGGCGCGCTCGGCATGGTGACGATGCGCAAGGCCGTGCACAGCGCGCTCTGCCTGGCGGCCACCATGCTGGCGCTGGCGGTCTGCTACATGGCCCAGGGCGCGGTGTTCCTGGGCGTGGTGCAGATCGTGGTCTACACCGGCGCGATCATGATGCTGTTCCTGTTCGTGGTGATGCTGGTCGGCGTCACCAGCGAGGACTCTCCCTCCTCGCCCGCCAACGGGCAGGAGGGGCCCCTGAAGGAGCACCTGAAGGGCCAGCGGTTCGCCGCGGCGCTGTGCGGGCTGGGCTTCGGGGTGCTGCTGGTCGCCGGGATCGCCAACGCGAGGCTGAACCACTTCACCGGGCTGTCCGAGGCGAACGCCGAGGGCAACGTGCCGGGCCTGGCCCGGCTGATCTTCACCCGGTACGTGTGGGCCTTCGAGGTCACCGGCGCGCTGCTGATCACGGCGGCGATCGGTGCGATGGTGCTGACCCACCGGGAGCACGTGACGGCGCCCAAGACCCAGCGCGAGCTGGCGGCGCAGCGGGTCAAGGACAACATCCAGGTGCCGCCGCTGCCGGCGCCGGGCGTGTACGCGCGGCACAACGCGGTGGACGTCCCGGCGCTGCTGCCGGACGGCACGATCGCCGAGGACTCGGTGATGGCGACGCTGCGCGAGCGCGGCCAGGTCCGGGACGTCAGCCAGGCGATGCTGCGGCGGATGGCGGAGCTGGAGAACACCACGGCGGACTGGCTGGGCCGTCCCTCCTCGGAGCGGCCGGCGGTGGCCGCTCCGCGCAGGTCGCTGGAGCCGGTGCCGGCGAACGGCGAGCGGGGCCCGGTGAACGGCGGGCGCGGGCCGGTGAACGGCGAGCCGGTGCCGGCGAACCACGTGAAGCACCCGGGCGACGAGGAGGGCGCGGAGTGAACCCGGTCAACTACCTCTACCTGTCGGCCCTGTTGTTCACCATCGGCGCGGCCGGGGTGCTGGTGCGGCGCAACGCGATCGTGCTGTTCATGTGCGTGGAGCTGATGCTGAACGCCTCGAACCTCGCCCTGGTGACCTTCTCCCGGCTGCACGGGACCCTGGACGGCCAGATCATCGCGTTCTTCACGATGGTGGTCGCGGCGGCCGAGGTCGTGGTCGGCCTCGCCATCATCGTCTCCATCTTCCGGACCAGGCACTCCGCTTCGGTCGACGACAGCAACCTGATGAAGCTGTAGGCGGAGGGCCTCGGTGAACTCTCTCATTCCGCTGCTGGTGGCGGCTCCACTGGCCGGTGCCGCCCTGCTGCTGCTCGGCGGCCGGGCGCTGGACCGGTACGGCCACTGGCTGGCCACGGCGCTCGCGGCGCTCTCGTTCGGCTTCGGCCTGGTCCTGTTCTCGGACATGCTCGGCCGCGACGCCGAGCACCGGGCGGTCACCCGGCACCTGTTCAGCTGGATCCCGGTGAACGGCTTCCAGGCCGACATCTCCTTCCGGCTCGACCAGCTCTCGATGACCTTCGTCCTGCTGATCACCGGCGTCGGCACGCTGATCCACCTGTACTCGGTGGGCTACATGGCGCACGACGAGCGCCGGCGCCGCTTCTTCGCGTACCTGAACCTGTTCCTGGCGGCCATGCTGCTGCTGGTGGTCGCCGACAACTACCTGCTGCTGTACTTCGGCTGGGAGGGCGTGGGCCTGGCCTCGTACCTCCTGATCGGCTTCTGGCAGCACAAGCCGAGCGCGGCGACGGCGGCGAAGAAGGCCTTCGTCGTCAACCGGGTCGGCGACATGGGCCTGTCCATCGCGATCATGCTGATGTTCGCGGAGTTCGGCTCCTTCGCCTTCGACCCGGTCTTCGGGAGCGCGCACGAGGCGAGCGAGGGCAAGCTGACGGCGATCGGCCTGATGCTGCTGCTGGCGGCCTGCGGCAAGTCGGCGCAGGTGCCGCTGCAGTCCTGGCTCGGGGACGCCATGGAGGGCCCGACCCCGGTCTCGGCCCTGATCCACGCGGCCACCATGGTGACCGCCGGGGTCTACCTGATCACCCGGTCCGCGGCGGTCTTCGACCTGGCGCCGGACGCCCGGACCGCCGTGGTGGTGGTCGGCGCGGTCACGCTGCTGTTCGGTGCCGTCGTCGGTTGCGCCAAGGACGACATCAAGAAGGCGCTGGCCGGCTCGACCATGTCGCAGATCGGCTACATGGTGCTGGCGGCCGGGCTGGGCCCGATCGGCTACGCCTTCGCGATCATGCACCTGGTGACCCACGGCTTCTTCAAGGCCGGGCTGTTCCTCGGCGCCGGGTCAGTCATGCACGGCATGAACGACGAGGTGAACATGCGTCACTACGGCGGACTGCGCAAGTCCATGCCGTGGACCTTCGGCACCTTCTTCGTCGGCTACCTCGCCATCATCGGCTTCCCGGGCCTGTCCGGCTTCTTCTCCAAGGACCGGATCATCGAGGCGGCCTTCGCCAAGGGCGGCACCGAGGGCTGGATCCTCGGGCTGTGCGCGCTGGTCGGCGCGGCGGTCACCGCGTTCTACATGACCCGCGTGGTGGTGCTGACCTTCTTCGGCGAGAAGCGCTGGCAGCCCGACGCGGAGGGCAACCTCCCGCACCCCCACGAGTCGCCGAGGACGATGGTGATCCCGATGGTGCTGCTGGCCGTCGGCTCGGCGGGCGCGGGCGCGCTGTTCGACGTCAACGACGGCTTCCTGAAGTGGCTGGAGCCGGTCACCGGCCACAGCGAGGGCAACTCGCCGCTCGGCGCGTGGACCGTCACCGGGCTCACCACGGCCTGCATGCTGGCCGGCGTCGGCCTCGCGTACCTGATGTACGGGCGCTCGCCCGTCCCGGTGGTGGCGCCGGTCGGCTCCCCGCTCACCCGGGCCGCCCGCCGTGACCTGTTGCAGGACGACTTCAACCACGCCGTGCTGGTGCGGCCGGGCTCGGCGCTCACCGCGACGCTGGTCTTCTTCGACAGCCGCGGCCTGGACGGCGCGGTGAACGGCCTGGCCGCCGCCATCGGCGGTCTCTCCGGCCGGCTGCGGCGGGTCCAGAACGGCTTCGTCCGCTCGTACGCGCTCTCCATGTTCGGCGGCACGCTGGTGCTGGCCGCCATGACTCTCCTGATGAGGTCCGTCTGATGACTCGTCCCGAATCACCTTGGGAGGTCAGGCCATGAGTGCGCTGCTGACCGCCACCTGCGCCGTCCCGGCGGCCGGCGCGGTACTGACCGCCGCCCTGCCGGCCGGGTCGAACGAGGCCCGGCGCAGGACCACCAAGGCCGTCGCGCTGGGCGTCTCGGCCGTCACCCTGGCGCTGGCCGCCGTGGTGGCGACGCGGTTCGACCCGCACGGCGACCGCTTCCAGCTGACCGAGTCGTACAGCTGGATCCGCTCCTTCGGCATCACCTTCTCGCTCGGGGTGGACGGCATCGGCGCCGTCCTCGCCCTGCTCACGGCGGTGCTGGTGCCGATGGTGATCCTCGCCTCCTGGCACGACGCCGACCCGGGCGCCGCCGGGCCCGACGGCACCTTCGAGAACGTGCGCCGGACCCAGGGCTTCTTCGCCCTGATCCTGGCGGTGGAGGCGATGGTGATCGTCTCCTTCTACGCCACCGACGTCTTCGTGTTCTACGTGTTCTTCGAAGCCATGCTGATCCCGATGTACTTCCTGATCGGCGGCTTCGGGGACCGGGCCGGCGGCCCCGAGTCGGCGCGCCAGCGCTCCTACGCGGCCGTGAAGTTCCTCCTCTACAACCTGCTCGGCGGCCTGGTGATGCTGGCCGCCGTGATCGGCCTGTACGTGATCGCGCAGGACCAGGGCTTCGGCACCTTCGACCTGCCGACCCTCACCTCGGCGATCGCCGACGGCCGGCTCCAGCTGAGCGGCACCGCCGAGAAGGCGCTGTTCCTGGGCTTCTTCTTCGCCTTCGCGGTGAAGGCCCCGCTGTGGCCGCTGCACACCTGGCTGCCGAACGCGATGGGCGAGTCCACCGCCGGCACCGCGGTGCTGATCACCGCGGTGGTGGACAAGGTCGGCACCTTCGCGATGCTGCGCTTCTGCCTCGGGCTGTTCCCGAACGCCTCGAAGACCTTCGCCCCGGCGATCCTGGTCCTGGCGCTGATCGGGATCGTCTACGGCGCGCTGCTGGCGATCGGCCAGAAGGACATCAAGCGCCTGGTGGCGTACGCGTCGATCTCGCACTTCGGCTTCATCATCATGGGCATCTTCGCCCTGACCAGCCAGGGCCAGAGCGGCGCCACCCTCTACATGGTCAACCACGGCCTGTCCACGGCGGCCTGGATGCTGGTGGCCGGGTTCCTGATCTCGCGCCGCGGCTCGCGGCTGATCGCCGACTACGGCGGGGTGCAGAAGGTCGCCCCGGTGCTCGCCGGGACGTTCCTGATCGGCAGCCTGGCCACCCTGTCGCTGCCCGGCCTCGCCCCGTTCGTCAGCGAGTTCCTGGTGCTGGTGGGCACCTTCACCCGCTACCCGGCGATCGGCGTCGTGGCCACCTTCGGCATCGTGCTGGCCGCGCTGTACGCCCTGCTGCTGTACCAGCGCACCATGACCGGCCCGGTGCGGGAGGGCGTGCGGACGCTGCCCGACCTCAAGGCCCGCGAACTCGCCGTGGTCACCCCGCTGGTGGCGCTGACCATCCTGCTCGGCGTCTACCCCAAGCCGCTCACCGACCTGGTCAACCCCTCGGTGAACGCGACGCTGTCGCAGGTCCACCAGACCGATCCGGCGCCGGCCCACCCCGTCGCCGCCACCTCAGGAGGTGAGCAGAAGTGAGCGCCACCGCAATGCTCGCCGCCGCGGGCGGCAACACCGCCAGCATCCCGGCGCCGCACATCGAGTACGGCCAACTGTCCCCGATGATCGTGGTGTTCGCCGCCGCCGTGGCCGGCGTCCTGGTCGAGGCCTTCGTGCCCCGCCGGTACCGGCACTGGACCCAGGTGGCGCTGGCCCTGGCCGGGCTGGCCGGCGCCTTCGTCGCGGTGGTGGTGCTGGCCGTCCGCAGCCACGGCTTCACCCGGATCGACCTGCTGGCCATGGAGACCGTCGCGATGGACGGCCCGGCGCTGTTCCTCCAGGGCGTCATCCTGCTGGTCTCGGTGGTCGCGGTGCTCACCTACGCCGAGCGCAGGCTGGAGCCCAAGGCCGGCGGCCTGCCCGCCGACGCCTTCGCCGCCCAGGCCGCCGCCACCCCCGGCGGCGAGCACGAGCGGGCCGCGATCCGGGCCGGCTTCGCCACCAGCGAGGTCTTCCCGCTCACCATGTTCGCCGTCGCCGGCATGCTGCTGTTCCCGGCCGCCAACGACCTGCTGACCATGTTCGTGGCGCTGGAGGTCTTCTCGCTGCCGCTGTACCTGCTGTGCGCGCTGGCCCGCCGCCGCCGGCTGCTCTCCCAGGAGGCGGCGGTCAAGTACTTCCTGCTCGGCGCCTTCGCCTCGGCGTTCTTCCTGTTCGGCACCGCGCTGCTGTACGGCTACGCGGGCAGCGTGAAGCTCGGCGACATCGGCGACGTCATCTCCGGCAAGGCGATGACCACCCCGGCGCAGCTGAGCACCACCCAGAGCGACGCGCTGGTGCTCACCGGCCTGGCGATGCTGGCCGTCGGCCTGCTGTTCAAGGTCGCCGCGGTGCCCTTCCACTCCTGGACCCCGGACGTCTACCAGGGCGCGCCGACCCCGGTGACCGGCTTCATGGCGGCGGCCACCAAGGTCGCGGCCTTCGGCGCCTTCCTGCGGCTGTTCTACGTGGCCTTCCCGGGCCTGCGGCTGGACTGGCGGCCGGTGATGTGGGGGGTGGCGATCCTCACCATGGTGGTCGGCGCGGTCCTCGCGGTGACCCAGCAGGACGTCAAGCGCCTGCTGGCGTACTCCTCGATCGCGCACGCCGGGTTCATCCTGACCGGCGTGATCGCCGTCAACAAGCAGGGCATCTCCTCGGTGCTGTTCTACCTGCTGGCGTACTCCTTCGTGACGCTCGGCGCGTTCGCCGTGGTCACCCTGGTGCGCGACTCCAAGGGCGAGGCGACCCACCTGTCCAGCTGGGCCGGGCTCGGACGGCGCTCGCCGCTGCTGGCCGCGGTGTTCGCCCTGTTCCTGCTGGCCTTCGCCGGGATCCCGCTGACCTCGGGCTTCACCGGGAAGTTCGCGGTCTTCCAGGCTGCGGCCAGCGGCGGCGCCACCCCGCTGGTGGTCGTCGGTGTGCTGAGCTCGGCGGTGGCGGCGTTCTTCTACATCCGGGTCATCGTGCTGATGTTCTTCTCGGACCCGCAGCCGGGCGGCCCCACGGTGGCGATCCCGAGCGCCTTCACGGCGACCGCGATCGGAGTGGGGGTACTGGTCACGCTGGGTCTCGGACTGCTCCCGCAGTACTTCCTCGACCTGGCCTCCAAGGCCTCACTGTTCGTGCGCTGACCTTTTCGCCGAGTCCGTCGCCGGCCCTTCCGCCGGCCTTCGCGTCCACCGCTCCCGACCGGGACCCGTCCGGGCCGCGCTCCGCCGCGCGGCCCGGACGGCTCTTTGCCGGCAGCCCGCGGCGGGGGAGCCCGAGGGCTCTCCCGCCTTTATTTCCGGCCGAATTCGCCCCCACCGCCGTCCGAGCCACACATCCGTCCTGACCAGGGCATCAAGCACGATCATGACAGGATCCGCACGCCCGTGCAGTGATCCACTCACGACCGGATACCCTGCCTGTATGGCCAGCGGCGGCACTCAGGGACCAGGCCGCTAGATCGACCAGGGACAGAGGAGTGGTCTTCGTGACCGTCGTGGAACCCTTCGGGCTCAGCGTGCAGGACCGCGACCTGACCCGGGACGTCCAGGCCGGACTGGACGCGGTGGAGGCGGCGCTCGGCGAGGCCGTCAAGAGCGACGTCCCGTTCATCACCGTCACCGCCAGCCACCTCCTGGAGGCCGGCGGCAAGCGCTTCCGTCCGCTGCTCCTGCTGCTGGCCGCCCAGTTCGGCGACCCGGGCGCGCCCGGCGTGGTGCCCGCCGCCGTCGTGGTCGAACTGACCCACCTGGCCACGCTGTACCACGACGACGTCATGGACGAGGCGCCGGTGCGCCGAGGCGCCCCCAGCGCCAACTCCCGCTGGGACAACTCGGTCGCCATCCTCACCGGCGACTTCCTGTTCTCCCGCGCCTCCCAGGTGCTCGCCGACCTCGGCCCGGAGGCCGTGCGGATGCAGGCCGAGGCCTTCGAGCGGCTGGTCACCGGCCAGATCCTGGAGACCCGCGGCCCCGGCCCGGAGATGGACCCGCTGCTGCACTACCTGGACGTCCTGGAGGGCAAGACCGGCTCGCTGATCGCCGTCTCCTGCCGGATAGGAGCGCTGATGGCCGGTGCCGAGCGCGACCTGGTGGACACCCTCGGCGAGTTCGGCGAGCGGATCGGCATCGCCTTCCAGCTGGCCGACGACGTGCTCGACATCGCCAGCGACGGCCACGAGTCCGGCAAGACCCCCGGCACCGACCTGCGCGAGGGCGTGCCGACCCTGCCGACCCTGCTGCTGCGGCAGATGCCCGCCGACCCGTCCGACCCGGACGACACCCGGCTGCGCGAACTGCTCGACCAGGACCTCGCGGACGACGACCTGCACGCCGAGGCGCTGCGCCTGCTGCGCGCCCACCCCGCGCTGGAGCGCGCCCGCGCCGAGACGCTGCGCCGGGCCGAGGAGGCCCGGGCGCTGCTCGCCCCGCTGCCGGACTGCGCGGCCAAGACCGCCCTGGTGGGCCTCTGCGACGCGGTGGCGATCCGCACCATGTGAGCCGGGCCGGCGCCGCCCCCGCGGCCGCGGACGTGGCCGGACTGGGGGACCCGGTGCGCCCGGTGATGGGGGAGACTGACTCCCGTCAGCACTCCCTGCCCGGAAGGTCGCCATGCGTCGCGTCGTCATCGCCGAGGACTCCGTACTGCTGAGGGAGGGCCTGACCCGGCTGCTCACCGACCGCGGCCTGGAGGTCGTCGCGGGGGTCGGGGACGGCGAGGCCCTGGTGCGGACCATCCACGAGCTGGCCGCGGCCGACGCCCTGCCGGACGTGGTGGTCTCCGACGTGCGGATGCCCCCGACCCACACCGACGAGGGCCTGCGCGCCTGCGTCGAGCTGCGGGCCCGCTACCCGCGACTGGGCGTGCTGGTGCTGTCGCAATTCGTGGAGGAACGTTACGCCTCGGAGCTGCTGGCCGACTCCACCCGGGGCGTCGGCTACCTGCTCAAGGACCGGGTCGCCGAGGTGCGCGAGTTCGCCGACGCGGTGGTCCGGGTCGCCGAGGGCGGCACCGCGCTGGACCCGGAGGTGGTGCAGCAGCTCTTCAGCCGCAGCCGCAAGGGCGACGTTCTGGCCAATCTCACGCCGCGCGAGCGCGAGGTGCTCGGGCTGATGGCGGAGGGCCGCACCAACGCCGCCGTCGCCAAGCAGCTGGTGGTCTCCGACGGCGCCGTGGAGAAGCACGTCAGCAACATCTTCCTCAAGCTGGGTCTGACCCAGAGCGCGGAGGACCACCGCCGGGTGCTGGCGGTGCTCACCTACCTCAACTCCTGAGGGCGTCCGCCCGCGACCGGACGGCGCTCCCCGGCGACGCCCGGGAGCGCATCTCGGCCATGCGTCCGCCGCGCCCTCGCGCCCGCCCGCCGGAGCCGGAATGATCTCCGCCGGGCGGGCGTTGACGTTCCTGTGCGGTGCAGTCGCGGGCCGGTGAAATCTGCCGTGGCTCCGGCCGTCGTCATGTCAGCCCGCATAGGATGCGAGAGGTGCACCAAGCGGACGGGGCACGGGGCCGCGCCCGCGGTGGTGCGCCCACGAGGAGGTCCGCGGCAGTGACCAGTCAGGTCGATCAGTCAGAGGCAGTGGACGGCCCGGACGGCGACGCGGCCCGGAGCGGGAACGGCGACGCCGGCCCCGGCTCGGCCGCGCCCGCCGGCCCGACCGCCCCGGGCGGCCCACCGGTGAAGGGCGGCAAGCCGATCCGCAGACTCGATCGGGTGATCATCCGCTTCGCCGGCGACTCCGGTGACGGCATGCAGCTCACCGGTGACCGCTTCACCTCGGAGACGGCGTCCTTCGGCAACGACCTGTCGACGCTGCCGAACTTCCCGGCCGAGATCCGGGCGCCCGCCGGGACGCTGCCGGGCGTCTCGTCCTTCCAGCTGCACTTCGCGGACCACGACATCCTGACGCCGGGCGACGCCCCGAACGTGCTGGTCGCGATGAACCCGGCGGCGCTGAAGGCGAACCTGCCGGACCTGCCGCGCGGCGCGGAGATCATCGTCAACACCGACGAGTTCACCAAGCGCGCCCTCGCCAAGGTCGGCTACTCGGCGGATCCGCTCGGCGACGGCTCGCTGGACGCCTTCCACCTGCACAAGGTGCCGCTGACCACGCTGACCCTGGAGGCGCTCAAGGACAGCGGCCTGGCCCGCAAGGACGCGGAGCGGGCGAAGAACATGTTCGCCCTGGGCCTGCTGTCCTGGATGTACCACCGGCCGACGCACGGGACGGAGTCGTTCCTGCGCACCAAGTTCGCCAAGAAGCCGCAGATCGCCGAGGCGAACATCAGCGCCTTCCGGGCCGGTTGGAACTTCGGCGAGACCACCGAGTCCTTCGCGGTCTCGTACGAGGTGCCGCCGGCCAGGCTCCCGGCCGGGCGCTACCGCAACATCTCCGGCAACCTCGCCCTGTCCTACGGGCTGATCGCCGCCGCGCAGCGCTGCGGCCTGCCGCTGTACCTGGGCTCGTACCCGATCACCCCGGCCTCGGACATCCTGCACGAGCTGAGCCGGCACAAGAACTTCGGGGTGCGCACCTTCCAGGCGGAGGACGAGATCGCCGGGATCGGGGCCGCGCTGGGCGCCTCGTTCGGCGGGGCGCTGGGAGTGACGACCACCTCCGGGCCCGGCGTCGCGCTGAAGTCGGAGACGATCGGGCTCGCGGTGTCGCTCGAACTGCCGCTGCTGATCGTGGACATCCAGCGCGGCGGACCGTCCACCGGCCTGCCGACCAAGACCGAGCAGGCGGACCTGCTCCAGGCGATGTTCGGCCGCAACGGCGAGGCGCCGGTGCCGATCGTCGCCCCGGCCACGCCCGCGGAGTGCTTCGACGCGGCCCTGGAGGCGGCCCGGATCGCGGTCACCTACCGCACCCCGGTCTTCCTGCTCTCCGACGGCTACCTGGCCAACGGCTCGGAGCCCTGGCGCATCCCCGACGTCGACGAACTCCCGCTGGTCGACCCGCGGTTCGCGACCGGACCGAACCGCGAGGACGGCGCCTTCTGGCCCTACCTGCGCGACCCGCGGACCCTCGCCCGGCCCTGGGCGCTGCCCGGCACGCCCGGCCTGGAGCACCGGATCGGCGGCATCGAGAAGCAGGACGGCACCGGCAACATCTCCTACGACCCGGCCAACCACGACTTCATGGTCCGCACCCGCCAGGCCAAGGTCGACGGCATCACCGTCAAACCCCTGGAGGTGGACGACCCGAGCGGGGACGCCCGGGTGCTGGTGCTCGGCTGGGGATCGACCTACGGGCCGATCACCGCCGCGGTGCGCCGGGTGCGCGCCGACGGCGGCGAGGTCGCCCAGGCCCACCTGCGCAACCTCAACCCGTTCCCGGCCAACCTGGGCACGGTGCTGCGCAGTTACGAGAAGGTCATCGTGCCCGAGATGAACCTGGGGCAGCTGGCCCTGCTGCTGCGGGCGAAGTACCTGGTGGACGCCGAGTCCTACAACCAGGTCCGCGGACTGCCCTTCAAGGCCGCCCAGTTGGCGGACGTGCTGTCGGCCGCGATCGGCACCCTGGACGAGGAGGACCACCGATGAGCGAGCAGTTCCCCTCCCTGCACCTCGTCCCCAAGGCCGAAGGACCGCAGAGCGCACGGGACTTCAAGACCGACCAGGAAGTGCGCTGGTGCCCCGGCTGCGGCGACTACGCGATCCTGGCCGCCGTCCAGTCCTTCATGCCCGAGCTGGGCATCAAGCGCGAGAACACCGTGTTCGTCTCCGGCATCGGCTGCTCCTCGCGGTTCCCGTACTACATGAACACCTACGGGGTGCACTCCATCCACGGCCGGGCGCCGGCGATCGCGACCGGGCTGGCCTCCTCGCGCCAGGACCTGAGCGTGTGGGTGGTGACCGGGGACGGCGACGCGCTGTCGATCGGAGGCAACCACCTGATCCACGCCCTGCGGCGGAACGTCAACCTGAAGATCCTGCTGTTCAACAACCGGATCTACGGCCTCACCAAGGGCCAGTACTCGCCGACCAGCGAACTCGGCAAGATCACCAAGTCCACCCCGATGGGCTCCCTGGACGCCCCGTTCAACCCGCTGTCGCTGGCGATCGGCGCCGAGGCCACCTTCGTCGCCCGCACCATCGACTCCGACCGCCAGCACCTCCAGTCGGTGCTGCGCGAGGCCGCCCGGCACCGGGGCACGGCCCTGGTGGAGATCTACCAGAACTGCAACATCTTCAACGACGGCGCCTTCGAGGTCCTGAAGGAGCCGGGCAGCCGGGACGAGGCGCTGATCCGGCTCGAACACGGCCGGCCCGTCCGCTTCGGCGCCGACCTGGCCAACGGCGTCTTCCGCGGCCCGGACGGCGAGCTGACCACCGCCCCCGTCACCGCGGACAACGAGGCGGACGTCCTGGTCCACGACGCCCACGCGTCCAGCCCCACCACGGCCTTCGCCCTCTCCCGCATCGCCGACGCCGACACGCTCCACCACACCCCGATCGGTGTGCTCCGCAGCGTCGAACGCCCCGTCTACGACGAGCTGATGGCCGACCAGCTGGCCGCCGCCACCAGCCGCGGCGGCCCCGGCGACCTGGCCGCCCTGCTCGCCGGCAACGACACCTGGACGGTGGACTGACCCCGGCGGCCCAACCGGGCGGCGCCCCCTGACCCGACCGGGTCAGGGGGCGCCGCCGTTCGTGCCTACTGCTGGGGCTTGACCCACTCGACCAGCTCGATCGCCACCCCGTTCGGGTCGGTGATCTGGAAGAGCTTCTCGCCCCACGGCTCCTCGCGCAGCGGCAGGGTGATCGCGACCCCCTCCTCGCGCAGCCGCCGCTCCTCGGCGGCGACGTCCTCGACGACGAACGCCAGGATCACGCCGTCCGCGAGGCGGTGGCGCTGCTCCTCGGGCAGCACCTCGATTCCGCGCCGCAGGTAGACGACGGCCACCCCGCCGCCGGGGTGGACGAGCGAGACGAAGCCGTCGGCCGACATGTCCTCGGTGTAGCCGAAGTGCCGCTTGAGGAAGGCGGCGGAGGCGGTGACGTCCTCGACGGTCAGGGAGACGGCGGTCTTGGTGATCTGCAAGGAAGGACCCTCTCGTCGGTACTCGTAACGGCTGTCCCGTTATCCCGTACGCAGTACACTATACATAGTACGGAGAATTTCGCCAAGGGTTCCCGCAACGCGACGGCGCCCGCGTTCGAGCGCGGGGGGTGATCGGGTGCCGGGTACCGGGCCGAGGTCCTCGACGGAGGGGCGGCTCAGGGGCGGCTCAGGGGCGGCTCAGGGGCGGCTCAGAAGACGCAGGGGATGCCGCCGTCGGACTCCGCGTCGACCATGGGGCCCTGCTGGGGCACGTTGGTGTCCGGGGCGGGCGGGGCGTCGGCGGCGGGCTTGTCCCCGGCGGCGCCGGTGAAGGTGGTGCCGAGGGTGACGACGACGTGCTCGGCGGCCGTGGAGGCGGACTCGGTGGCGGTCACGCCGTAGCGGGCGGCGATCCGGTCGGCGGCCTCCTTGGCGCCCTTGCCGTAGGTGACGGTGGTGGTCTTCGGCCTGGTGCTCGCCGGGCCGGTCCTCCCCTCCTTGAACCCCATCGCGGCCAGCGCCTTGGCCTCCGAGGCGGAGGTGACGCCGGCGGCCGAGGAGGCGTTGAAGACGTCCACGGTGACGGACTTGGCGGCGGCCGGGGGCGGGGTCGTGGCCGACTGGGCGGGGGCCGCGGAGGCGGCGGGGGCGGCGGGGGCGGCGGGGGCGGCGCTCTCGTCGGTCGGGGCCGGAGCGGGGCTGGTGTCCGCGTAGCCGAAGAGCTGCTTGACGATCTTCTGGATCTGCGGCGGGCTGACGATGTTGACGTCCTGGCCGTTGACCCGCTTGAGCTCGGCCACCGGGAGGGTGCGGAACTCCGCGTTGCCGCCGGTGAGGTTGGGGGCCTGCTGGGCGAAGTCCAGGACGTTCCACTCGTTGTCGATGACGAGGTCCTTCTGCACCACGCCCATCAGCTCCTGCATCTTGCCGAGGTCGCCGATGACGCCCTTCTGCTTCAGGTTGTGCACGACGGAGGAGATGAAGGCCTGCTGGCGGTGGGTGCGGGCGAAGTCGCTGTCGTTGCCGTCGCCCCCGTCGAGGTTGTGGCGCTGGCGGACGAAGGAGAGCGCCTGCGAGGCGTTGAGCTTGTTGATGCCCTTGTGGAAGTCGGCCCCGGAGCCCTGCCCCTCCATGGCCGGGTCCTTGGTGTCGTGGGTGAGGCAGACCTCGATCGGCTGGAGCGCCTTGGCGATGTCGTAGAAGCCCATCAGGTTGACTTCGGCGATGTGGTCGACGGGCTGGTCGAGGAACTTCTGGACGGTCTGGATGGTCGCCGCGCGTCCGGCGTCGCGCCCGGCCTTCTCCAGGTCCGCGCCCTTGAGCCCCTTGGCCTGGAGGGCCGGGGTGGCCTTGTCCTTGGCCTCGCCGTACGCCTCCTTGATCTTGCGCATGCCGGCCTGCTTGCCGTCGGCGCCGTAGGTCATGACGTAGTCGTCGCGGGGGATCGAGACGGCCTGCACCTTGCCGCCGCTCGCCGGTATGTGCAGCAGGATCAGGGAGTTGGTGTTGTAGCCGCCGATGTCGGAGCTGTGGCCGGCGTGCAGCTCGTCCTGGACGAACTCGGGCGGGAGGTCCGTGCCGTCCATGTTCTTGCGGCTGTCCAGGCCGATCAGCAGCAGGTTGACCGAGTTGTCCAGGTGCTTGGGCGCGTTCTTCTTGGTCTCGGCGATGACGTTGGAGGTGGTCATCCCGTCGGTGAGCTGCTTGTACTCGTACCAGACCACCCCGCTGGCGGCGAACACCGCCAGCCCGACGGTGCAGGCCACCACCCGTCCCGCGATCAGCAGCGGGGAGGGGCGGCGGGTCCTGGTGCGGCGGCCGTCCCCGGCGTTGTCAGCCATGCTGCCTCCTCCTCGCCCGGACCAGCCGGACCGCGATCACGATGACGGCCGCGGCGGCGGCCTCGGCCATCACGGGAAAGCCGTGCACCACCCACTTCGCGGCGCCGGTGGCCAGGCCCTTGCCCAGGTACCGGTCGCGGTGGGCGGCCAGCTCGACGGCGACCGTCACTCCCAGGACGACCAGCGGGGAGGCGGCGAGCACCCACCACCAGCCGTTGCGGCCGCTCAGGGCGGCCGCGACGCCGGTGCCGAGCACCGCGCTCACCGCGAAGGCCAACCCCATGCCGGGGCCGGAGAGTTCGTCGACCACGGCGCCCGCGAGCGGCAGCCCGACGGCGGCGGCCGCGGGCAGTGCGGGGCCGCCGCGCAGGGGGCGCCCGGCGGGTCCGCCGTCCGCCGCCCGCCGCCGTGCTCCTTGGTCGGCTGACCGTCCTCGCTGCCCCGCCACGCCCTCACCCCCGCTGTTCCCGCGTTCCGTGCGCCACGGTGGCGCCTGCGCCGCTCGCCGTCCGTTCATCCCGAAGTCCGAACGTCCCGATGTCCTCACGTCGGACTGTCCGGCTGTCCGGAAGTCGGCTCATGGTGCTGCCAGTTCTGGACGCCGGTTCGGGGTGGCCGGTTCCGGTGCGGGCTTCGACCGCCCGCGGTCGGGGAGGGCGCTCCCGCTTCGCCTCTACACGGGTGTAGAAGTCGTACGCAGCATAGAGCACGCCTGTTCCGTGGCAAGTCCGGGCCCGAACGAGGACGGGCCCGGGCCGCTCGACGTCGGCGAGCGGCCCGGGCCCGGTGGTTCCGTCAGCCCAGCAGCCAGCGCTGGGCCGGGTCACCGGGGTCGCAGGTGGTGACCCTGGTGGCCTGGCCGAGGCCGGAGGAGCCGAGGCACTGCCCGGTGGCCGCGCTGCGGATCAGGTACCAGCCGCGGTCCGCGTCGGTCAGCCGCCACTTCTGGTTGGCCGACATCCAGTCACCGGCCGGACGGTTGAGGCCGTCCCAGCCGCCGGGGGTGTCCCAGAGCTGGACGGCCCCGGAGCCCCAGCTGTCCAGGTCGACGACCTTGCCCGAGCCGCCGTGCATTGCCCCGTCTCCAAGGCCTTCTACCGGCGCAAGCGCGACGAGGGGAAGTCCCACAAGCAGGCCGTCCTGGCGCTCGCCAGGCGGCGCCTGAACGTGCTCTGGGCCCTCATACGCGACCGCCGCACTGCCGCCAGCGCCAGCTGCCGCCGCGGCGTGAGCTGGCTCCCGAGAGCCACTCACGGCAGTTTGACAGCATCATTGGGAATCTCCTTCTGGGGTGGTGGGACGTGGGATCGGTTTGTCGGACCCTCCAGGTACCGTCGGTTGGGTCTTGGGACGGGAGAGGGCGCGAAGGACCGCGGAGGATGCGTCGCTTGGCTCAGAAAATGTGTGTCGGTCCCGCGTGTGATCGTCCGGGAACCCGCCGGAGCCTGTGTGCGGCCCACTACGCCCAACTGAAGCGGGGGGTGCCGCTGAGCCCGGTGCGGCGGAAGAAGGCGCGTGTTGTGTGTGGCTATCCGGGGTGTGAACTGATCGCGGAGGCAAACTCGCTCTGCAAACCCCACTTGCTCCAGCAATATCGTGACGGGCAGCTGAAGCCGCTCCGGGTGTGCCGGGTGGGTCCGGTGAGCGAGGCCTGTGAGGTCGTGGCAGGCGGTGGCCATGCACCCGACGATCTGCTCTGCAAGTGCACCGAGTGCGCTCGCGACTACCGCAAGCAGTTCCACCTGAGGTCCCGCTACGGCCTCTCGTGGGAGGAGTACACGGGACTGCTGGAGTTCCAGGGCGGGCGGTGCGGAATATGCGGGCGCACGGAGCCCGGAGGAAAAGGCGTCTGGCATGTCGATCACGACCACGGCTGCTGCCCCAAGTCGTCCGATTCCTGCGGACGGTGCGTGCGCGGCATCGTGTGCGACTCGTGCAACAGATCCGGACTCGCGTGGTACGAGCGGCTCCCGGAGCAGCTCCGCACCTTCGACCTTCTGAACGGCTACCTCGCCGATCCTCCGGCCGCGCGGTTCCGGGCTTTACGACAGTAGGAGGTCGGGGGTCTCAGGCCTTGACGAAGGTCTGCACGTAGCGGCCCCAGTTGTGGCCGCCCTGGCGGGGCGAGTAGCCGATGCCGATGCGGTTGTAGTCGCGGTTGAGGATGTTGTCCCGGTGGTGCGGGCTGTTCATCCACATCTGCATGGCCTCCGCCACGCTGTTGCCCGGGGTGACGTTCTCGGCGGCGGCCACGTTGCGGTAGCCGACGTCGCCGATGCGCGACCAGGGGGTGCTGCCGTCGGTGCCGTTGTGGTCGGTCAGGTCGTGCGCGGACATGTCGTTGGCGTGCCGCTGGGCGGCCGCGCTGAGGCGGTCGTCCAAGCTCAGCGGCGGGGCGCCCACCCGGCCGCGCTCGGCGTTGACGGCGTTCAGCATCTCCGTGCGGAAGTCGCCGCCGGGCTGCGGCTGGGGCTGCGGTTGTGGCTGGGGCTGCTGCCGGCCGCCGCCGCTGACGCCCCCGGCCGGGACGAGCTGCCAGCGCTGCGCCGGGTTGCGGTCGTCCTGCCGGGCCAGGGCGAGCGGGGAGCCCGGGGCGGCCGCGGTGAGGAAGAGCGGGCCCTCGTCGGTGCGGGTGGTGCGGATCCGGACCCAGTCGTTGTCGACGGGCTCGAAGGTCCAGTGCTGGTTGGGCCGGTTGTGCTCGTTGTACAGCCAGGTCTGGCCGATGGAGTAGTTGTAGTCCATGACCATGGCCTGGCCGCCCGGGTGCTTGCCGGTGGTCAGCTGGGTCTCCAGGAGGAAGCTGCCGTTCTCCTTGGCCCAGAAGGTCCAGCCCTGGGCGGTGGTGCCGTTGGGGCCCCAGGACTGGATGGCGGTGCCGGCCGAGGTCAGGCTGGAGCGGACGTCGGCGACCGTTCCGTTGGCGGACTTCAGGGTCCAGGTCTGGCCGTGCTGCGGGAGCGTGGGCATGGTTGCGCCTCTCGTCTGTGGTGCTGCCCCGGGCCGCCGCTGCTCGTGCGGCCCGGGGCCTGGCGGGAGAGACGTTCCCCGGTCGCGGTAGACGTCGGGTCAACGCGCGTAGCGCACAAGGCCGTTGATCCCGTGTCTACCGTTCCAGCAGCCCCCTGACCTGCGCCGCGTCCTCCGACAGCCCCAGCCGCTCGTACACCTCCAGGGAGTCGGACAGACAGGCCCGGGCCTGGCGCGGGCGGCCGAGGCCGGTGAGCGCGGTGCCGAGGGTGCGCAGCAGGGCGGCCTCCAGGGCGGCGCTGGTGCGGCGGGCGAGCGGGAGGACGGCCTCGGCGGCGTCGACGGCGAGCAGCCAGCGGCCGGCCTCGGCGTGGATGCGGGCGGCGAGGTCGCCGGCCGCGGCGGCGAAGACGGTGACCTGGAGGGTGGTGAACTCCTCGCGGGCGGCGACGGCGTGGGCGAGCGCTTCCTCCGGGTCGCCGCACAGCCGCAGCACCCGGGCGAGGTAGTAGCGGCCGGTGGCGGCGGAGACCGGGCCGGAGCGGCTCATCAGGTGGGCGCTGCGTTCGGCGGCGGCCCTGGCCTCGTCGAGGCGTCCGGTCTGGGCGGCGCTGAAGGCGAACTCGCCGAGCGCGCTGCCCTCGGCGCGCTGGGCGTCGAGGCGGTGGAACAGGTCGGCGGCGCGGCCGGCGTGCTCGGCCGCCTCGGCGTAGCGGCCGTGCATCCGGGCGTTGCTGCCGAGGGTGATCAGGGCCTTGGCGAGGACGCGCTCGGTGCGCTCGTCCTGTTCGGCGAGGGCGACGGCCCGGCGGATCTCCTCCTCGGACTCGGCGTAGTCGTTGATGTGCCAGAGCATGCTGCCGCGCAGGTAGCGGGCGAGGGCGAGCGGCCCGGGTTCGCCGCGGGAGGCCGCCTGTCGGGCGAGGTGTCCGGCGAGCTCGACGATGACGCCGGTCCGGGCGCGTTCGGGGAGGATGGCGCCCATCCGGTCGGCGAGTTCGGCGGCGCGGTCGAGCGGCAGGGCCGGGTCGGCGCAGGAGAGGGCGATGACGGCGGCGTGGACGTCGGCTTGGTCGCGCATCCAGCGGACGGCTTCGGTGCCGTCCGCGATCGTCCGGCCCGGGGCGGTGGCGGGGGCGCCGAGCAGGCTGAGTTCGGCCGGGTCGGCCTTGCGGGCCGCGCGGTCGGCGTTGCGGGCGGTGGCGAGGCAGAAGTCGAGCAGCCGGTCGAGGGCGGCGGTGCGTTCGGCGGGGCCGTCCTCGTCGGCGAGCCGGCCGCGGGCGTAGGCGCGGACGAGGTCGTGGTAGCCGTAGCGGCCGAAGCGGGGGGAGTGCAGCAGGTTGAGGTCGACCAGGGTTTCGAGCAGGTCGTCGGTCTCGGCCTCAGTGCGGTCGAGCAGGGCGGCGGCACAGGACAGCGGGATGTCGGGGGCGTCGGGCATCGCCAACAGGCGGAAGGCGCGGGCGAGTTCGGGATCCAGTCGGTGGTAGGAGAGCGCGAAGGTGGCTTCGACGGTGCGTTCGCCGTCGCTGAGTTCGGCCAGCCGGTGCTCGTGGCGCAGTCCTTCGGCGAGGGCGGCGAGGGTGAGCGCCGGGTCGGCGGCGAGCCGGGAGGCGGCGATCCGGACGGCCAGCGGCAGCAGCCCGCAGGCCCGGACGACCTCCTCGGCGGCGGCGGGTTCGGCGGTGACGCGTGCGGCGCCGACGATCCGGGTGAGCAGCTCCAGGGCCTGCTCGGCGGGCAGGGTGTCCAAGCGCATCTGGTGGGCTCCGGCGAGGCCGGCCAGCCGGTGGCGGCTGGTGACGAGGACAGCGCAGCCGGCCGAGCCGGGCAGCAGCGGTTCGACGTGGCCGGGGGTGGCGGCGTTGTCGAGGACGACCAGCACGCGCCGGCCGGCCAGGACGGAGCGGTAGAGCGCGCTGCGTTCCCCGGTGTCCGGTGGGACGTCGGCGGGGTCGACGCCGAGGGCGCGCAGGAACCCGGCGAGGACGGTGCCCGGGTCGGGCGGGGTGCGGTCCTCGCCGCGCAGGTCGGCGAAGAGCTGCCCGTCGGGGAAGCGGACGCGGATCTGCCGGGCGACGTGCACGGCGAGGGTGGTCTTGCCGACGCCGCCCATGCCGTCCAGGGCGGAGACGACGACGGCGCGCCCGCCGGCCGCGGAGAGCTGGTCGGCGAGGGTCTTGACCTCCTCGGTCCGACCGGTGAAGTCGGCTAGGCCGGAGGGGAGTTGGTCGGGGGTCTGCCAGCCGGTGGCGGTGGCGACGGGTTCGGCCGGGCCGGTGGCGGCGTGCGCGGGCAGCAGGGAGGCGTCCTCGCGCAGGATGCGCAGCTGGAGGTCGGCGGGGGCGCTCCTGCCGGGCGGGAGCCAGGCGCGGGCGTCCTCGTACACGGCCAGCGCCTCGGCTTTGCGGCCCGCCTGGTAGAGGGCGCGCATCAGGACGGCGGTGAGCCGGGGGCGGCCGGGGTGCTCCAGGGCGAAGGCGGCGATCGCCGCGGTGAGGTCGGGGCGGTCGCCGAGGTCGGCGTCCAGCTCCAGTGCCGTCTCGTTGGCCGAGATCCGCTGCTCGGTGAGGCGGGCCCGGACGGCCTCGGCGTGCGGCCCGGGCAGTCCGGCCAGCGGTTCGCCGACCCACAGCCGTTGGGCGCTCCGCAGCACCTCCCGGACCTCCTGCGGCGGCGCGTCGGCTTCCCGCAGCCGTTCGGCTTCGCCCAGCAGTGTCTCCCACGCGGTGGCGTCGACATCGGCCTCGGGCGCCCTGAGCGCGTAGCCGTCGCCGATCCGCACCAGCGGCAGCCGCTCCGGGTGGTCGCCGGTGTACGGCCGGAAGGCGCTGCGCAGCCGGGAGACGGCCAGCTGGACGGCCTTGCGCGGGTCGGCCGGCGCGGCCCCGCCCCACACGCCCTCGACCAGGACCGGGACGGAGACCGTCCGTCCAGCGGCGTCCAGCAGCATGGCGAGCACGGCCCGCTGCTGCGGCCTGCCCAGTTCCAGTTCCCGCCCCCCGTACCAGGCCCGCAGCGGCCCCAGCAGTCCGAACCGCAGCCCGGCTCCCCCCATGTCACCCATGTGTCCCGTCCCGAAGAGTCGTTCCGCACCGGTATTCCGCCACTTCCGTCCGGACAGCGGCGCCCCCATACCCCGGCGACCTATGCTCAGTCATCACAGATTGTGCACCGGAACGAGAGCTTCGAGGGGTGGGCCGTGCGGCTCGAATTCCGCGTGCTGGGGCCGCTGCGCGCCCGGTGCGACGGTCGGGAGGTCGATCTGGGCCGACCGCAGCAGCGAGCGGTGCTGGCCGCGCTGCTGCTCGCCCCGGGCCAGCTGGTGCCGACGGAGCGGCTGGTCGAAGGTGTGTGGGGAGAGGACGACGGTCGCTGGCCGAAGGATCCGGTCGGGCAGATCGGCACCCACGCGCACCGGCTGCGGCGCGCCCTGGGGGAGCCCGGGCTGCTGGTCGCGGTGGCCGGGGGCTACCGCTTGGCGGTGCCGCGCGAGTCGGTGGACCTGTTCCGCTACGAGGCCGCGGTGGCCCAGGCCGTCGCGCTGCGTCACCAGGACGCGTTCCGGGCCCGGGAGCTGCTGGTGGAGGCGCTCGGCATGTGGGACGGGTGCCTGGCCCTGGACGGGGTGCCGGGGGCGTTCGCCGAGCGGTCGCGGGAGCGGTTGGCCGCCGGGCGGTTCGCGGCAGTGAAGGCGCGGTTCGACCTCGACTTGGCGCTCGGGCGGCACGCCGAGGCGCTGGAGGAGCTGGCCGGGCTGGCGGCCGAGCACCCGCAGGACGAGGAGTTGCACCGGCTGCACCTGCTGGCGTTGCACCGTTGCGGCCGCACTCCGGAGGCGCTGGCCGAGTACGAGGCGCTGCGGGAGCGGCTGGACGGGGACCTGGGGCTGGAACCCGCCCCGGCACTGGTCGAGCTGGCCGAGCAGATCAGGCGGGGCGAGGCGCCGGTGGTCCCGCGGCGGCTGCCGAGGCCGCAGCAGCTGCCGCCGGACATCCCGGACCTGGTCGGTCGGGCGGCGCAGGCGCGGGAGGCCGAGCGGGCGCTGCGGGCGGGCGGCGCGTCGGTGCTGGGGCTGTCGGGGCCGGCGGGCAGCGGCGCCTCGGCGCTGGCGGTGCACGTAGCGCACCTCGTGCAGGACGCCTTCCCGGACGGGCAGCTGTACGCGGGCGGCGGCGAGGCGGGTGCGGTCCTCGCCGGGTTCCTGCGGGCGCTGGGAGAACGGCCGATGGTGGGCGCGGGCGTCGAGGAACTCGGCGCGCGCTATCGCGGGCTGCTCGCCGGGCGGCGGGTACTGGTGCTGCTCGACGGCGTGGCCGACCCCGGGCCGCTGCTGCCCGGGACGGCGGGCTGCGCCGCAGTGGTCGCGGGCGCGGAGCCGGGCGCGCTGCCCGAGGACGCCGTACGGCTGGCGGTGGGACCGCTGGAGCCACACGACGCCTACGAGCTGCTGGCCCGGATCATCGGCCCGGAGCGTGTCCGGCAGGAGCCGGACACGGCGGCGGAGGTGGCCGCGCTCTGCGGCCACCTGCCGGTGCTGTTGCGAGCGGCGGCGACGCGGCTCGCGGCCCGGCCGCGCTGGACGGTGGCCGACCTGGTCAGGTGGTTCACCGAGCGGGGCTGAGGGCTTCTTCTCGCGCGGACCTCTTTGGACCTCTTTAGTAGGGGTCCGAGCTGCGGAAGGTGTCCGTGACGATGCTCAGCTGGCGGGGCGTGACGTAGACGACCGAGAGGCCGCCCTTGGGGGCCACCACCAGGCTGGCGGTCGCCAGGGAACTGCTCTTGTACGTGCCACGGGCCCAGCAGATGCGGTTGCCTGCGCCGTAGACGACGAGGTTGCCGTCACCCTGCATGATCGCCTTCTGGCCGCAGCCCAGGGTTCCAGGAGCCGACCACACCGCCGTCGGGAACGACGTGGCGTACTTGTAGAGGACGAAGTTGCCGTCGCCCTGCATGTACAGCCGGGTGTCCTCGGATTCGAGGTAGTCGCCCGGGTAGAGCACCCCGGGCTCGCCCAACGTCGATCCGTATCCGGTGGCGGCCTGTGCGGTCCCGGTAGAGGAGATCGTCCCGGCCAGCGCCAGCATGCCGGCCGCTACCCCGATGGCCGTGCGTCGCAGCGTCTTCATCATCTTCATGTCCCCGTGGACCTCTCTCGTGCTGTCGGCTCTCGTGCTGTCGGCGGCCACGAGGCCTCGTGGCCGCCGCTGGGAAGGAGCATGGGCGGCGGCGGTAGACGAACGATGAACGTCGGCGTTTACCGCCGTCCGAGGGCGCCGCGCGTGGGGCCCGGGGGCCGGGGTCCGGGGCCTGGGGCCTGGGGCGTTTGGCGTCGGTCCGAAGGAGGAGTACTGTTCTCTAGTCGCTCGGCAGGGAGCACCGGACACGCATCTGCGCGGACGGTCCCGGGGCGGCCAATCCTCTGAAACACCACTTCCCGGTTCGGGCCGGGTCGCTTCGTCGTTTTCGCGTCGCGGCCTGGTGCGTATTCGGTGTGCGCGTTTATCGGGTTGCGGCCGGATTCGCTTTTCGGAGCGGAGATCGGCTAGAGTTTGAAACGTCGGACAGGGCGTCAAGCCCCGGAAGACACCGGCGAGTTGGATGAACGAAGCCCCGGAAACGGAGCGGAAAACATCTGATAAGCTGGAGACACGAAAGAACGAAGCCCGGAGGGCCTGCCGGAAGGCGGTTCGAAGGAAGCGTCCGTTCCTTGAGAACTCAACAGCGTGCCAAAAGTCAACGCCAGATATGTTGACATCCCCGGCCTTGATCTTCTGATCGGGGTTGGAGATTCCTTTTGAAATAACACTAGCGAGGACGCAGTGCGCGGGACCGCCTTATTCCGGTGGTTGCCGTGCCGCTCAACGCGAGTGTGGACCCGATTACGGGTAAACATTCACGGAGAGTTTGATCCTGGCTCAGGACGAACGCTGGCGGCGTGCTTAACACATGCAAGTCGAACGGTGAAGCCCTTCGGGGTGGA
>NZ_JBVITE010000006.1:0-216457 GCF_055575155.1 Kitasatospora sp. NPDC034533
TGTTTTCCGCTCCGTTTCCGGGGCTTCGTTCATCCAACTCGCCGGTGTCTTCCGGGGCTTGACGCCCTGTCCGACGTTTCAAACTCTAGCCGATCCCCGCTCCGAAAAGCGAATCCGGCCGCAATCCGATAAAACGAACACGCCGAATAAGCACCGAGTCGTGACGCGGAAAAGCGAAACGACCGGCACGAACCGGAAGTGGTGTTTCAGAGGATTGGCCGCCCCGGGACCGTCCGCGCCGATGCGTGTCCGGTGCTCCCTGCCGAGCGACTAGAAAACACTACCCCCGTCCGGGGTCGGAAGCAAACCCGTCCCGGGGACGGTCCGGGTGCACAGGGCTCGGCCGGGCTTCACGTATTCGCCGTTGGGGTGGTCGTTGCCGGTGACCCAGTGGCGGGCGGTGGCCTCGTCGCGGCCGCCGTCGCGGTGCCGCCGGAGCAGGCGCTCCTCGCGGACGGCGTCGTCGGTGTGCACGTACCAGAGTTCGTGCAGGACTCGGCGGGCATCCGGCCAGGGGGCGTCGTCGGAGGCGAGGTAGTTGCCCTCGGTGATGACGAGTCGGGTGTGGGGGCGGACCACGTGGCGTGCGGCGACCGGTTCGTCCAGGGTGCGGTCGAAGTCCGGCACGTAGATGTCCTGGAAGCGGTCGCCGGCGATGCGGCGCAGCAGGGCGACGTAGCCGTGGGCGTCGAAGGTGGCCGGGGCTCCCTTGCGGTGGGTCAGGCCGAGCCGGTCGAGCTGGGTGCCCGAGAGGTGGAAGCCGTCGAGCGGGACGTAGGCGGCGGTGCCGGGGCCCTCGACGCGCTCGACCTCGGCGACCAGGTGGCGGGCCAGGGTGGACTTGCCGGCGCCGGGCGGGCCGGCAAGTCCGAGGATCGTGCGGGCGTTGCTGCCCGGGCCGCGGAGGAAGCCGAGGGCAAGGGCGGTGAGGCGGTCCTCGTTCATGGCCGCACCTTACTCAGCACGCACCATGCCCGGTGGGGCGTCCGTTGCGCCGGATCGGCTCAGCGGTCGGCGAGGGCGGGCAGGTCCAGGGTGAGGGTGCCGGCGTCGGCGTCGAGCAGGGCCGGGACACCGAGCGGGACCGTGAGGGTGGAGGGGCAGTGGCCGAAGCCCAGTTCCCAGAGCACGGGGACGCCGAGTCCGCCGAGCCGGTCGAGCATCACGTCCCGGACCTGCTCGGGCTGTCCGCAGCCCTCCCAGGAGCCGAGGGCCACACCCGCCACGCCGTCGAGGGCGCCGGAGCGCAGGAGCTGGGTGAGCAGCCGGTCGAGCTGGTACGGGTGTTCGTTCACGTCCTCGATCAGCAGAATGCCGCCCTCGTACGAGGTTCGGGCGGCGGGCGTGCCGCGCTCGGCGGTGAGGACGTGGAGGCAGCCGCCCGCCGTGACGCCCCGGGCTCGGCCGGGCACGAGCGGGGCGGCGGTCGGCGAGGTGAGCACGGTGGTGGCGGCGGGGTCGAAGAGGGTGCGGCGCAGGTGTTCGGCGGTCGGGGCGTCGGAGCAGAAGGAGGCCCCCGCGGCCAGCGGTCCGTACAGGGTGGCGAGGCCGAGGTGCCGGGCGAAGGCCTCGTGCAGGGAGCTGACATCGCTGAAGCCGATGAAGGGCTTGGGCCTGGCGGCGCGCATCGCGGTCCAGTCCAGCAGGTCGGCCATGCGGTGCACGCCGTATCCGCCGCGGGCGCAGATGACGGCGTCGACGCCGGGGTCGAGCCACGCGGACTGGAGGTCGGCCGCGCGGTCGGCGTCGGTGCCGGCCAGGTAGCCGAGGACGGGGTGGGTGTCGAGGACGTGCGGAGCGACGGTGACGCGCAACCCCCAGGAGCGGAGGATCGCACAGCCGGCGGCGAGGCGTTCGGCGTCGACGGGGCCGCTGGGGGCGACGACGACGATGTGGTCGCCGGGCAGGAGGTGCGGAGGGCGGGTAAGCCCCTGGCCGGGTGTGGTCGGGTGCTGGTCCATGGACCGGGCCGCCTTTCGGGCGCGGGAGCGGGGGTGCGGGTGGCCGCGCCGTGGTCGCGGCCACCCGGTGACGATATGCCCCGTGGCGGACGGCGAATCTCCCGCTCCCGGCCGGTGTCCGGTGGTGGGGGCTCTTCGGGCCACCGCGTGCGTCGTCGCCCGGCCCCGGCGAGGGTCCGCCCTTCGGGGAGCGGGGAGAACGCGGCAGGGCCGTCCGGAGACGGACGGCCCTGCCGGGACGGTCGTGGCGTCAGTCCTCCACGATCAGCGCCGGGGTGTCCTTGTGCAGCGTCTCGCCGCGGAAGAACTCCGGCCGGATGAAGCCGTACCAGGTCATCAGCCCGGCGCCGAGCAGCAGGATGCCGACGCCGATCACGAAGACCGAGCCGATGCCGAAGACCGAACCGCTGCCGTAGTCGGGGGCCCAGGCGTCGGTGAGGGTCTGGAGGAAGACCGCGCTGAGCAGCACGCCGCCGAGGAGCGGGGCCACGCCCTTGAGCAGCAGGTCGCGCGCACCGGTGCGCAGCGAGCGGCGGAAGTACCAGACGCAGGCGAAGGCGGTCAGTGCGTAGTAGAAGCAGATCATCAGACCGAGCGCCAGGATGGTGTCCTGGACGACGTTCTCACTGATCAGGCTCATGCCCACGTAGAAGACCGCGGTGGCGATGCCCGCCGCGACGGTGGCGTAGCCGGGGGTGCGGAAGCGCGGATGGACGGCGCCGAAGCGCGGCGGCACGGCGCGGTAGGCGCTCATCGCGAGCAGGGTGCGGGCCACCGGGATGAAGGTGGTCTGCAGGCTGGCGGCGGCACTGGCGACGACGGCCAGGAAGAGCAGGATGCTCCACGGCGAGCCGAGCACCGGGCGGGCCAGCGCGGCGAACACGTTGTCGGCGGTGGCCGGGTTGCCGAGGCCGTTGCCGGTGCTGCCGACGCCCGCGAACATCTGGGAGGCGATCGCCACCAGCAGGTACGAGCCGACCAGGGTGACCATGGAGATCATCGCGGCGCGACCGGGGGTCTTGGCGCTGCCCGTCGTCTCCTCGTTCATGGTCAGGCAGGTGTCCCAGCCCCAGTACATGAAGATCGACAGCGACAGTCCGGCGGTGAAAGCGCTGAACGAGCTGACCTGGAGCGGGTTGAGCCAGGAGAACGAGAAGCCGATCGAGTCGGGCAGGTCGCCGGCGGCGGCCTTGCCGATGGCGATGGCGGAGAAGAGCACCAGCACGGCCAGCTGGAGGCCGACCAGGCTGTACTGGAACCACTTGGTGGCGGTCATCCCCCGGTAGCTCATCGCGGTGGCGCCGGCGATCAGCAGCACCACGGTGAGCAGGTGGACCGCCTTGTTCTGGTCGAGTTCGGTGACCCAGCCGCTGCCGGTCATCTCCCCGAGCATCAGGTACAGGAAGTCGGTCGCGACCCCGGCCAGGTTGGAGAGCACGATGATGGTCGCCACCGTCAGACCCCAGCCGGCCATCCAGCCGACCCGGGGGCCGAAGGCCCGGACGCCCCAGGTGAAGGACGTCCCGCAGTCCGGGAAGTCCTTGTTCAGCTCCTTGTACGCGAACGCGACGAGCAGCATGGGCAGGAAGCCCGCCAGGAACACCGCGGGCATCTGAACGCCGACCGCGGTCACCGTCGGGCCGAGCGTCGCGGTCAGGCAGTAGACCGGGGCGACCGTCGAGACGCCCAGCACCACGCTGCTCAGCAGGCCCACGGAACCGCCCCGTAGACCCTTGTCCCCCGCTCCCCCAGCGGTCCCCTGGTCGACGGGGACTCCACCACTGATGCCACTGACCGGGGCACCCTGCGGAGCGCCGGGCGCCATTGCCCGGCCGCTGCTCGTGTGCTCTGAGAGCTGCTGATCAAACACCAGCGCACCCTAGATGCGGGCACGGAAGGTTGAGTAGACCAACTCTTGGTGATCTAAACCACGTGCTTCGATTCGTTCCCGGAGGGCTGGCCCGAGGTGGCGAATTAACGGCCCGTTAACCCATGTACCTTTGTTTCAAAGGAGTTGAGCCAAGAAAATTTCACCTTTTTGCCAAGGTTTGACACGGTTTGCCCCGTCGCGCGAGCCGGACGACACCCAGCCTCGCGTTCAGATAGGTTTGCCTAACCTAATCTCGATTCGAAGGAGCCTCGCGTGTCCCCCACCTCCGGCGACCCGGCCCTCACCCCCCGCACGCCCGGCCGCCGCCGGTTCCTCACGGCGGGGATCGCCGGCGGCGCGGTGCTCGGCCTCGGCGGACTGCTCACCGCCTGCGGCGGCTCGGGTGGATCCGGTGGATCGGGCGAACCGGGCGGCTCCGGCGCCTCCGCTCCGGCCGGTGGCGGCTCCTCCCCGAACCAGAAGTCGGTCAAGCAGGGCGGCGACGACTACGCCGGCGTGATCGAGAAGATGAAGGGCTTCGGCACCGACGCCGCCGCCGGCGTCTACCCGCGCACCGTCAGGCACGCGATGGGCGAGACCGTCCTCCCGGCCAAGCCCACCCGGGTCGTGGTGCTGGACACCGGTGAGCTCGACAACGTCGTCGCCCTCGGCATCCAGCCCGTCGGCGTGGTGTACGCCGACGCTTCCAAGTCCCTGCCGTCCTACCTCAAGGACAAGGCCGGCAGCCCCGCCGCCGTCGGCACCATCAACAGCCTCAACCTGGAGGCGATCGCCGCGCTCAAGCCGGACCTGATCCTCGGCAGCCAGCTGCGGGCCCAGGAGCAGTACGCCCAGCTGTCCAAGATCGCGCCGACCGTCTTCTCGCTGCGGCCCGGCTACCCCTGGAAGCAGAACTTCCTGCTCAACGCGAGCGCCTTCGGCCTGGAGGCCGAGGCCCGGTCACAGCTCGACGCGTACCAGGCCGCCGCCGCCGCGATCGGTGCGAAGCTCGGCGACAGGCGGCCCACCATCACGCCGCTGCGCTTCATGCCCGGACGCACCCGGCTCTACGCGGAGCTCTCCTTCATCGGCACCATCCTCACCGACGTGCCGCTGCCGCAGCCCGAGATCGAGCGGGTGAAGGAGCTCGCGGTCGAGGTCAGCCCGGAGCAGATCGACAAGGCCGACGCCGACTGGATCTTCTACGGCGTGTACGGCAGTCCCAGCTCGACCAACCAGGACGCGGTGCTCGGCGGCGCGCTCTGGAAGACGCTCGGTGCGGTCAAGTCCGGTCAGGCCCGACCGGTTTCGGACGAGACTTGGTTCCTCGGGCTCGGTGTCATGGCAGCGAACGCGGTGCTTGCGGACCTCAAGGGTTTCGTCGCGCCCGGGAGTTGAGCCGAATCGGCGGGTCGGGGGGCGGGCCGGGGACGGGCCGGGGACGGACTGACGCGGAATGCGGGCGCCGCTCCGCTCGGACGGCAACGGTGTTCACCCGAAGCCGTGTTGGGCGATCCCACGGCGGCACCGCGACATCCCCGTGGCGGTGCTGCGGCGTCCCCGTGGCGGCGTCGCGGCATCCCCGTGACGGCGTCGCGGGCGGATCGCGACGGGATGGCCATGGAAACGCGTACACCATCGGGGCTCGACGCTTGGAGCTGGTCGCGTGGTGCGGGAGGATCATCGGAACCGTTCCTCGAAGGGCCCGCCGATGACCTCGCTCCACCCCGCCGCAACCGATCCGTCCCTGCCCGGCCAGCCCGGGGAGAGCGCCGGATCCTCGCCCCCGCCCGCCGTGCCGGGCCGGGCCGCCGCAACCGTCTCGATGTGCTCGATCGCCACCGCCGTCGAGCCCGGTGCGGCGGCGACCGGCGCCCCGGACGGAACGGTCCGCCAGGGCGGCGCCGCGCGCTTCGACTCGGTGCCGCAGCCCCGCAGCCGGCACGACGCGGAGGTACGGGCCCGGCTCGACCTGGACGCGGCGGCCGAGCGCGCTCCGGGCACGCCTGCCGCGCCCTCCTCCGGCCACGCTGCCGAGGCGACCGGCCCCGCCATCGGACGGGACGAGAACGGGTTCCTCCTGTTCCGGGCCACCGTCTCGGCGTCGGAGATCGACTCCGTGCCGGCGCAGCGCTCGGCGCGCGAAGAGCTGCGACCCCTCGGGTACCGGCGGCCGTCGCCCTCGCGGCGGCTGCGCCGGATGCACCCCCAGGCCGCCCAGTCCGGGCAGGGGGCGACCGCACGGGAGACGGCCGCGACCGGCCTGACCGCGACCGGCCCGACCGGGACGGGTCTGCCGGGTGCCGCCGCCGGGGCGGCGGCACCCACCGGTGCGGCGGGGGCGGGTGAACTCGGCGGTGCGGTGGGAGCGGCGGTGACGCGGACGGCCTCGTCCGGGAGCGGCTCCGTCACCACCGGCCCCGCGCCCGGTGCCGTGGCGTCCGACGCCGGAGCGGCCCACGTCGCGGCGCCCGACGCCGTCAATCCCGGTGCCGCAGGCCCCGACGCCGGGGCTTCACGGACCGAACCGCCGCTCGGCATCCTGATCAGCGGCAGCCTCGGGCCTGCGGAGCCGCTCGGACGGCCGGAGGAGCGGGCGCCGGTCCGGGTGGCGGCCACACCGATCCGGGTCGGCCGTGGTACCTGCCTGGTGGTGCTGCCCTCCTGGCGGCCCGCCATCGCCGTCTCGGTGTCGACCGAGCTGCTGCTCGCCGCGACCGGGCTCGGCTTCGAGCAACTGGCCGACGCCCAGCTGACGGTGCTGATGAACCCCGGCGCGCTGCACGACCGGGAGTTGGAACTGCACGGTTGGCAGTCCGGCCCGGCCACGCGGACCCGGCGCGGCACGCGCCCGTAACCCCTCCGCCGGGCCGTTCCGCGGCGAGAACGGGCGGCGGGGACGAGCGACGGGAACGAGCGACGGGCCCGGGCGGCGGGAGCAAGGATCCGGGCGGCGGGAACGACACGCCCTACCGTGCGGCCGGAGCGTTCGGGACGTACCCGAGGTCGACGGGCACCGGCGGCCGCCCGTCCACGGCCCAGCCCTCGCGGACCGCGTCCAGCAGCTCCGGCAGCACGGGAGGCCAGAGCGCGTCGGCGTTCTCGTCGGCGAGGTCGGCGGGGGTCCACCAGCGCCAGTCGAGGATCCGGTCGACGGCGTGCGCCCGGCTGACGTCGCCGACCGGGCCGCGGTGCGGCCCGTCGCAGAGGTAGATGTGCTCGTGCTGGCGGACCGGGGTGCCGTGCCAGGTGAAGTCGTGCTCCCAGGTGCAGAGCAACGGGCCGGGTTCGAGGTCGCGCCAGCCGGTCTCCTCCCACAGTTCGCGGCGGGCGCCGTCCCAGGGGGTCTCGCCCCGCTCCAGTCCGCCGCCCGGCGCGGTCCAGTGCACGCCGACCTCGTCGTTGTCCGAGCGGAGAAGGAAGACCGAGCCGTTCCCGTCCAGCACCACCGTGCGGGCGGCCTGCCTCGGCTTGCGTGTGCGCGGTCGCAGCAGATTTCGCATCGGCTCACTCTCGCAGCGGCCGCCCGGGGCGTCGAGGGGATTCGCCACTCCGGTCGGGTGCTTGAGCCGGCCGGTCCGTCGTGGCGGGCGCGCGGTCCCTCCCCCGGCCGTACCCTGACGCCCATGCCCGTACCCGCGATCATCTTCCCCGCCGATCCGCTCGACCCGCGCCGGCCCGATCCGCACTTCGCCTGGGAGGCCCGGGTGCTGCGGGAGTCGGGCGGCGGGCACCACCTGGTCGACCACGACGCGCTGCTCGCCGGGCGGGCCGAGGAGGGGGTCCGGCGGGTGCCGCAGGACAGCGGCCCGCTCTGGTACCGGGGCTGGATGCTGCCCTCCGCCCGGTACGCCGGCTTCGCCGCCGCGATCACCGCCCGCGGCGGCGGCCTGCTGACCAGCGCGCCCGGTTACGCGGCGGCCCATGAACTGCCCGGCTGGTACGACGTGTTCGAGGGCGCGACTCCGGCCAGTGCGTGGATCCCGTCCGACGGGCCGGTGGCACCCGGACCGGCGGAGCTGGCCGAGGCGGCGGCCCGGCTCGGCGGCCACGGCCCGGCGATCGTCAAGGACTACGTGAAGTCGCGCAAGCACGAGTGGCACGAGGCCTGCTACGTGCCGGAGTTGGCGGACCTGGCCGCCGTCGGCCGGGTGGTGGAGCGGTTCGTCGAACTCCAGGGAGAGTTCCTGACGGGCGGCGTGGTGCTGCGGCGGTACGAGGAGTTCGAGGGAGCGCCCACCGAAGCGGACGGCGGGAACGGTGGGGGTGGTGCGGCCGGTCGGAACGGGGTGGCCAGCACGGGCGGGCGCGCCGTGGAGGCCCGGGTGTGGTGGCTGGACGGCCGTCCCGTCCTGGTCGGTCCGCACCCCGACGCCCCGCACCTGGCCGTCGAGCCCGACCTCACCGACGTCCGGGCGCTGGTCCGCAGGCTCGGCTGCCGCTTCGTCACCACCGACCTCGCCAGCCGGGCGGACGGCTCCGGCTGGCGCGTGGTCGAGGTCGGGGACGGGCAGGTGAGCGACCTGCCGCGCGGGATCGACGCCTCGGGACTGCTGGCCTCGCTGCTCGCCGCCTGACCGGGCCCGGACGACGGGGCCGCCGAGGAGATCCGTTGGCGACGGCCCGCCAGACGGCCCGCGGGCCCGCAGCTCGGCTTGCGGGCCCACGGGTCCCGGCGGAGGGGTCCCGGCGGAGGGGTCCCGGCGGAGGGGTCCCGGCGGAGGGGTCCCGGCGGACCGGCCTACCCGGCGCCGACGGCCTCGACCGCCGGATGGCCGTCCGCGATGAACGCGCGCCAGAGCCGGGCGTAGGTGCCGCCCCGGGCCAGCAGTTCGGTGTGGGTACCGTCCTCGACCACCCGGCCGTGGTCCAGCACGACCACCCGGTCGGCCCGTTCGGCGGTGGTCAGCCGGTGGGCGATGACCAGGGTGGTCCGGCCGCCGCTGAGCCGGTCCGCGGCCTGGTTGACCGCCGCTTCGGTGGCCAGGTCGAGGGCCGCGGTGGCCTCGTCGAGCAGCAGGATGTCCGGGGCGACCAGCTCGGCCCGGGCCAGCGCGATCAGCTGGCGCTGACCGGCCGAGAGGTTGCGCCCGCGTCCGGCCACCTCGTGGTCGTAGCCGCCCGGCAGACGGACGATCATGTCGTGGGCGCCGACCGCCCGGGCCGCGGCCTCCACCTCGGCCGCCGAGGCCTCCGGCCGTCCGTACGCGATCGCCTCGCGGACCGTGCCCGCGAACAGGTACGCCTCCTGCGGCACCACGCCCAGACGGTGGCGGTACTGCGCCAGGTCGTAACGGGTGAGGTCCACCCCGTCCACCCGGACGGTGCCCTCCGTGGCGTCGTAGAACCGGGCGACCAGCTTCACCAGCGTCGACTTGCCGGCACCGGTCTCGCCGACCAGCGCCACCGTCTGCCCGGCCGGGATGTGCAGGTCCACACCGCTCAGCACGGTCGGGGCGCCGCCCTCGCCGCCGTTGTAGGCGAAGCCGACCCCCTCGAAGGAGATCTCGCCGCGCAGCCGCCCTGGCACCCGGACCGGGTCGGCCGCCTCGGCGGTGGTGGTCGGGGTGCGCAGCAGCTCGCGGATGCGGCCGAGGCCCACCGAGGCCTGCTGGTAGCCGTCGAACACCTGGGACAGCTGGTTGACGGGCGCGAAGAACAGGTCGATGTAGAGCAGGTACGCGACCAGCGCGCCGACCGTCAGCGTCCCGGCGTCGACCCTGGCGGCGCCGACGATCAGCACCAGCGCGGCGGCCACGCTGGAGAGGAACTGGACGAACGGGAAGTAGAGCGAGATGTAGAGCTGGGCGCGGACCCGGGCCTCGCGGTACGCGATGCCGCGGGCCACGAAGCGGTCGGTGTTGGTGTCCAGGCGGCGGAACGCCTGGACGATCCGCATGCCGGCCACGTTCTCCTGGAGGTCGGCGTTGACGGCGCTGATCAGGTCGCGGGAGCGCTCGTACTGGTCCTTGGACTTCTTGCGGAACACCAGGGTCGCGATCACCAGCAGCGGCAGCACGGCGAAGACCACCAGGGCGAGGCCGGCGTCGATGACCAGCAGGGCGGCGAAGATCCCGGCGAAGGTCAGCAGGCTGACCACCGCGGTGACCATGCCGGTCTGGAGGAAGGAGGTCAGCGAGTCCAGGTCGGTGGTCATCCGGGTCATGATCCGGCCGGTCAGCTCGCGCTCGTAGTAGTCCAGGCCGAGCCGGTTGAGGTGCGCGAAGATCTTGAGCCGGAGCGTGTAGAGGACGCGCTCGCCGGTACGGCCGCTGACCCGGTTCTCCTGGGCCTGCACGGCCCAGTCGAGCAGGACCACGACGAGCGCGATGAGTGCGGCCACCGCGACGCCGGACATCAGGCCCTTGCGGACGCCCTCGTCGATGCCGTGCCGGATCAGCACCGGCAGCACCAGTCCGGCCGCCGCGTCCAGGGCGACCAGCAGCAGGGCGATGAGCAGCGGGACGCGGAAGGGGCGCAGCAGGCGGCGCAGGGTGAAGTCGGGGTCGCCGGCCTCGGCCTCGGCCCGGGGGACGCCCGGGGCGTCGTCGGCCGGCGGGAGCGCGGCGACCCTGGCCAGCAGGTCGGGGTCGGCGGTGCGGGCGGCCTTGACCAGGGCCGGGGTGGGGAGGGCGGGGAGGGCGGGGACGGGGACGGGGGCCGCGTCGGTCGGGAGGACCGCGTCGGTGGGGAGCGGCGTCGGCGCGGCGTCGGTGGGGAGCGGCGTCGGCGCGGCGTCGGTGGGGAGCGGCGTCGGCGCGGCGTCGGTGGGGAGCGGCGTCGGCGCGGCGGGGCGGTTGCCGGTGTGGCCGGGGCCGGGGGGCTGCTCCGGGGACTTTCCGGAGGTCTTCTCGTCGGACTCTTCGAGGGCCGGGGGCGGGGTGGCGCGGTCGGCCTCGGGGTCGGTGATCAAGGCCCGGTACTGGGGACATCGGGCTTCGAGTTCCTCGTGCGTTCCGAGGTCCAGCAGCCGGCCATGGTCCAGGACGGCGATCCGGTCGGCGAGCTGGAGGGTCGAGCGCCGGTGGGCGATCAGCAGCGTGGTGCGGCCGGTCATCACCGAGCGCAGCGCGTCGTGGATCTCCGCCTCGATCTGCGGGTCCACCGCGGAGGTGGCGTCGTCCAGCAGCAGGATCCGGGGGTCGGTGAGGATCGCCCTGGCCAGCGCGATGCGCTGGCGCTGGCCGCCGGAGAGGGTCAGGCCCTGCTCGCCGACCTTGGTGTCGTACCCGTCCGGCAGTGCTCGGACGAACTCGTCGGCCTGGGCGGCGCGGGCGGCGGCGACCACCTGTTCCTCCGTGGCGTCCGGGCGGCCGTAGGCGATGTTGGTGCGCACCGACTCGGAGAAGAGGAAGCTCTCCTCGGGGACGATGCCGACCGCCGCGCGGACCGAGTCCAGGGTGAGGTCGCGCAGGTCGTGGCCGTAGAGGCGGACGGCACCGGCGGCGGGGTCGTAGAAGCGGGGCACCAGCTGGGCCACCGTCGACTTGCCGGAGCCGGAGGCGCCGACCAGGGCGAGGGTCTCGCCGGGGGCCAGCGTCAGGCTGAGGCCGTGGAGGACCGGGGCGGGGTGCTCGGGGTCGTAGCGGAACTCGACCTGGTCGAACTCCAGGGCGACGTCGGGGGTGCGCGGGCCGACGGTGGTGCGCGAGTCGGCGTTGGTACGCGGGTCGGCGTTGGTGCCATCGGAGGCGGAGGTGCCGCCGTGAGCGAGGTCCAGGGTGAGGGCGTCCGGGCGCTCCTGGACCAGCGGGCACTCGTCGATCAGTTGCAGGACCCGCTCGACGCCGGCCCGGGCCTGCTGGCCCACGGTGATGACCATGGTCATCATCCGGACCGGGCCGGTCATCTGGGCGACGTAGGTGGAGAAGGCGACGAAGGTCCCGAGCGTGACCCGGCCGTCGACGGCCAGCCAGCCTCCGAAGGCGAGGACGCCGACCTGGGCGAGCGCCGGGATCGCCTGCATCGCCGGGTTGTAGCGGGCGTTGAGCCGGATCGACCGGAGCCGGGCGGCGAAGAGGTTGCGGGACGCCGCCTCCAGCTTGTCGAGCTCCTGCGCCTCCTGGCCGAAGCCCTTGACCACGCGGACGCCGCCGATCGCGCCGTCCACCACGCCCGCCACGGCGGCCGCCTCCTGCTGGGCGGCCCAGGTGGAGGGGAAGAGCCGCTTGCGGCTGAGCACCGAGACCCACCACAGGGCAGGAGCCATGACCAGGGCGATCAGGGTGAGCGGCGGGGACAGCCAGATCATCACGGCCAGCGACATGACGAACATCAGCAGGTAGCCGGTCATCATCGGCAGCATCGAGAGCAGGCCGTTGACCAGTTGGAGGTCGGAGGTCGCGCGCCCGATCACCTGGCCGGTGTCCAGTTGGTCCTGGCGGTGGCCGTCGAGCCGGCCGAGCGAGCGGAACAGGTCGCTGCGCATGTCGTGCTGGACGTCGAGCGCGAGCTGGCCGCCGAAGTAGCGGCGGACCTGGGTGCAGCCGAACACCATGAGGGCCGCGAGCAGCAGCATCACGGCCCAGGGGGCCAGCGATCGGGTACGGGCGACGATGACGTCATCGATGATCAGCTTGGTGACCAGCGGCACCAGCGCGGTGACGGCCATGCCGAGGAGCGAGGCGCCGAAGGCCAGCAGCAGGCTGCGGCGGGACCGCCAGCTGTAGCCGACCAGGCGGCGCAGCCAGCCGGGCGCCTCCGCTCGGTCGGTGGGGGGCGCGGAGGAACCGGCCGACGCGGCGGAGGCGGGCTGCGCGGGGGAAGCGGCCGGAGCGGGGGCGGCAGGCCGCGCGGGGGAAGCGGGCTGCGAGGGGGCGGCAGCCGGTGCAACGGCGCGGTCGGCCCCGGGCTGCGGGCTGCCGACGGGGACCTCCGGGGTCGGGCCGGGGGCCGGGGGGCCGCTCGGGGATTGCTCCACCGTGGATCCGTGAGTCTCGGGCATATTTAGGGATGCTAACCATTTCGTCGGGTGGCCGCCACGATGTTTCCGGCCCGGGTGGGTTCGGGTCGGACGGGGGCAGCCCGGATCGTCCGGTCCGGTGGACTGGCCAACAGCCTGCGGCCTGCGGTGATTCCCGCGGGCACTCGCGCGGCCGGCTCTCACCCGACCGCTTCCAGGGTCGCCGACGGCACTGCGGTCGCCCAGCGGCCAGGGGTGGGGAGGGGCCGTCCTTTTGGCCTAAGACCCGTCCGCCCTGTCGCCCTGGCCCGCACCCGGGCTGGGGAGGGCGACGCCGGGGTGCTCCGCAGGCGCCGCGCCCTCGGCTCTCGGGCCTTTGGGCCCTTGGGCCCTTGGGCCCTTGGGGCCTTGGGCCCTTGGGGCCTTGGGCCCTTGGGGCCGACCACCGCCGGGGGTGAGCGGCGGCCGGGGGCCGATCTCAGGCCTCCGTCGCCACCGAATCGCCACCGGGGGCGGCGGCCGAGCGCGAGGCCGCCGCGAAGGCGCCGTGGGCGAGGGCGTGGAGCAGGGCGGCCATGCCGTCGCGCTGGAGGGCGGAGCGCTCACCCTGGTCGGGGTTCGGGCCGAGGCTGTGCGGAGTCGAGTTGATCAGGCCGAAGACGGCGTGCACGGTGGCCCGCGCCACCGGCTCGGCAGCGGGCTCGGCCAGTGGTGGATAGGCCTGCCGGACCACGTCGACCCACAGCTCGACGTAGCCGCGCTGGAGCCGGCGGACGGTGCGCCGGTCCTCCTCCTTGAGGTTCAGCAGCTCCCGGTCGTGCAGGGTGATCAGGTCCCGGTCGTCCAGGGCGAAGTCGACGTGGCCACTGATCAGCGCGTCCAGCGTGGCAGCCGGGCCGTCGCCACCGGCCGCCCGGCGGCGCCCCTCCTCCAGCAGGCGCTCGCTGATGCCGATCAACAGATCGGCGAGCATCGCGTCCTTGCCGGCGAAGTGGCGGTAGAGCCCCGGGCCGCTGATCCCGACGGCCTTGCCGATCTCGTCCACACCCACGCCGAGGAAGCCCCGGGCGGCGAACAGCCTGGCGGCCTCCCGGCGGATCTGGTCACGGCGCGGGAGTGCGGAGGCTGCGGGGACGTTCGGCATGCCGCCCATCGTAGACAGTCGGGTTATCGACCGTTAACCTGAGCTCGTAAGTTAACGTTAATTAACGTGGCAGATCACGGGCGGACCGCATCCGGCCGCCCACCTGGTGCCGAGGGCAAGGGAGCTCTTGGGAATGGTCATCTCAACCACCGGCGCGCCCAACGGCGTCCGGCTCAGTGCGGCGACCGGCACGGCGGCACCCGGCGCCGCGCCCTCCTCCGCCGCCGCCGCACCGGCACCCCGGCTCGGCAGCTCCGTCGACCCGGGCTCCGAGGCCTATCGCGCCAACACCGAGGCGCACCGGGCCCTGGTCGCGGAACTGCGCGCGAAGCTCGACGCGGCCGCCCTGGGCGGTGGCGCCAAGGCCCGCGCCCGGCACACCGCCCGCGGCAAGCTGCTGCCCCGCGACCGGGTGGACAGCCTGCTCGACCCGGCCTCCCCCTTCCTGGAGCTGGCGCCGCTGGCCGCCGACGGGATGTACGACGGTGCGGCGCCCGCGGCCGGGGTGATCGCCGGCGTCGGCCGGGTCGCCGGGCGCGAGGTGGTGGTGGTCGCCAACGACGCCACCGTCAAGGGCGGCACCTACTACCCGATGACGGTGAAGAAGCACCTGCGCGCCCAGGAGGTCGCGCTGGAGAACCGGCTGCCCTGCATCTACCTGGTCGACTCCGGCGGCGCCTTCCTCCCGATGCAGGACGAGGTCTTCCCGGACCGCGACCACTTCGGCCGGATCTTCTACAACCAGGCCAGGCTCTCCGCCGCGGGCATCCCGCAGATCGCCGCCGTGCTCGGCTCGTGCACGGCCGGCGGCGCGTACGTCCCGGCGATGAGCGACCAGGCGGTGATCGTCCGCAACCAGGGCACGATCTTCCTCGGCGGTCCGCCGCTGGTGAAGGCCGCCACCGGCGAGGTGGTCACCGCCGAGGAGCTGGGCGGCGGCGAACTGCACTCCCGCACCTCGGGCGTGACGGACCACCTGGCCGAGGACGACGCCCACGCCCTCTCGATCGTGCGCACGATCGTCGCCGGGCTCGGCCCGCGCGAGGCCAAGCCGTGGCCGCTCACCCCGGTCGAGCCGCCGGCCGTCGACCCGGCGGGCCTGTACGGGGCCGTGCCGGTCGACCCACGCACGCCGTACGACGTGCGCGAGGTGATCGCCCGCCTGGTGGACGGCAGCCGGTTCGCCGAGTTCAAGGCGGAGTACGGCGCGACCCTGGTCACCGGCTTCGCCCGGATCCACGGCCACCCCGTCGGCATCGTCGCCAACAACGGCGTGCTGTTCTCGGAGTCGGCCCTCAAGGGCGCCCACTTCATCGAGTTGTGCGATCAGCGGGGCATCCCCCTCCTCTTCCTCCAGAACATCACCGGGTTCATGGTCGGCCGGCAGTACGAGGCGGGCGGCATCGCCAAGCACGGTGCCAAGATGGTCAACGCCGTCGCCTGCACCCGCGTCCCGAAGCTGACCGTGGTGATCGGCGGCTCGTACGGAGCCGGCAACTACTCGATGTGCGGCCGGGCCTATTCACCTCGCTTCCTGTGGATGTGGCCGGGCGCCAAGATCTCCGTGATGGGCGGGGAGCAGGCGGCCTCCGTCCTCGCCACCGTCCGCCGCGACCAGTTGGAGGCACACGGCGAGCAGTGGCCGGCCGAGGCGGAGGAGGAGTTCAAGCGCCCCGTCCGCGAGCAGTACGAACGCCAGGGCAACGCCTACTACGCCACCGCCCGGCTCTGGGACGACGGTGTGATCGACCCGATGGACACCCGCACCGTGGTCGGTCTCGCCCTCACCGCCTGTGCGAACGCCCCGCTGCCGCCGCCCGCCCCGTACGGCGTCTTCCGCATGTGAACCGCCCCGGTGCCGCTCCCGCGCCCGTGCTCCCTCCCTTCCGGGTGTGACTCGGGTGTGACTCCCCGCGGCGCCGGCCCACCCGGTCGGCGCCCCGGCCGCCCACCGCCACCTCCTTCGTACGGCTCCCCTCGACCCGGAGGAACGCCTCCCATGTTCGACACAGTTCTGGTCGCCAACCGCGGTGAGATCGCCCTCCGGGTGATCCGCACCCTGCGGCGGCTCGGCGTCCGCTCGGTCGCCGTGTTCAGCGACGCGGACGCCGACGCGCCGCACGTCCGCGAGGCCGACGTCGCGGTTCGGCTCGGCCCGGCCGACCGCAGCGACAGCTCGGCGGCCGAGACCTACCTGCGGACCGACCAGATCCTGGCCGCCGCCCGCCGCACCGGCGCCCAGGCCGTCCACCCCGGCTACGGCTTCCTCGCCGAGAACCCCGGCTTCGCCCGCGCCTGCGCCGACGCGGGCCTCGTCTTCATCGGACCACCTCCCGGTGCGGTCGAGCTGATGGGTGACAAGATCAACGCCAAGGAGGCCGTCCGGGCTGCCGGCGTCCCGGTGGTGCCCGGCAGCCAGGCCACCGCGCCCACCGACGAGGACCTCGTCGCCGCCGCCGACGAGATCGGCTACCCGGTGCTGCTCAAGCCGTCCGCCGGCGGTGGCGGCAAGGGCATGCGCCTCGTGCGGGACCGCGCCGACCTGCCCACCGAGATCGCCGCCGCCCGCCGCGTCGCCCGCACCGCCTTCGGTGACGACACCCTGCTGCTGGAGCGCTGGATCGAGCGGCCGCGCCACATCGAGGTGCAGGTGCTCGCCGACGCCCACGGCACCACCGTCCACCTCGGCGAGCGCGAGTGCAGCCTCCAGCGCCGCCACCAGAAACTGATCGAAGAGGCTCCCTCCGTTCTCCTCAACGCCGAGACCCGCGCCGCGATGGGCGCCGCGGCCGTCCGCGCCGCGGAGTCCTGCGGCTACACCGGCGCCGGCACCGTGGAGTTCATCGTCCCCGGCATCGACCCGGACGCTCCCGCCTCCGCCTCCGAGGGGGTGCGGGACTTCTTCTTCATGGAGATGAACACCCGTCTCCAGGTGGAACACCCCGTCACCGAACTCGCCGTCGCGGTCGGCACGGACTCAGCCCGGCTCGACCTGGTCGAGTGGCAGCTGCGCGTCGCCGCCGGCGAACCGCTCTCCTTCTCCCAGTCCGACATCTCCTTCCTGGGCCACGCCATCGAGGCCCGCATCTGCGCCGAGGACCCGGAACGGGACTTCCTGCCCACCGGCGGCCGTATCCTCACCCTGGACGAGCCGCGCGGCGAGGGCATCCGCGTCGACTCCGGGGTGGCCCCCGGAACCGTCGTCACCAGCGCCTACGACCCCATGCTCGCCAAGGTCATCGCGTACGGGCCCGACCGGCCGACCGCGCTGCGCCGACTCCGCGCGGCCCTGGCCGACACCCGCATCCTGGGCGTCACCACCAACACCGGCTTCCTGCGTCGGCTGCTCGCACACCCCGAGGTCGCCGCAGGCCGACTGGACACCGGTCTGGTGGAGCGGACGGCCCAGGAGCAGCCGGCCCTGCTCACCGCGCCGTACTCCCCCACCAACGCGACCACCCCGGGTCCGACCACCCCGGACGCACCCGCGGCGGCCGAACCGGCGCCTCCCGCTCACCTCCTCTACTACGCGGCCGCGCTGGCGCGGCACCTGGAACTCACCCCAGCCGTCGACCCCGACGGCTGGACCGACCCGTTCTCCCTTCCCTCCGGCTGGCGCCTGGGCGGCACTCCCGCCTGGACCACCCACCGCCTCCGAACCCCCGGCCAGGATCCGGTGGCGGTGAGCATCTGTCCGATCACTGCGGGCAACGTAGCCGACACCACTGACAATTCCGCCGGGCCCACCCGCGAGGTGGAGCTCCGGCTCGACGAGGGCCCCGCGCACCGCGCCCGCGCCACCCTCTCCGGCGACCGGCTGCACCTGACCGTCGACGGCCTCCAGACCACCTTCTCGCTGGCCACCGACACCACCCCCGGCCTCGCCTCCGGCCCGGTGACCTGGCTGGGCATCGAGGGCGACGCCTGGCCGCTGCACGTCTACGACCCCGTGGTCGAGAGCGCCGCCGGGGCCGGCGCGCACCACGGCGCGCTGACCGCCCCGATGCCCGGCACCGTCACCGTCGTCAAGACCACCGCCGGCGAGACGGTCCGCAAGGGCCAGCCCCTGCTCGTGCTGGAGGCCATGAAGATGGAACACGTGATCGCCGCACCGCACGACGGCGTGGTCGCCGAGCTGCGGGCCACCGCCGGCGCCACCGTCGCGATGGAGGACCTGCTGGTCGTGGTCACCCAGGTCGAGGAGGCCGCGACCGCACCGGCCGCCGCCTCCGCCGAGCCCGTGGAGGTGCCGTCGTGACCGCCCCCGCCCCCGCTCGCGAGCCCGACGCCCTCGACCTGGGTCTTCCCGACCCCGTCCGCGCCGCCGGGCTGCCCGAGGAGGTCCGGATCCACGAGGTCGGGCCACGCGACGGCCTGCAGAACGAGAAGTCCCTGGTGCCGGTCGAGGTCAAGGCCGAGTTCATCGCCCGGCTCGCGGCGGCCGGCCTGCGCACGGTCGAGGCCACCAGCTTCGTTCACCCGAAATGGGTACCGCAGCTGGCCGACGCCGAAGAGTTGCTCCCCCGGCTCGCCGACCTTCCGGGGCGCCACCCCGGCCTGCGGCTGCCGGTGCTGGTGCCGAACGAGCGCGGGCTGGACCGCGCGCTCGCCCACCACGCCTCCGACATCGCGGTGTTCGCCAGCGCCACCGAGACCTTCGCCCGCCGCAACCTCAACCGCTCGGCGGACGAGGCCATGGCGATGTTCCGCCCGGTCGTGGCCCGGGCCGCCGAGGCCGGGGTCGCGGTCCGCGGCTACCTCTCGATGTGCTTCGGCGACCCGTGGGAGGGCCCCGTCCCGGTCGACCAGGTGGTCCGGTACGGCGTGCGGCTGCTGGAACTGGGCTGCGCGGAGCTCAGCCTCGGCGACACCATCGGGGTGGCCACCCCGGGGCAGGTCACCGCCCTGCTGGAGGGCTTCGCCCGGGCCGGCGTCCCGGTCGACCGGCTCGCCGTGCACTTCCACGACACCTACGGCCAGGCGCTCAGCAACACCCTGGCGGCGCTGCGCGAGGGCGTCACCACGGTGGACGCCTCGGCCGGCGGCCTGGGGGGCTGCCCGTACGCGAAGAGCGCCACCGGCAACCTGGCCACCGAGGACCTGGTCTGGATGCTGCACGGGCTCGGCATCCGGACCGGCGTCGACCTGCGCGCCCTCGTCGCCACCAGCGGCTGGATGGCCGAGCGCCTCGGCCGGCCGAGCCCCTCCCGCACCGTCCAGGCGCTGCTCGGCGCCGCCCGGGGCTGAGCCGGCCCCACCTCCTGCGCCGGCCGCCCGCACGGTCCGGCCGGCGCCGCTCACCACGTTCATCGCTCGACGCCCATCCCTCAATCGCACCGTGCGACCGTCGTACCGTCCGACGGGCGCCGGTCAACCCGCTCTCGCCTGCGGCCGACCCGGCCGGGCACCAGGAGGATCACCGTGTTCGACCACCGACTCAGCAGCGAGTACGAGGAACTCCGGCGCACCGTCGCTGAGTTCGCCCAGGACGTGGTGGCGCCGAAGATCGGCGACTACTACGAGCGCGAGGAGTTCCCCTACGAGATCGTCCGGGAGATGGGGCGGATGGGGCTCTTCGGCCTGCCCTTCCCCGAGGAGTACGGCGGCATGGGAGGCGACTACTTCGCCCTCGGCCTCGCCCTGGAGGAACTCGCCCGCGTGGACTCCTCGGTGGCGATCACCCTCGAAGCCGCCGTCTCGCTCGGCGCGATGCCGGTCTACCGGTTCGGCACCGAGGAGCAGAAGCGCGAGTGGCTGCCCCGGCTGACCTCCGGCGAGATCCTCGGCGCCTTCGGGCTCACCGAGCCGGAGGGCGGCTCGGACGCGGGGGCCACCCGCACCACGGCGCGCTACGACGAGGCCACCGACGAGTGGGTCATCAACGGCACCAAGTGCTTCATCACCAACTCCGGCACCGACATCACCGGCCTGGTCACCGTCACCGCGCTCACCGAACCGATCGCTCGTTCGAGTGAAGAGGGCGAATTCCGCTCGCCTGTGCGGGAGATCTCCTCCATCATCGTGCCCACCGGGACCCCCGGCTTCCAGGTCTCGAAGAAGTACTCGAAGGTCGGGTGGAACGCGTCCGACACCCGCGAATTGTCCTTTACCGACTGCCGCGTTCCCGCGGCCAACCTGCTGGGCGAGCGTGGCCGAGGCTACGCCCAGTTCCTGCGGATCCTCGACGAGGGCCGCATCGCGATCGCGGCCCTGGCCACCGGCCTGGCCCAGGGCTGCGTCGACGAGTCCGTGAAGTACTCCGGCGAGCGCCGGGCCTTCGGCCGGCCGATCGGCGCCAACCAGGCCATCCAGTTCAAGCTTGCCGACATGGAGCTGCGAGCCCACACCTCCCGCCTGGCCTGGCGGGACGCGGCTTCCCGGCTGCTGCACGGCGAACCGTTCAAGAAGGAGGCCGCGATCGCGAAGCTGTACTCGTCCGAGGCCGCCGTCGACAACGCCCGCGAGGCGACCCAGATCCACGGCGGGTACGGCTTCATGAACGAATTCCCGGTCGCCCGCTTCTGGCGCGACTGCAAGATCCTGGAAATCGGGGAGGGCACGTCTGAAGTCCAGCGCATGCTCATCGCCCGGGAGCTCGGCGTCAGTTCGTGACGGTCACTTCCTGACGGTCACCTCCTGAGCCGCACTCGCCGGGGCGACACATCATTCGGCAGACGTTCGGCGCACCAAGCAACCCAGTTCACCACGAGGCGAGTTGGGGCGCCGAGCAGCGGATGAGGCATCAGGAGAGCGAACCAACAGGCGACTTCGGGAGGAGAGGCGGAACCAGGGCCTCAGGGGATGACGATCACCGGGCGGTTGGCCCGCCGCGCCAGCCGTCCGGAGACCGAGCCGAAGATCTTGCCGAGCAGGCCGTGGGTCGTGCCGACGACGATCGCGTCGGCCGCGTACTCACGGCCGACCTCCTCGATCTCGTGGCAGATGTCCCCGCCGCGCTCGATCAGGACCCACGGCACCCCGGTCAGGAAGTCCGCGCAGGCGAGTTCCAGGCCGAGGACCTCGGTCCGGTGGTCGGGAAGGTCGACGAAGACGGGCGGCTCGCAGCCGGCCCAGACCGTGGCCGGCAGGCGGTTGGCGACGTGCACGATCACCAGGCCGCACTGCGAACGGCGCGCCATGCCGACGGCATAGGCGAGCGCGCGCTCGCTCGACAGCGAGCCGTCGAAGCCGACCACCACGCCGTGCTGGAACACCGGGTCGAGGGACGGCGCCGGAGTGTCCTGCCCGGATGGTTCGGTGTGCCCGCCCAGCGAACCGGCCGCGCCGGAATCCGCCTCTGGGTGCTCGGCGCCCGGGCCCAGGCGGCCCGTCACGGGAGACCCCACAGGGTCGCTCGGGGGCTCACCACGCCGCTGGTGGGGCCCTGGGCGGTCACGGCGCGCCAGGCTGCCCCGCCGGGCGAGGCCGCGCAGAGCACGCGCGAAGCCCTGTGATCCGGTACGGCCCGCTCCGGGCCCCTCCGGCTCCCCTGGCTCCCCTGGCTCCCCTGCGCCTCTCGATTGTCCTGGCCCCGCAGGCTGTGCGGCACCGGCCGACAGGTCCGCCCGGACGTCGGCCTCCGCGAGGGCATCGGCCCGGTCGGGGTCTGCCCGCCCGGCCGGAACGCGCCCCGGGACCTCGGTGCGGGCGACTTCGGTGCGGGCGACTTCGGTGCGGGCGACTTCGGTGCGGGCGACTTCGGTGCGGGCGCCGACGTGCCCGTCGGCAGCACCGGCCGCGCTGCCGTCCGTACGCCCGTCGTGCTGCCCGCCACCGTCGACATCGACTGGGTGGTCGCTTCCGCTTCCGTCGCCGCCTCGGCGGTCCGCACAGTCGGCCCGGCCGTCCGGACGATCGGAGGCAGGCGCAGCGGCCGGACCCACGCTGCGGGACGTGTCCGGATCAACCGGTCGGGGAGGCTCAAAACCAGCCATGGCTCACGGCTCTTCGATGGAGAGGGGCCGACAGGAGAGGAGGACAACGCTGCCCGGGCAGCAGGCCCGCCCACGGGATGACGTCGGTCTGCGACGCGCAGCACCGTATGTGACCTGTTCCTTTCAGAGTACGACGGGGCATGGGGCCAGCCCAGCGGCGAAGCCCCGGAGCGACGTTGTTCCCACGAAAGAGGGATGCGCCCGCCGAGGCCGTGCGCCCCGTCCTCAGGCGATCGCGCCCCCTTCGGAAAAGAGGTTCCCTGGAGCTTGACTGAGCGGACCGGGCGACGCAACAGCCTCCCGGGACACCGTGACCGGACTGTCATGGATCGGCGACGATCCGTTGCGGGACGTCGCGAACCGTGACGTCCGAGCTGCCCCGTCAGCCACAGCCGTTCCGGACGGCACCACTCGCCACAGGCCCGCGGAGGCCGTTTCGGCCACTCCCTACGGCTTCGCGACGCTGTCTGGCATTTGCCAGGTGCATAGGCGCCACCGCTGGCACCATGCTCGGCATGCCCCTGCTCCTGTTCGACCTCGACAACACCCTGTTGCCCCGGGACGCTGCCTACCGGGCCTGGGCGCAGGACTTCCTGTCCGAGCACGACCTCCCTCCCGGCGACCTCGACTGGTTCGTCACCCTCGACGGCGGCGGCTACGTACCGCGCAGCACCGTACTGTCAGCGGTCCGGCGCCGCTACGGCCTCGACGTCTCCGTCGACTTCATGTCCGCCCACTACCGACGCGGCATCAACTCCCACATCCACTGCCCGCCGCGGCACATCGAGGCGCTGCGGGCCGCCCGGACGGCCGGCTGGACGCTCGGGATCGTCAGCAACGGCGGAACGAGGCCGCAGCTGGAGAAGATCCGGCGGACCGGACTGGGCCCGCTGGTCGACGGCTGGGTCATCTCCGAGGAGGCCGACTGCCTCAAGCCGGACCCGTTGATCTTCGAGATGGCCGCGCAGCGGTGCGGCGTCGCGCCCACCGGCGACTGGGCCGACCACACCTGGATGATCGGGGACCACGCGCCCGCCGACATCGCCGGCGCCGAACTGGCCGGGCTGCGCAGCGTCTGGCTCCACCACGGCCGGCCGTGGGCGGAGAGCGGCTACCGGCCGACGCTGAAGGCCGCCGGCCTGCCCGAGGCCGTCGGGCAGGTGCTCGCCGCGCGGAACGCGCCCTCGCCCAGGCCGGGCGTCCACTCCGGCGGGCCGCTCCGGAAGACGGCGGGCGGGGCGGCCCGTGCGACGGCGTCGGTCGGCGCACGGTCCGGCGCACGTCCGGCGGCAGCCGCGCTGAACGGTCCAAGTGCACCCGTTCCCGCGAACGCCGGGACACCCGGCGAACTCGTCCCCGCAGCCGGGCGGGGTGTCCGAAACCGATCCGGCGGGTTTGCCGTGATCGCCGAGGCCCGCACGGAGACCGCAGCCCGCCCCGGGACCCGGGCGGGCAGCGGACCCGGTCCGGCCACGGTGGCGGTCGCCCAGTAACGGCCCCCGGCCGCCCGCGCCTCACGGCGGTGCGGCCCCGGCCCGGGACGCCCGCCGAATCCTCACCCTCAGCCTCGAACGCCGACCCGAACCCCAGCCCCACGCCCGGACCCGCCCCGCCCTGCCCCGCCCCGCCCCGCCCCGCCCCACGGTCCCGCATCACCCGCGCCACCACCCCCTGCTCCGCCGCACACAAGTCCGTCGACAGCCGGCACTTGTTCAGCGGACCGGAGTTCGCGCGGAGGCGGACCAGGACAGCCGGGCGGTCCGGGGCACGTGCGCCAAGACGGCTTGAAGGGGTGAGAGCCACCCCGCACCCGTGCCACCCCACACCCGTGCCACCACTCCCCTGCTCCGCCGCCTCCGCCGACGCACGGGTCCGTCGACAGGCCGGTGCCTGTCCGGCGGACCGGAGTTCGCGCGGAGGCGGACCAGGACAGCCGGGCGGTCCGGGGCACGTGCGCCAAGACGGCTTGAAGGGGTGAGGGCCACCCCCCACACGCGCGCCGCCCCTCCCTACTCCCCCGCCTCCACCGACAGACGGGCCCGCCAACAAGCCGGCGTCTGCTCGGCGGAACCGAGTTCGCGCGAGGCGGACCAGGACGGTTTGAAGGGTGAGAGCCACCCCGCACCCGCTCCGCCAGCCCGTCCGTCCGTCCCTTACTCCCCCGCCTCCACCGGCGTACGGGTCCACCAACAGGTCCGGGCCTGCTCGACGAAACCGAGCTTGCGGTAGAGCGGTTCACCGAGCGCGGTGGCGACCAGGGTGGCCGGGCGGTCGGGGTGGGCGTGTGCCAGGGCGGTCCGGAGGACGGCGTCGGCCACTCCCCGGCCGCGCTGGCCGGGGAGGGTCGCGACCCAGTACACACCGGTGGCCCGGCCGTCGTCACAGGTGAGGCAGGTGCCCGCCGGCACGCCGTCGACGCGGCCGAGCCAGGCCCGCCAGCCGGGTACGTCCAGCAGTCCTGTCGGGAGGGCCTCACCGCGGACCCAGGGTTGTCGGGCGGGCAGCGGGAAGCCCTCCACGATCGTCCGCTCGACCATCGCGAAGGCGTCGCCGTCCAGCGCCTCATCCACCGTCAGGACTCCGCCGCCGCGCGCCTCGGAAACCGCGGGCAGTGCGGCGGCCGTGTTCTCGACCGGGCCCGGGTCCCGGACCATCACCGCCATGAGTGGCATCCGGGAGGCCCCGAGGCCGGAGAGGTCGAGTCCGCCGTACGGGTCCTCCACGGTGAAGCGCATGGTCGACCACTCGGCGAAGAGGGCCGCCAACTCCTTCTCCAGGGCGGCCGGTTCCCCGTAGGGCCGGGTCACCACGATGCGGTGCGCGTCGTCGGGGGTGCGGGCGCACCGGACGGCGGTCAGGCCGGGCCGGGTGCGGGACTGCCAGCCGTGGACGCGGGCCTGGGCGAGCCAGAAGGCGGCGGCGTTGTCGTTGGCCCGTTCGAGCCGGCGGTGGATGTTCACGGCAGGACCGTAGCCCGGCCATTCGGTTCCCGGTTCTGCCGCCCCAGGCTTGGCCGGATGAAGCCTGGGAGGCGCACGACTTCTCCCTGTGCGCCCCCTCGTGCACCGTCGACTTTCGGTCAATTTCGCTCCGATCCCTCCCGCTTGGGCAAATCCGCAGCCCAGACCTGCCGGCCGGGCACACCGGAGCCGGGCGCCCCGGGAGTGCTCCTGCGACAACCAGCCACCGTTGCCCCGGCCCTCTTCCCAGAAAGGTCGACGGGTGCCACGCTTCGTGATCGAATGCATCACGCCAAATTGCCATGTCGACATAGCGTCGGATGGTGAACTTGTCACAACGGCAACGGTCCACCCGATAGATTTCGATCTTGGCGAGCAGTGCCGCACCACCCACACCACACCACCGAGGGGGCTTGAGCGCCTTGAGCAGGGTGAGCAGGAGCGACGCGGGTCCTGACAGCGGCCAGGCGGCGGCCGGCAGCGCGGGTCGGTCCGCGAGAAGCACCGGCACCTCCGCCATCTCCGCCACCACCCGCACCTCCGGCACCCCGGGCGCCTCGGGCGCCGCCTCGCACTCCTCGTACCCCGCGGTGCCCTCCCCCGGAGCGGGGGCCGGCGTCGGCCCCGGCGCGGCCCCGCCCGGCGTCGAGCACGGCGCGGCGGCGCCCTACGGAGGCCACCCGCAGCACGGGGCCCAACAGCACGGAAGCCAGTCACAGGGGGGCCAGTCACACGGGGGCCAGACGTCCTTCGGCGGAGCCTCGTTCGGCGGGCAGGCCGCCTTCGGCGCCCCGGCCTTCGGTGGACAGCCCGTCAGCCGAGGAGGCGTCAACCCCGGCCAGAACTACGGCGGCGAGCACCCGAACCATTCCGGCCACCCGACCCACCCCGGCTACGGCGGCAGCCACCCCGGCCATTCCGGTCACCCCGGCCACCCCGGCCACCCGGCCCACCTCGGCCACTCCGGCTACGGCGGCGCACCGGGCCTGAACGGTGCCTCCGGGAACGCCTCCGGGCCGGGCGGCGGTCCGCTCGGCGGCCTCGCGCTCGGCACCGCCTCCGGCCACGGCCCGCTGGGCCACGGCGGGCCCGGTGCGAACGGCTCCCCGACCCCGGTGACGGCCGCCGCCCCGCGCAAGCTGTCCGGCCGGCGCCGCCGGGAGACCGTCGCGGTCCTGATCTTCGGCGGCGCCCCGATCTTCGAGAGCTCCATCCCGCTCTCCGTCTTCGGCGTCGACCGCCAGGACGCCGGGGTCCCCCGCTACCGCCTGCTGGTCTGCGCCGGGGAGGAGGGGCCGCTGGCCACCACCGGCGGTCTGACCCTCTCCGCCCCGTACGGTCTGGAGGCGCTCGCCCGGGCCGGCACGATCGTCGTACCGGCCTGGCGCTCGATCTCCCAGCCGCCACCGGTCGAGGCGATCACCGCCCTGCGCAAGGCCCACCACGAGGGCGCGCGGATCATCGGACTCTGCACCGGTGCCTTCGTCCTGGCCGCCGCCGGTCTGCTCGACGGCCGCCCGGCGACCACCCACTGGATGTACGCGCCGACGCTCGCCAAGCGCTACCCGCGGGTCCACGTCGACCCCCGCGAGCTGTTCGTCGACGACGGCGACGTGCTCACCTCGGCCGGCACCGCCGCCGGCATCGACCTGTGCCTGCACGTGGTGCGCAGCGACCACGGCGCCGAGGCGGCCAACGCGCTGGCCCGCCGCCTGGTGGTGCCGAGCCGCCGCGGCGGCGGAGGACAGGCCCAGTACATCGATCAGTCTTTACCGGAGGAGATCGGCAACGACCCGCTGGCCGAGGTGGTCACCTGGGCGCTGGAGAACCTCAACCAGCAGTTCGACGTCGAGGTGCTGGCGGCTCGTGCGTACATGAGCCGGCGCACCTTCGACCGGCGCTTCCGCACGCTCACCGGCAGCGCGCCGTTGCAGTGGCTGATCACCCAGCGGGTGCTCCAGGCGCAGCGGCTGCTGGAGACCTCGGAGCTGTCGGTGGACGACGTGGCGCGCCGCTGCGGGTTCCGTTCGCCGGTGGCGCTGCGCGGGCACTTCCGCCGCCAGCTCGGGGTCTCCCCGGCGGCGTACCGGACCAGCTACCGGTCCCGCCGTCCCGGCCAGCAGCCGCCTGCGCCGACCGGCGCGCTCGGTGACCTGCGGCTGTCCGGTGGTCTGCCGCACCCGACGGCGGGGGCGGTCGCCCCGGTGGGCGGTCCGCTGTTCGGCGGGGCGCACGGGGTGCAGTCGGGCCAGCCGTTCCCGGCCGGTCCGGGCGCGCCGGTGCCGGTCGGACCGCACGGTCAGCACACGGGGCCGGGCGGGCACGGGCAGCCCGGATCGCACGGGCAGCCCGGCGGGTTCGGTCCCGGCCAGGTCGGGACGCCGGCCGGCCAGGGGTACCACGCCCGCGGCGGTCAGCCGTACCCGCACCAGCAGGCCGCGCAGCAGTCGCACCCCGGGCAGCAGGGTGCGGCCGGTCGCGGGCCGGTGCGGCCGCCGGTGGTCCCGCCGCAGGCCGGACCGGGGGCGGGGACCGGGCGTCCGCCGCGCACCGCCGAGCACGCGGCGGCCGAGGACGGCCTCCCGCAGCCGGGAGCGCGCGGCCAGGGGCAGGGGCACCGGAGCGCGGTCGAGCGGCCCGCGGACGAGCCGGGCGCGGCCGGGCGCGGCCACGCCTCGGCCGCCGGACGGCTGCCGGCCCCGGGCGGGCAGCCGGGCGCCGGACAGGGTGAGCTCCGCGGTCGCCAGGCGCGGGCTCCGCAGGTGCGCGCGCAGGCCGGCCGGCCCGTGGCCGAGACCGTACGGCCGGGCGAACCGGTCCGGACGGCCCGCGAGACCCGGAGCGGACGGGACGGCCTCGCGGTCCGGACCGGCCGGGAGGGCGAGCACCCGGACGGCCACGCCCCGCACGACGGTCCGGCGGAGCACCCGGCCGAGGCGCCCCGCTCCGCCCCACCGGTCCCCGCGGCGCGTGATCGCGCCGTAGGGTGAGTTGCGTGAATGACCGTTTGGTATGGATCGACTGTGAAATGACCGGCCTCGACCTCGACCGGGACGCCCTGGTCGAGGTCGCGGTGCTGGTGACGGACTCCGAGCTGAACATCCTCGGCGAGGGCGTGGACGTCATCATCCGGCCGCCGGCGGAGGCGCTGGCGACCATGCCCGAGGTGGTGCGCGCGATGCACACCGCCTCCGGGCTGCTGGAGGAGCTGGAGCAGGGCGTGACCCTGGCCGAGGCCGAGGCGCGGGTGCTCGCCTACGTGCGCGAGCACGTTCCGGAGGCCGGGAAGACCCCGCTGTGCGGCAACTCGGTGGCCACCGACCGCGGCTTCCTGGCCCGGGACATGCCGGCCCTGGAGAGCCACCTGCACTACCGGATCGTGGACGTCTCCTCGATCAAGGAGCTGGCCCGCCGCTGGTACCCGAAGGCGTACTACAACAGCCCGCCGAAGGGCGGCAACCACCGGGCGCTCGCCGACATCCGGGAGAGCATCAACGAACTGCGGTACTACCGCGAGGCGGTGTTCGTCCCGCAGCCCGGGCCGGACGCCGACACCGCGCGGGCGATCGCCGGGAAGTACCAGGCCCCGGCGGAGTGACCGCACCGTTACTCGCTCCGGCCTTCGGGCGGAGCCCCGGGTCCGGGGCTCCGCCCGAAGGCCGGAGGGGGTGCCCGCGTTCGGCGGGCGGAAACCCTGGCGCGAGCACCCTCCCGGATCCTGTAGAGTTCTTCTTGTCGGAACGGGAACGCGGGAGCGGGAACGGACCGGACAGATGGTGGGTGTAGCTCAGTTGGTAGAGCACCTGGTTGTGGTCCAGGTGGTCGCGGGTTCGAGTCCCGTCACTCACCCCAGAGCCTGAGGGGCCGATCTCTTCAAGAGATCGGCCCCTCAGGCGTTTTCGCGTCCCCTCAGCCGCACGCCGCCTCAGTTGTGCGCCCCCGCACCCGGATGTGCGCCGCCTCACACGCGCCCGGCGGACCGGCTTCCCCTCCACCCCTGCCGCCGGAAGCTACCGATAAGTAACATCATCGCCATGACGACTCCCACGATCGGCCAGATACTCGACTCCACCGTGCCGATGGCGCGCACCCTGAAGCTGGAGTACCTGGAGACCACCCCGGAGCGCGCCGTGCTCCGGCTGCCCGACCAGCCCGCGTACCACAACCACGTCGGCGGCCCGCACGCCGGCGCGATGTTCACCCTGGCCGAGTCCGCCAGCGGCTGCATCGTGCTCGCCGCCTTCGGCGACCAGCTGTCCCGGGCCGTGCCGCTCGCCGTGAACGCCGAGATCGCCTACAAGAAGCTGGCCATGGGCGAGGTCACCGCCACCGCCGTGCTCGGCCGCCCGGCCGCCGAGGTCGTCGCCGAACTGGACGCCGGCGGTCGCCCCGAGTTCCCGGTGACCGTCGAGATCACCCGCGCCGACGGCGCCGTCACCGGCGTGATGACCGTCACCTGGACCCTGCGTCCCAACTCCTGACCGACACGCGGTCGGTGGCCCCGGGAGCGCCGCCCCGGGGCCACCCGCGCGATGACTGTCCGTGACGGCGGGCGGGAACCGGGCGTGACCTCACCGCCCGGCCGCTCGTTCTCGATTCACGTGCGAGCCAATCACGCGACCAAGCCCCAGGAACCCGTCCCCCGCGGCGTCACCGGTGCCCGCCGCGGGATCGGCCGGTGGCTGCCCCGCCCCCGCACCGCCGCGGCCGCGGGGGCCCTGCTCGCACAGCTCTGGGGATTCGGAGCCGCCACGGCGTACGCGGCCTCCGCCGACCCGGCGCGGCAACCGTCCCGGCCCGCCGTCCGCCTCGCCCCGTACGGCGCGCCGGCGCTCGACCGGCCACTGCTCGACGGACCCGTGCTCGACGAGCAGTCAGCCGCGCGCCCCGGCGGATCCGGGCCGGCCGCGGGCCGCGGGCCGGAGCACCCGCCCGGGCCCGCCGGGAGGCCCGGCGGCAGCGGCCCCGTCGACGGGGTCACCGGAGCCGTCGGCGACACCCTCCAGGACCGGATCCGGGCCGGCGGGCTGCCACTGCCCGGCCAGCGGGCGGCCGTCCCCGACGCCTTCGCGCTCGCCTCCGGCCTGCTCGGCGCCGTCCCCGCCCAGGCGTGGGCCGCCGAGGCCCGCGCCCTCCGCGAGGACGAGCAGGCCCACCCCTCCTCCGCCGACGAACGCCGCACCGGCCTCGCCCGACCCGGCCTTCCGCCGCAGCGCGAGGACGAGCAGGAACCCCGGGTCCGGGAGGCGGCGGCCACGGCCGTCACCGGGGCCGGGGCCACCACCGAGGCCGGACGGGCGCCCGGCGCGGCGGCTCCCAGCACACCGGGCGGCGGGACGCCCGAGACGGTGGCCGTCGCCGACACCGCCTCGGCGACCGCCTCCGGCGACGGCTCCGCCACCGCGACCGCCGTCCTCGCCCCGATCGCCGCCGGACTGCTGCTCACCGGGGCGGCCATGTGCAAGCACCGCGGACTGCCGCGCGGGCACTGAAGACCGAAGGCGGGCCCTGAACGCGGGCCCTGAACGTGGGCCTTGAGCGGATCGGAGACGGCCGACGGCGCCCTACTCCCCGGTGGCCGCCGCCAGTTCCAGGGCGAGCAGCGGGAGTTCGCGCCCCGGGATCGATCCGGACGGGACGCTGCCGATGCGGACGGCGCCCATCGCCAGGTAGAACGGCTCGGCGTTCGGGTCGGAGTCGATCAGGAGCCGGCGCAGACCGAGCGCCCCGGCGTGCTCCCGGGCCCGCTCGAACAGGGCCCGGCCGACGCCGCGTCCGATGGACTCGGGCTCGACGAAGAGCTGGTCCAGCGACCCGGTCGGCGGAGTACCGGAGAGCGAGGCGAACCCGAGCACCCGCCCGCCGTCCTCGGCGACCATCGTGGCCGACCGCTCGATCGCCTCGGCGTCCACGGTCAGCTCCGCCCGGCAGGCGGCCATGAACGCCTCGTCGTAGCCCCAGTACGCCTTGGCCCGCAGTGCGATGCCGGTGAGCAGCGCGGCCTCGTCCGGCCGGGCCGGTCTGATGTCCATGACGTCTCTCCTCGGGTCGGCCGGACGGCAGGGCCATTGTCGGCCGCCGTCCGGCCGTCCACCAGCGGTTTCGGCCCCGGACCGGGATCGAACCAGCGTGCTGCCCCGCCGACGCAAGACCCGCGCCACCTGAGCACCCGCCCACGGGACGCCCCGTCACCCCAGCGCACCCGTCACCCCAGCGCCAACGCCGGCGCCAACGTCAGCGCCAACGCCAGCGTCAGCGGAACACCCCCGGCGGCGGTTCCGGGGACGGAGCCGCCGTGGCGTCCGTCGCCGGGGCGGCGCCGGCCGCGAAGTCGGTGAGGGCGCGCCCGTGTTCGACCCGGGCGTGGGCGGCGTCGGAGGCGGCGCGGCGGGTCAGGTCGGCGGTCGGCAGCGGGGTGTGGGCGGCCGCCAGGACGAGGTTGCCGAAGCGCTTGCCGCGCAGCACGGCCGGATCGGCGATCAGGCACAGCTCGGGGAAGACGGCGCCGAGCGTGGCGACCTGGGAGCGGGCGAACGGCAGGGCGCCGCCGTCGGCGATGTTGGCGGTGTACCAGCCGCCGGGGGCGAGGGCGCGGGCGGCGAGGGCGGTGAACTCGACGGTGGTGCAGTGGGCCGGAGTGCGGGCCCCGGAGAAGACGTCGGTGATCACCAGGTCGACGCTGCCCTCGGGGGTGCGCTCCAGGACGGCGCGGGCGTCCGCGCCACGCACCTTGATCTGCCAGCCGCGCTCCAACGGCAGTTCGGTGCGGACGAGTTCGGTGAGTGCGGTGTCGATCTCGGCGACCTGCTGGCGGGAGCGCGGCCTGGTCGCCGCGACGTAGCGGGCCAGGGTGAGGGCGCCGCCGCCGAGGTGCAGGACGGTCAGCGGGCGGCCGGGCGGAGCGACCAGGTCGATCAGGTGGCCGAGCCGGCGCTGGTACTCGAAGCCGAGGTGGGTGGGGTCGGCCAGGTCCACCAGGGACTGCGGGGCGCCGTCGATCAGCAGCGTCCAGGCGGCGGGACGGTCGCGGTCGGGGCGCAGCTCGGCCAGGCCGGAGCCGACGGGACGGCTGAGCGGGCCCTGGGCGTGGCTGCGCCCGCCCGGTCCGGTGGTGGCCGCCGGTTCACTGCCGCGGGCGGCCCTGCTGCTTCGTCCCATGCCGGCCATTATCGCCGCCGCAGAGGAACACCCACAGGTCAGGGGCGTACGGCGGGGGCCAGGCTGGGGGCTCGGGGTCCCAGCGCCGTCCGCTTCGGCCCGCCCGCTAGAACGGGCCGAGGCCGCCCGCGGTGAGGGTGCAGGCGGCCTCGCAGAGGGCGGAGCGGAGCACCCAGGCGTCGGTGGGGCGCGCGGTGCGGCCGGTGCCGGAGGGCGGGATCACCCAGCGCGGGTCGGCGGCGGGGGGCACCAGGGCGCCCGCCGTACAGGAGCTGCCGGGCAGGTGCCAGGTCTCCCAGGTGCCGGCCGGGACGAGGAAGGAGACGGTGCTGCCGTTGCGGCTCTGCAGGACGGCTCCGCAGGCGCGGCGGATCCTCAGGATGTCGACGGCCTCCAGGCCGTGCCGCAGGGCGACGGTCACGGTGTCGCACGTGGTGACGAGGACGCTCTCGTCGGGGGCGGTGCGCTCGCGCCGGCGCCCGCCACAGGACGTGCGGCCGCCCTGGACCGGGCCCCGGCCGGAGACCCGGTCGTCGGCGGGTTCGGGGAGCAGGGCGGGTGCGGCGCCGGCGAGCACTCCCCTGGGGACGGGTCGGTACTTCGGCAGTCCGGTGGCCATCACGGGCCCTCCTGTACCTCGGATCCGGAAGCCCAGCCGCCGGAAGGGGCCACCGGGCTGGGACGGGCCGGGGCGGCGGCATGGCTTTTTTCCTCGTACCAGGACAACGTGGCGGGCGCACCGCGGGCCACGGGGCGTCTTACAGCAAGGCATGGCATTTCATGGCGGATATCCCGCAACATCGCCCCTTTTGCCCGGGATTGACGACAGATGTCCCACGAACCGAATGTGGCCGAGTGGTGACTCCGAGTACTCTCGGCGCCATGGCAGCCACCCCACCGGCCGAGCCGAACCGACCGTCCCCCAACACCGTGATGCGCGCGCTGCGCGGCGACCGTTCACCCGGCGAGTTCGCCATGGCCGTCCGCAGGGCCGCCCGCGAGATCGGCGAGCACGTCTCCTGCGACGCCCGCTACATCGGGCGGGTCGAGTCCGGTGAGATCCGCTGCCCCAACTACGCCTACGAGCGGGTGTTCCGGCACATGTGGCCGGACCGCACGCTCACCGACCTCGGCTTCGCCCCCCGGACCTCCGTCCGCCGCCGCCCGGTGGACGGCGGCGGGCCGCCCCAACCGCCCGCGCTCCACCCGATGTTCCCGCCCTCGCCCGCCCCCCGCTCACCACTCTCCACTCAACTCCCGTACGCTGCCTCGCCGTACGCGGATCCGACCGCTCCGGATGGGCCCCCGTGGCGGGGCCCCGGCACGGTGCCCCGGGGGCCCGATGGATCGCCCTATCTCGACGAGGAGAACGACGACGTGCGTCGCCGTACGTTCCTGGCCGGCGGCACGACCGCGCTGGCCGCCGTGATCGGCATCGACCGACCGGCCGCGGCCGCCGGCCGGCAGGCCGGCACCGACGGCGCCTCCGGTGCGCTCGCCGGCCAGGCCGCCCTTCCCGCCGCGGAGTTCACCGCACCGTCCCTGCTCGGCGCGGAGCCGCTGGTGCCCGGTCGGCCCGGACCGGTGGCGCCGCTGCGCCGGATCGGCGCCGCCGAGGTGCTCGGCGTCGAACAGGCCGTCCGGGAGATCCGGTTCGCCGACGACGCGCACGGCGCCGACGCCCTGTACGAGCTCGCCGGGCAGTCGCTGCGCAACGCGTACGTGCTGCTCAACGAGTGCGAGTACAGCCCCGAGACGGAGCGCCGGCTCCAGGCCGGGGCGGGTGAACTCGCCATCTCGGTCGGCTGGTTGGCCCATGACTCGAACCGGCTCGCGGACGCCCGCTCGTTCTACGCCGAGGCGCTCGCCACCGCCCGGATGGCCGGGGACGCGGCGCTGGAGGCGCACGTCTTCTGCAACAGCGCCTTCCTCGCCCGGGACGCCGGCCGCCCCCGCGAGGCGCTGCGCGCCGCGCAGGCCGGACAGGTCGCCGCCCAGGAGCTGGGCTCCGACCGGCTGCTCGCCCTGCTGAACATGCGCGAGGCCGGCGCCTGGGCGCTGCTCCAGGACCGCACCTCCTGCGAGCGCGCGCTCGGCCGGGCGTACGCGCTGTTCGACCGCGGGCCGGGCGAGCAGGACCCGGAGTGGATGTCCTTCTTCGGCGAGGCCGAGATCGCCGGCCTCCAGTCGCAGTGCTGGTCGGCGCTCGGTGACTGGGACCGCGCCAGCGAGCAGGCCGGGCTGGCGATAACGCTCCAGAAGCCGCACTTCGTCCGCAACCGGGTGCTGTACACCGCCGAGTTGGCCCACGACCGGCTCGGCCGCGGGGACCTGGCGGGCGCGGCGCACCACGGTTCGGCGGCCGTGGCGCTGTTCGGCGACGTCCGCTCGGCCCGGATCAGGGGCATGCTCGCGGACACCGCCGGACGGCTGCGCCCGCACGTCGCGGTGCCCGAGGTCCGCCGGTTCCTGTCCGACTACGACCGGGCGACGGCAGCGGCCTAGGACGCACCCGGGGAGCGCCGGGGGCACCCCGGGCCCAGTGGTCGGCCCGGCGATCGGGCCCCGCGGTCTCAGTGCCCGGTGTTCAGCCCCTCCAGGTGGGACAGGTCGTTCCAGACCTCCACCGCCGGGGCGCCGTACTCCCAGGACAGCACGCAGAGCGCCGCGGTGCCGAGCTTGAACCGCTGGGCGTACTCGGGCGCCAGGCCCAGCCAGCGGGCCGTCAGGATGCGCAGCAGGTGGCCGTGGGCGAACAGGATGACGTCCCGGTCGGCGCAGTGCATCACGGTGGTGTCCGGATCCGGGACGCCGTGCTCCTCGTTGAGGCCGGCCAGGAAGGCGTCCACCCGGTCGGCCACGTCGGAGAGCTTCTCGCCGCCGGGCACGCCGTCGCGCCAGATCAGCCAGCCGGGCTGGTCGGTGGCCCGGATGTCGGCGCCGGTGCGGCCCTCGTACCGGCCGTAGTCCCACTCCATCAGCTCCGGGCGCTCCACCGCGCGGTCGCCGAAGCCGGCCAGCTCGCAGGTCTCCACGGCCCGGCCGAGCGGGCTGGTGTAGACGAGCGCGCCCGGCAGCCCGTTCCAGGGGGCCTTGGCGAGGCGGGCGCCGAGGGCGCGGGCCATCGCGCGGCCCTCCTCGGTCAGCGGGATGTCGGTGCGGCCGGTGTGGCGGCCGGTGGCGGACCACTCGGTCTCGCCGTGGCGGACCAGCACGATTCGGGCGGGCATGGGGGCTCCTCGCAAAGGGGGCGGTCAACGGTCGGTCTCACCATTGAGCACCGGGCTCCATGATCCCCCACCCGGGCGCCGGCCACGATCGAGGGCCGGTGCCCGGGCCGCCCGGCGTCCGGTCCGGGCCGCCCGGCGCGGCGTCCGGGCGCGGCGTCCGGCAGCCGTTTCGCACCGCGTTGTCGTACCCGGATGCGACACTGGGCCGCACCATGAACGTCTCGACGAACGTCCCGCCCGGCGGGCCCGCTGAGCCGCTCGCCCGCCGGCTCGCGGAGCTGCGCGGACCGGCCCCGCAGCGCAGTCTGAACGCCCGCTCCCTCGCCGCGCTCGCCGCCAACCCGGGCTGCCACCGCCGCGCCGTGCTCGACGCGGCCGGGGTGGACAAGGCGGCGCTGGCCGCCCGGCTCGGCCGCCCCGCCCCCTTCGGCCAGTCCCCCTTCGCCATCGCCCGCGGCGTGATCTTCGAGTCCCGGCTGAAGGCGGACGGCTACGCCGCGCTGCTGGAGCCGCTCCGCCACCACCTGGGCGTCCCTGTGGACGGCCACGCCCCGCTGCTGGTGCCGGACCTGCTGCACCGCTCCGGCCCGGCCGTACGGGCCGACCGGACGGCCGAGGCGCTGGCCCTGGCCGCCGCGGACCCGCAGGCCTGGACGCTGCTGGACCACCCGATGCTGCGCCTGGAGGTGGCCGGCAGCGCCGCCTACCTGGAGCCGGACGCGCTGGTGGTGCACGGCGGGCGGTGCACCGTGGTCGAGATCAAGTCCTTCCCGGTGCTGGACGGCACCGCGGACCCGGCCAAGGTCGGCGCCGCGGCCCGGCAGGCCGCCGTGTACGTGCTGGCGCTCCAGCAGGCCGCCGCCACCGCGGCCGGGCAGCCGCTCGCCGAGGACCCGTACACCGAGCAGCGGCTGCCGGGCAGTCCCCGCACCAGCGTGCTGCTGGTCTGCCCGAAGGACTTCGGCAACCGGCCGACCGCGGTCGCCGTGGACGTCCGCCGCGAACTGGCCACCACCCGCCGCCAGCTGAGCCGGATGACCGGCATCGGCCGGCTGCTGGACGCGCTGCCGCCGGACACCGTCTTCGACCTGGCCGCCGACGAGGACGGCACACCGTCCCGGACCGCCGAACAGCTGGCCGCCTCTGTCGAGGCGGTGCCCGCCGCGTACAGCCCGGACTGCCTCTCCACCTGCGAGCTCGGCTTCCACTGCCGCGCCCGGGCCCGCTGCGGCGACCGGGTCGAGCAGCTCGGCCGGGGCGTGCGCGGCGAGCTGGGCAGCATCCGCACGGTCACCGAGGCGCTGGCCGCGGCCGGCACCAAGAGCGAGGACCTCGACGGCGCGGACGACGCCGCGGAGCGCCTGGCCTACGCGGCCGCGCTGCGGGCCGAGGCCCTGGCGGCGGCGGCCCTCCGCGTGGAAGGCCCGGGCGCGTGAACGAGCACCGCGGGAGAACCACCGGAAGGCGCGGACGGACGAGGGCCCCCGGCGGGCGAAGCGAGGCAAGCGCATGAGTCTGCTCACCACCCTCGCCCGGCTGGAGGCCGTCCGCAGCGGGCGGGCCGAGCCGCTGGCCACCGTCCGGCACCGGCACCTGTCCGACCGCCCGATGGTGCTCGTCCCGCTGACGGCCGCCGGTGAGTCCGGCGCGCCGCTGGCCGTGATGCTCGGCACCGACCGGGACGCGCCCCGGCTGCACCTGGTGCCGCAGCCGCTCAACCGCACCCTGCGGTTCGACTTCCTGGCCGAGCTGGCCGCCGACCTGCTGCCCTACCTGGAGTCCTTCGCCGAGGACGTGGAACTGATCGAGGGCTCCGAGAAGGACCCGGAGACCGGCGAGAAGACCCAGGTGTTCCGCGAGCTGTGCGCGGACGCCCCGCAGCTGATCGTGCCCAACAGCGCGGGCGTGCACCACCTCGCCCTGATCGGCCGCTCGACCCGCTTCCGGCGCACCGTCGAGGACGAGGATCCGGGCCCCTACCCGGCGCCGGTCCGGGTGCCGCTGCTCGGCCGCTGGCTCACCCACCTCACCGACCGCGCCCAGGTGCCCGGCTCCTCGATGCTGCTGCCGATGACCGGTCTGCTGGCCCGTCACTGGGCGACCGGCCAGAGCCACCTGGAGGACCAGCACCTGGCGGCCCACCTCGCCTGGCACCACCCGCCGGACGGCCTGTCCGGCGCCGAGGCGGCCGAGCTGGCCGAGTCCGAGCGGGACGACCGGGGCCAGCTGCGGCACCCGCCGGCCGGCCCGGCCACCGACCCCCGCTTCGACGAGGTCGTGCTGGCCCCGGCGATCGCCCGCTACGACTCCGCCGCGGGCGCGTTGCGGCACAGCACCGAGCAGCGCGACGAGGCCGCCGCCGAGCGCGCCCGGGCGGCCGTGCGGGCCGCGCTGGAAGAGCTGGAGCAGGCGCTGACGGGCGTCCTGCTGCCCACCTGGCGGGACGTCTGGCGGGGTCTGGACCTGCTGCGCGCCCTGCCGCCGGCCGCCCACCTGGAGGAGCGCTGGACCGGCGACCGCTGGTCCTACACCGGCCACCGGGACCGGCTGGCGGCCGGGGAGCCGCCGCAGCCCCGGCAGGACGACGCCGTCACCGCCGCCCGCAAGCTCGCCCAGCGCGAGCGCGAGCAGGCCCGCCTCGACGTCCAGGAGGCCCTGGACGACCCGCTGGCGATGGCCGAACACCGGCTGGCCGGCGAGGCGTTCAGCGGCGTGGTGACGGAGGTGGTGCCGGACTGGGACACCACCGGCCGCTCCCCCAAGCCCCGCCCGCTGGTCACCCTGCGCACCGCCGACCGCCCGCACGCGGACCTCGGCCGGGAGGTGCACCGGGTATGGGGGTCCCCCCGGCCGGTGGGGGCACCTCCCGGCCGCCAGGCTGGGGGCGCCGGGGGGACCCCGCCCGCGCAGAAGGCCGAGATCGTCGCGGTGGACACCACCGAGGGCACCCTCACCCTGCGGGTGCTCTCCGGGATGGGCCGCCGGAAGGAGCCGGAGCCGGGCAGCCTGCCCGAACCCGGCGACACGGTCACCTTCACCCTGTTCGAGCTGACCGCCCGCCAGTCCGCGCCGCTGCCCGAGCCGGACGACACCCCGTGGACCCACGGCGGCCCGCCCGGCGCCGCGCCCGTACCCGCCGCGACCGTCTCCGAGGAGTGGGAGTGAGCCGCCCGATGGCCCCCGATCAGTACCCGGACGATCGGCCCGGGGGCGAGCAGGCCCCCGGCGCTGCCGCCGACGCGGCGGTGGCCCGGATCCTGGCGGCCACCGTCCACCCGTCGGCCGGCGCCCCGCGCGGCGTGGTGGTGGACTCCCCGCCCGGCGCCGGGAAGTCGACGCTCGTGGTGCGGGCCGCGCGCGAGCTGGTAAAGGCCGGCGAGCGACTGATGATCGTCGCCCAGACCAACGGCCAGGTGGACGACCTCGTCGGCCGACTGGCCGAGAAGGCACCGGACCTGACGATCGGCCGGCTGCACGCCGCGGACACCAGGCCCGGCCCGGAGGTGCTGAAGCACGCCAACGTCACGCCCTCCGACAAGGTCGCCGACCTGGTCGAGCAGGACGTGGTGATCTCCACCTCGGCCAAGTGGCAGTGGGTGCGGGCCGAGGCCCCGTGGCGGCACGCGATCGTCGACGAGGCGTACCAGATGCGCTCGGACGCCCTGCTCGCGGTGGCCCGGCTGTTCGAGCGGGCGCTGTTCGTCGGCGACCCGGGCCAGCTGGACCCGTTCACCGTGGTCGGCACCGAGCAGTGGGCGGGCCTGTCGTACGACCCGTCCGCCAGCGCGGTGGTCACCATGCTGGCGCACAACCCGGAGATCGAGCCGCACCGGCTGCCGGTCTCCTGGCGGCTGCCCGCCAGCGCGGCGCCGCTGATCTCCCGGGCCTTCTACCCGTACACCCCGTTCCGCTCCGGCACCGGCCCGGACGACCGCCGGCTGACCGCCTCCGTGCGGCCCGACGGCTCGGCCCTGGACGCGGCGATCGACCGGGCCGCCGAGCACGGCTGGGCCCTGCTGGAGCTGCCCGCCCGGCACACCGTACGGACCGACCCGCAGGCCGTGGCGGCCGTGGCGGCCACCGTCCGCCGGCTCCTGGAGCGCGGGCTGACGGCCCACTCCGAGCAGGGCGAGGCCCCGCTCGCCGCGGACCGGATCGCCGTCGGCACCGCCCACCGGGACCAGGCGGCGGCCGTGCGCGCGGCGCTGCTCAAGGCGGGCGTGCCGGTGGACGGCGCGGCCGGCCCGGCCGTCACGGTGGACACCGCCAACCGGCTCCAGGGCCGCGAGTACGACGTCACCGTGGTGCTGCACCCGCTCTCCGGGCGCCCGGACGCGACCGCCTTCCACCTGGAGACCGGCCGGCTCTGCGTGCTCGCCTCCCGGCACCGGCACGCCTGCATCGTGGTGGCCCGGGCCGGGATCGCCGAGCTGCTGGACGAGCACCCGTCGACCGAGCCGGTGCAGCTGGGCGTCCCGGTGGCCTTCCCGGACGGCTGGGAGGCCAACCACCAGGTGCTGCACCACCTGAGCGGGCACCGGGTCCACCTGCGGTGAGGCCCCCGGCGGCTCACTCGGTCTCGCAGACGGCGTAGGCCACGACGGACCCGTGGGAGGCCCTCGCCCCCCATGTGGTCGCGTCCGTGGACGGCCCGTCGTAGACCAGCCGGTCGGCGTCGCCGTCCGGCGTCCACTGGTACCCGCCGCCGGTCAGGTGGGTGCCGGTCGGGCAGGTCGCCAGCGAGAAGCCGCCGGGCTTGCTCGGCTGCCCCTCCACCACCATCGCCGTCTCGGCGGCGGCCGCCGGCACCGCCGGGGCCAGGCCGAGGAGCGCGGCGGCGGCCGGCAGGGCACCGGTGGACAGGACTTTTCGCACACGCATGGGGATCTCCCGGTTCCGTGGACGGTCGGTACGACCGGACGCCCTGCCAACCGGTTCGCATGCGACCAGGTCACCCGGCGCGCGAGTCACCCGCCCAGCGCACGCCGGGGGAATAGCGCTCGCGTGCGCACCGTTCCGCTACCGGCCCCCGCCGCGAGACAATGGACGGCGGCCACGACCGGGCGGCGCGGCCCGGAGCAGATCCCTTCCCCCACCCGAGACCCGGAGGTGTCCGTCCATGCCCGACTCCCCAGAGTCGTCCGAGCCCACCAGGCGCGTCCGTCCGGTGCAGCTGCTGTTCGAGCCGCAGTCCGCCGAACCCGAGCCGGAACGATTCTTCGACCTGGAGTCGATCGAGGACCCGGCGGAGCTGCTGCGCCGCTCCACGGAACTGGCCCTGGCCTTCCGGGCCGCCGCCGAGCGGGCCACGGACTTCCAGGCCGTCGCCGCCGCGCAGCTCGCCGATCCGCGCCGCTTCGACGCCCTCTCGGACGCCGAGGTCGCGCAGCGCGCGGACTGGACCGCGGACTACGCCGCCAAGATGATCGAGTACGGCCGCACCCTGCTCCAGCCGCGCCGCCACGAGGACTGAATCCCTCCGCACCGCGCACGGCGGCCGGGCACGGGCCGGTGGCATATGCGCGGCGGGGGAAGGATACGCGGTTCCCCGCCGCGCTGTCCGGCGAACCGCGCTTTCCGTCCCGCCGGAGCCGTGCGCCGCGCAGGCTGCTCTCCGTGGAGACCTGGACGCAACAGTCGGTGACGCAGCAATCGGTGCCGTACTCGTCGGTGACGTACCCGGCGGTGACGTACCCGGCGGTGACGTACTCCTCGTACCCGTCGGCGGTGCGGCCCTCGGTGGAGTACGTCGGCCCGGCCGGGGAGGCCTGGCTCGCCTCCGCCAGCGAGTACCCGAGGAGCATGCGCGCCCTGTGGGAGAGCCGCCCCTGGGCGCCCTCGGTGCTGCCCTGCGGGCGCGCCTTCGACGTGATCAGCATGCCGTCGCTGTTCGGCCGCCGGGTGCTGGACGAGCTGTGGGCGTCCGGGCCCGGCAGCGGGCCGGTCGCGAGCCACCGGGGGCGGGTCCTGCTGTTCGTCCAGCCGGGCGCGGCGCCCCGGCTGCGCCGGCTGCTGGCCTGGGAGGAGTGGGCCCGGGACGTACCGCCGCTGCTCTGCCACGGCAAGGGCGACGCGGTGACCGTGCCGCCCCTCCAGCGGATGGTGAACAGCCCGGACTCCCCGGGGCAGGGCGCCGGGCGGTGGATCGTCGCCCCGGAGCGGCGGGAGCCCCGGCTGCCGGGCGCCGCGGTGGTGCTGTGGGCCTGCGTACGGGCGGCCCGCGAGCCGGACGCGCCGGTTCCGGCCGGGGCACCCGTCGTGACCAGGGGGTGAACGCGGGGCGACCGGTATTCGATTTTGGCTCGGCCGCAGGGCGCTGCTAGAGTCTTCTCTGTCAGCAGGCGCCGCTAGCTCAGTTGGTTAGAGCAGCTGACTCTTAATCAGCGGGTCCGGGGTTCGAGTCCCTGGCGGCGCACAGACAGCCGGAAGGCCCCTCGCGAGAGCGAGGGGCCTTCCGGCGTTTCCGCATTCCGGTGCTTCCGGCGTTTCCGCGTTCCGGTGCCTCCCTGATCCCCGGCCCGACCGGGAGGTGCCGAGGTGCCGGGGAGGCGCCGGGCCGCCCGCCGGAGCGGACGGCCCGGTCCGGGCTCAGCGGCCGCGCAGCGCGCGGTAGCGGGCGACCAGCTCGGCGGTGGAGCTGTCCAGCTGCTCCGCGCCCTCGCCGGTGAGCAGCACCGGCTCGATCCGCTTGGCGAGCACCTTGCCCAGCTCGACGCCCCACTGGTCGAAGGAGTCGATGTTCCAGACCGCCCCCTGGACGAACACCTTGTGCTCGTAGAGCGCGACCAGCTGGCCGAGCACCGAGGGGGTCAGCTCGCCGGCCAGGATGGTGGTGGTCGGGTGGTTGCCCTTGAAGGTCTTGTGCGGGACGAGTTCGGCGGGCACGCCCTCGGCCGCGACCTCCTCCGGGGTCCTGCCGAACGCCAGCGCCTGGGTCTGGGCGAAGAAGTTGGCCAGCAGCAGGTCGTGCTGGGCGACCAGCCCGGGGAGCAGGTCGGCGACCGGCTTGGCGAAGCCGATGAAGTCGGCCGGGATCACCTTGGTGCCCTGGTGGAGCAGCTGGTAGTAGGCGTGCTGGCCGTTGGTGCCGGGGGTGCCCCAGACCACCGGGCCGGTCTGCCAGTCCACCGGGGTGCCGTCGCGGGTCACCGACTTGCCGTTGGACTCCATGTCCAGCTGCTGGAGGTAGGCGGTGAACTTGGACAGGTAGTGCGAATAGGGCAGCACCGCGTGCGCCTGGGCGTCGAAGAAGGCGCCGTACCAGACGCCGAGCAGGCCGAGCAGCAGCGGGACGTTCCGCTCCGGCGGGGCGGTGCGGAAGTGCTCGTCGACCAGGTGGAAGCCGTCCAGCATCTCGCGGAAGGCGTCCGGGCCGATGGCGATCATCAGCGAGAGGCCGATCGCCGAGTCGTAGGAGTAGCGGCCGCCCACCCAGTCCCAGAACTCGAACATGTTGGCGGTGTCGATGCCGAAGTCCTGCACGCCCCGGGCGTTGGTGGACAGCGCGACGAAGTGCTTGGCCACCGCCTCGGTGCCGGCGCCCAGGCCGCCGAGCAGCCAGTCCCGGGCGGAGACCGCGTTGGTGATGGTCTCGATGGTGGTGAAGGTCTTCGAGGCGACGATGAACAGCGTCTCGGCCGGGTCGAGGTCGCGGACGGCCTCGTGCAGGTCGGCGCCGTCCACGTTGGAGACGAAGCGGACGTCGAGGTCGCGCTTGGTGTACGAGCGGAGCACCTCGTAGGCCATCGCCGGGCCGAGGTCGGAGCCGCCGATGCCGATGTTGACGACGGTGCGGATCGGCTTGCCGGTGTGGCCCTTCCAGTCCCCGCCGCGGACCCGGTCGGCGAACGCGGCCATCTTGTCGAGGACCGCGTGCACGGCGGGCACCACGTTCTCGCCGTCGACCTCGATCACGGCGCCGCGCGGGGCGCGCAGGGCGGTGTGCAGGACCGCCCGGTGCTCGGTGTTGTTGATCTTCTCGCCGCGGAACATAGCGTCCCGCAGCTCGGCGACGCCGGTGACGGCGGCCAGCTCGCGCAGCAGCTCCAGCGTCTCGTCGGTGACCAGCTGCTTGGCGTAGTCCACGTGCAGGTCGCCGACCTGGAGGGTGTAGCGGCGGCCGCGCTCCGGGTCGGCGGCGAACAGCTCACGCAGGTGGGTGTCGCCCAGTTCGGCCCGGTGCTTGGCCAGGGCGGCCCACTGGGGGGTGCGGTCCAGCGGGGTGCGGGCGTCGGCGCGGGTCTCCGACATCGGTGGGTCCTCGATTCATCTGGGTGCAGAAACCGGCAGGGCCAGGCGTGAGGGTTCGCCGAGGTCGTGCGGGTACTGGTGGTGCGCCGACTCCGTTGACGGCCTGCCCGGGCTCAGCCTATGCAACCCCGGAGCCGGCCGCGCGCATTCCGCCCGACGGCTGCGGACCGTCCTCGCGAGGGGGCGGGCCGTCCGCCCGCCGGGTGTGGGACCGGGCCCCCGCCGGATGCGGGACCGGGCTCCCGCCGGGTACGGGGCAGGACACCCGGCGGGAGCTGGGCCGGGCACCCTGCGGGGAGCGGACGTCCCGTCACTTCCGTTCGGAGCGCAGGTCGAGCCCGCGCAGCACCTCGTCGACCAGCTCCGGGTCGGCGCCCGGTTCGCTGCGGGCGCTGAGCATCTCGCGGCGGGAGGCGGCGATCATCTCCTGCTCGACCTCCCGGGCGGCCCGCCACTGGGCCATCCGGAGCTTGGCCTCGGCGGCCTCCTCCTCGGCGTAGTTCTCCGGGCAGAGCCGGGCCAGCCGGTCGTGCTGACGGTCCCGCAGGCGGTCGGCGATCTCGGCGGGCAGCCGGTCCTGCTCCTCCAGCTCGCCGAGCCGCTTGAGCCCGGCCTTGGCGGCCCGCCACCAGAGCCGGCGCACGGCCTGCTCGTGCTTGTCCTGGTCGATGTCCAGCTCCAGCCGCTTGGCCAGCCAGGGCAGCGTGAGGCCCTGGACGAGCAGGGTGAACAGCACCACGCTGAAGGCGATGAAGACCAGTCGGCCGCGCTCGGGGAAGTCCTCGCCGGAGTGCAGGGTGAGCGGGATGGCGAGCGCCAGGGCGACGGTGGCCACGCCGCGCATGCCGGACCACCAGAGGATCACGCTCTCCTTCCAGCTGAACGGCGTGTCCTCCTCGTCCCCGGAGCGCAGCTTCTTCGACAGCCAGCCGGCCGGCAGCAGCCAGAGCAGCCGGACCAGCACGACCACCGCGATCACCACGGCGGCGTCACCGAGGAAGCCGGTCCAGCCGCGGCCGGCCTCCTTGAGCACGGTGGCCAGCTCCAGGCCGATCAGGCCGAAGGCGACGCCGGTGATCAGGATCTCGACGACCTCCCAGAAGGCGTTGCCGACCAGCCGGTAGGAGACGGCGTCGGCATCGGAGGCCCGCTCGGCGAGGTAGAGCGCGCAGACCACGACGGCGAGCACGCCGGAGCCGTGGATCTCCTCGGCGAGGGCGTACGCGGCGAAGGGCACCAGCAGGTTGAGCGCGACCTGCTGGGTCGGGTCGTCCAGCCGCTCGGCGAGCTTGGTGTTGATCCAGCCGAGCGCGACGCCGACCACCACGGCCAGCACGGCGGACAGCACGAAGCGCAGCACCGCGTCACCGGCCGAGAAGTCGCCGCTGACCATGGCCTCGATGGACAGGGAGTAGATGACGATCGCGGTGACGTCGTTGAACAGCCCCTCGCTCTCCAGGATCGCCACCAGGCGGCGCGGGAGGCCGACGCTGCCGGCCACCGCGACGGCGGCGACCGGGTCGGGCGGGGAGACCAGGGCGCCGACCGCGATGGCGGCGGCCAGCGGCAGTGCGGGCAGCAGCCAGTGCACGGCGCCGGCCACGGCGATCGTGGTGACCACCACCAGGCCGATCGCCAGCAGCAGGATCGAGCGGGCGTTGGCCTTGAAGTAGCGCACCGAGGATCGCCGGGCGACGGCGAAGATCAGCGGCGGGAGGACCAGCGGCAGGATCAGCTCGGGCTCGATGCTGACGTCCGGGATCTGCGGGATCAGTGCCATGACGATGCCGAGCAGGGTCATCAGCACTGGTTGTGGCACTCCGGTCTTCCGACCGAGTGGCATGGTCACCACGGAGGCGAGCAGCACCAGGAAGAACAGGGGCAGCTGGCCCACGGGGAGGTTCCTCTCGACGACGGACGGCTGAGCGCCGTCCAGGATAAATCCGACAATGCGCATATCGATCTCGACACGCGAACGACCGCTTGACGTCAAGCGCACTTCAGGGCCCAGGATCGGGGACGCGAAACGATCGAGAAGGGGTGGGAAGAGGCATGAAGGCTGTCACCGTGACGGGGTCCGGCGGCCCCGAGGTCCTGCGGGTCACGGAGGTGCCCGACCCGGAGCCCGGTCCGGGCGAGGTGCGGGTGCGGGTGTACACGGCCGGGGTGCAGCCGGTGGACCTCGCCATCCGCGAGGGGTTCCGGCCGCCGGGCCTGGCGGTCGAGCCGCCGTTCGTCCTCGGCAACGAGTTCGCCGGGGTGGTGGACGCCCTCGGGCCGGACGGCGGTGACTGGCGGATCGGGGACGAGGTGCTGGGCTTCCGGGTGCTGGGCTGCCAGGCCGACCGGGTCACGGTGGACGCCGGCCGGCTGGTGGCCAAGCCCGCCGGGATGCCGTGGGAGCAGGCCGGCTCCCTCTCCGCCTCCGGCCAGACCGCGCACCTGGCGCTCACCGAGCTCGGCGTCGGTCCGGGCGACACGGTCCTGGTGCACGGCGCCGCGGGCGGGGTCGGCACGGTCGCCGTGCAGCTGGCCCGCGCCTGGGGCGCCACGGTGGTCGGCACCGCGAGCGAGCGCAACCACGAGTACCTCCGGGAGTTGGGCGCGGTACCGGTCACGTACGGCGAGGGGCTGGTCGAGCGGGTCCGGGCGGCGGCGCCGCAGGGGGTGACGGCGGCCTTCGACGCCGCCGGGCGGGGCGCCCTGGAGGCCTCCGTCGAACTGGTCGCCGACCGGAGCCGGATCGGCACCGTGGTCGACTACCCGGGCGCCGAGCGGCTGGGCGTCCGGGGGCTGCGGGGCGAGCGGACGGCCGGGCGGCTGGCCGAGCTGGTGAAGCTCTGGGAGGCCGGCGGGCTGCGGCTGGAGATCGCGGAGACCTTCCCGATGGGACGGGTCGCCGAGGCCCACCGGCTGGTCGGCGGCGGCCACGTCCGGGGCAAGGTGGTGCTGACCATGTGAGCGTCCCGGACCCCCGCTCCGGGCCGATTGTGAGTTTCGGCTGCTGACCAGGTAATGTTCTCCACGTCAGCAGGCGCCGCTAGCTCAGTTGGTTAGAGCAGCTGACTCTTAATCAGCGGGTCCGGGGTTCGAGTCCCTGGCGGCGCACAGACAGCCGGAAGGCCCCTCGCGAGAGCGAGGGGCCCTCCGGCGTTTCCGGGCCCCCGGCGGCGGGCGTCCCGGCTTCCGGTGGCCGTGGGCTGCCTGCTGCTCGGGGTGTGGGCCTGGATCGGGCGGGAGCGGAGCGCGGTCGCCGAGGGCTGAGTGGGCGGGCCGCGAAGGCGGCGTCCCCCTGTCCCGGGTCGGGGCAGGGGGACGTCGTGGTTCCGGCGGGCCGGTCGGGAACTTCGGTCGGTCAGCGGCCGAAGTAGGCGTTGAAGTTCTTGGAGAACTCCTGGCCGGCGAACCGGTCCCAGTTGATCGACCAGGACATCAGCCCGCGCAGGTTCGGCTGGGCGCCCGACCGCGGCACGTACGTCCCGCAGTTGGCCAGCTTGGTGAGGCAGTCGAGCGCCTTGTTCACCTCGGCCGGGGCGACGTAGCCGTTGCCCGCGTTGGTGGTGGCCGGCATGCCGATGGCCACCTTGGAGGCGGGCAGCGCCGGGAACAGGTTGTTGGTGTTGCCCGCCACCGGGAAGCCCTTGAGCAGCATGTCGGTCATCGCGACGTGGAAGTCGGCGCCGCCCATCGAGTGGTACTGGTTGTCCAGGCCCATGATGGAGCCGGAGTTGTAGTCCTGGACGTGCAGCAGGGTGAGGTCGTCGCGCAGCGCGTAGATGACCGGCAGGTACGCCCCGGCGCGCGGGTCCTGACCTCCCCAGGGGCCCGATCCGTAGTACTGGTAGCCGAGTTGGACGAAGAAGGTCTCCGGCGCCATGGTCAGCACGAAGCCCGGGCCGTACTTGGCCTTGAGGGTCTTCAGCGCGGAGATCAGGTTGACGATGACCGGGCTGGTGGGGTTCTTGAAGTCGGTGTCACCGGTGTTGAGGGAGAGCGAGTGCCCCTCGAAGTCGATGTCCAGGCCGTCCAGGCCCCACTTGTCGATGATCGCCGAGACCGAGCTGACGAAGGTGTCCCGGGCGGCGGTGGTGGTCAGCTGGACCTGGCCGTTCTGGCCGCCGATGGAGATCAGCACCTTCTTGCCCTGGGCCCGCTTGGCGGCGATGGCGGCCTTGAACTCGTCGTCCGACTCGACGGTCGGGCACTCGGTGGCCGGGCAGCGGTTGAAGCGGATGTCGCCGGAGGTGACGGAGGTGGGCTCGCCGAAGGAGAGGTCGATGATGTCCCAGGAGTTCGGGACGTCGGCCATCCGGGTGTAGCCGGCGCCGTTCGCGAAGCTCGCGTGCAGGTAGCCGACCAGGGAGTGGCTGCCGACGGGCGGGGGCGTGGTGGGCGGCGGGGTCGTGGGCGGGGGCGTGGTCGGCGGAGGCGTGGTGGGCGGCGGGGTCGTGGGCGGCGGGGTGGTCGGCGGCGGGGTCGTGGGCGTCACCGTCGGCGTGGGCGACGGGCTGGGGGCGCCCGGCCCGTCCAGCGAGATGTCGTCCGCGTAGTAGGTGCCCTGGCCGTACCAGCCGTGGGTGTAGACCGTGGCGCTGGTCTGGGTGGCTCCGGTGGTGAAGCTGAGGCTGAGCTTCTGGTACGAGCCGCCGGTGCCCGGCGTCCAGGTGCTCGGGCCGCCGCCGTCCACGCCCAGGTAGACGTACGAGCCGTTCACCCAGGCGCTGAGCGTGTAGGTGGTGTTCGGGGCGACGGTGACGGTCTGCGAGCACTGGGCGATGTCGCCGGCCGTGGCGGCCGCGGCGAGCGCGCGGCTGCCGCTGTGCACGGGGCTGGTGACGACGCTGCCCGAGTTGCCGGAGCAGCTCCAGGGGGCGAGGGAGCCGGACTCGAAGCCGCCGTTGGAGAGGAACTCGCCGGCCGAGGCGGCGGGCGCCAGGCCCAGGGTGACGCCGACCAGGGTGGCCGCGGCGACGGCGGAGGCCGTGCCGGCGGCGAGGGCCGCGCGGCGGCCGGTGGCCGGAGTTCCGGAGGTGGGTGTTCTGCGCATGCGGGTGCTCCTGCGATGGCGCGGTCGTGGGGGACGTCCGAGGGCACGCCGGAGCACGCGCCAGTGGGGGGAACGGCCCGGCCTGGCACCCAAGTTGGACTAGACCACTGAAGTGGATACGGCCGTACGGTGTCAATGGTCCAGACCGGTCCCGGCCTGCTCCGGTTGCCGGAGGTGACACCCCGTCGAAGGATGGAGGGGTGACCGCGCCCGGCTACCTCCGCCACCCCCACCTGCACGGCGGCCTGCTCGCCTTCACCGCCGAGGACGACGTCTGGATCGCCCCGCTGAACGCCGACGGCACCGGCACCGGCCGGGCCTGGCGGGTGGGCTGCGACCGCACCCGGGTCGGCAACCCCCGCTTCTCCCCCGACGGCACCACCCTCGCCTGGACCAGCTGGCTCGGCCTGGCCCCCGAGGTGTGGACCGCCCCGGTCGACGGCGGACGGGCGAGCCGGCTCAGCTACTGGGGCAGCCAGGACACCCGGGTGCGCGGCTGGCTGCCGGACGGCGAGGTGCTGGCCGTCACCTCCTACCACGAGCCCTTCGGCCACTACACCTGGGCGCACTCCCTGCCGCCGGACGGCTCCCCCGGCCGCCGGATGCCCTGGGGACCGGTCGGCGACGCCCAGATGAGCCGCGAGCGGACGGTGCTGCTCACCGGCGCCGCCCCGCACGAACCGGCCGCCTGGAAGCGCTACCGGGGCGGTGCCACCGGCCGGCTCTGGGTGGACGGCGAGCGGATCCTGCCCGAGCACACCGGGCACCTCGCCGCGCCGATGCCGGTCGGCGACCGGGTCGCCTTCCTCTCCGACCACGAGGGCATCGGCAACGTCTACTCCTGCCGCCCGGACGGCACCGACCTGCGCCGGCACACCGACCACGCCTCGTACTACGCCCGCGAGGCCGCCACCGACGGCACCCGGATCGTGTACCAGCACGCCGGCGACCTCTGGCTCCTGGACGACCTGGACGCACCCGCGCCCCGCCGGCTGCGCGTCCCGCTCGGCGGCGCCCGGGCCGGCCGCCGCCCGTACCAGGTCAACGCCGCCGGGCAGGTCAAGGACCTGGCCTGCGACCAGACCGGCCGGACCGGGCTGATCACCGTGCGCGGCAGCCAGTACTGGCTCACCCACCAGGACGGCCCGGCCCGCGCGCTCGCCGACACCCCGGGGGTGCGCACCCGGCTGCCGGTGGTGCTCGGGCACACCGGCGAGGCGGCCTGGATCACCGACGCCGAGGGCTGCGACGCGATCGAGGTGGTGCCGCTGCCCGGGCACGAAGGCGTGGCGCACAAGCACCACCGCCGGGTGATCGCCGCCGGGCGGATCGGCCGCGTCCTGGAGCTCACCGCCTCCCCCGACGGCAGCCGGCTCGCCGCCACCACCTCGGACGGCCGGCTGCTGCTGGTCTCCTCGGCCGACGGCGAGGTGCGCGAGGTGGCCGCCTCCGGGTACGGGCCGGTCTCCAGCGCCCGCTTCTCCCCCGACTCGCACTGGATCGCCTGGTCCGAGCCGGTCGCCGGGCGCTCGCTGCGCCGCATCCGGCTCACCCGCGCCGACGCGCCGGCGCCCACCACCGACGTCACCGAGGGCCGGTTCGAGGACGAGCAGCCGGTGTTCACCCGGGACGGCCGCTACCTGGCCTTCCTCTCCTGGCGCGGCTTCGACCCGGTCCACGACGTGCACACCGGCGACCTCTCCTTCCCGCTCGGCTGCCGCCCCTACCTCGTCCCGCTCGCCGCCGACACCCCCTCGCCGTTCACCGCCCCGGCCGAGGACGGCGGCCCGCCAGGCGGCGGCGACGGCACCGTCCGGGTCGACCCGGAGGGCATCGGCGAGCGGCTGCTCCCGTTCCCGGTGATCTCCTCCAAGTACTCGGCCACCGACGCGGTGCGCGGCGGCCTGGTCTGGCTGCGCTGGCCGATCTCCGGCACCCTCGGACAGACCTTCGCCAGCCCCGAGGACACCTCCGGACGCCCGTCACTGGAGCACTTCGACCTCGTCCGGGGCACCCGCACGACACTGGTGGACCGGCTGGACGGCTACGCGGTCTCCGGGGACGGCGGCTCGATCGCGGTCTACTCGGCCGGAGCACTGCGGGTGATCCCGGTCGCCGCCCCCTCCGCCGGGATCACCGTCGACCTGCGCCGGATCACCCACACCGTGCACCCGGCCGCCGAGTGGCGCCAGGCCTACCACGAGGCGGCCCGGATCGTCCGGGACCAGTTCTGGGACGAGCGGATGTCCGGCCTGGACTGGTCCGCGCTGGTCGCCCAGTACGAGCCGCTGCTGGACCGGATCTGCTCCCCCGACGACTTCGCCGACCTGCTGCGCGAACTCCTCGGCGAACTCGGCACCTCGCACGCCTACGTCACCCCGTCCCGGCGCGCCGAGGGCCCCACGCTCGCCCAGCAGCCGCTCGGCCTGCTCGGCGCCAACGCCCACCGCTCCCCCGACGGCCGCTGGCTGGTCGACCGGGTGCTGCCCGGCGAGTCCTCCGACCCGCGCGCCCGTGCCCCGCTGGCCGCCCAGGGCGTCCGGGACGGCGACGAGATCCTGGAGGTCGGCGGCCGCCCGGTGGACCCGCTGCGCGGACCGCTGCCGCTGCTGGCCGGCACCGGCGGCACGACGCTCGAACTGGCCCTGCGCGGCGACCCGGACGGCCCGGTGCGACGGATCGTGATCACCCCGCTGACCGACGAACGGCCGATCCGCTACCAGGACTGGGTGGCCAAACGGCGCTCCCTGGTACGGCAGTTCAGCGACGGCCGGTGCGGCTACCTGCACATCCCGGACCTCGGCGGCTCCGGCTGGGCGCAGTTCAACCGGGACCTGCGGCGCGAGCTGGACAAGCCCGCCCTGGTGCTGGACGTGCGCGGCAACGCCGGCGGCAACGTCTCCGAGCTGGTGCTGGAGAAGCTCACCCGGCGCGTCCTCGCCTGGGACTTCACCCGGGACCGCCGGCCGGTCCGCTGGCCCCGGCACGCCCCGCGCGGACCGCTGGTGGCACTGGCCGACGAGGCCACCAGCTCGGACGGCGACGTGATCATCGCGGCGATCAAGCTGCTCGGGCTCGGTCCGGTGATCGGCTCCCGCACCTGGGGCGGGGTGGTCGGGATGAGCGGGCGGCACACCCTCGGCGACGGCACCCAGATCTCGGTGCCGAAGAACGCCTCCTGGTTCGACGGCGGGCTCGGCTGGTCGGTGGAGAACCAGGGCGTCGAACCGGACGTGCACGTGCTGCGCACCCCGCGCGACTGGGCCCGGGGGCGCCACCCCGAGCTGACGGCCGCCGTCCAGCTGGCCCTGGACCTGCTGGAGGACACGCCCGCCGCGGCGCCCCCGCCGGAGTCCACGCCCCGGCCGGACCTGCGGCGCCCGCCGCTGCCGCCGCGGACGACCTGAGACGCGGGCTCAGCCCCAGGGGTCGCCCTCGGACGTCATGTTCTCGGCGGCGCGCCGGTCGGCCTCCTCCTGGGCGAGCCGCTCCTCCGTCGCGCGCCGGCGCTCGACCTCGTCGCCGTACGCGTCGGCGGCCTCGTCGTGGGCGAGGGCCGCGCGCCGGGTGGGGTCCTGCCCGGTGGACCCGTGCGGCTTGTGCCGGAACCTGTCGAAGATGCCCATGACTCCTCCTCCGAACGGGATGCCGGGTTGCCCCCACTCTCACACCGGGTGCCCGGGGGCGCACCTCGGGCCGTCCTGCGGGGTCCTTGAGCCTTTGGTCCCTGGTGGACGCGCCCAACGTCCGTAGCCGCAGGCCCCCGACCGGGCGGAGATTGGGGCCGTCGGCGAAATCTACGCCACCCCCTGGAGCCCGCTGTGACCGTCGTACACCCCGGAAGCCACACCCGGCGCACCGCCGAGGACCCACACGACGGACCGCGCCGCCGGGTCGGCCCGCTGGCCGCACTGGACGGCCGGCTGCCCGGCGCCCACGACCTGCTGCTGATGCAGTGCCCCAGCTCGCTGCGGCCCTTCGCGGGCGGCGAGCTGCCCGACTGGGCGCGGGCCGTGCTGCGGGCGCACCCCTGGGTGACGGTCGGCCGGGCGCCCGCCGTGGTCGGCAACCCGGTGGACCTGCCGCACCCGCAACGCTGCACCCGGGACCCTGAGGCGGCGCCCGAACTCTGGTTCCCGGTGACCGTGCGCGGCCCGCGCCCCGGCCAGCGGCTGGACGCCCTGGCCCCCTGGGCGGCGGTGGCCCGGACGCTGCGGCCCGAACAGCTGCCGGAACGCCGCGAGCGGCTGGCCCCGGAACGGCTGGCCGGCATCCCGGCGCTGGCCCTGCTGCCCGAGGTCGGCCGGCTGGTGGCGGACCACCGCCTGCCCTGGGGCCCGATCGGCGCGGCCGGCTACGAACTGGGCACCGGCCTGCCGGTCACCGGGCCGCTCAGCCCGCTGCGGCTGGTGCTGCGCTGCCCGCAGCCGATCAGCCGCCGCGACGCCCTGCAACTGCGGCGGGCCCTGAGCAAGCTGCCGGTGCCGGTGCAGGCCGAACTGGAGACCCGGCACGGCTCGGTGCAGCTGGCGGAGTACGCCTCCGGACAGCTCGGCCTCACCCTGCTGACCCCGGAGGGGCCCCGCGAGGTCCGCGACCCGTGGTTCCCCCGGGGGCCGTTCGCCTGAGCCCCCTTGGGTCGGGGGCGTCGGCGTCGGCGTCGTCGTGTCAGCCGGGGTACCGGAGCCGGTGCCGGCCGAGGGTGATCAGGGGCTCCTCGAAGGGCTGGTCCGCCAGGTAGTCCGGGGACCAGGCGATGCCCCACCGGGCGCACTTCGGGCAGTTCCACGTCCGCCCGGCCGCGTTGGCGTCGTCGAGCAGGTCGACCGGCGCGGCGCAGTCCTCCGCCGGACAGGCGGGGGAGGGCGTCACCTCACGCCCCGCTCTCGGAGAAGCGGGTCCGGCCACGGGGCTCGGGCGGGGTCGGGCGGACGACCAGCATCGGGCCGTCCGGGAGGGGCTGGAGACTGGCGGGGTCGACGGTCCGCTCCAGACCGCCGCCGATCGGCCGGACGTAGGCGAGGCCGCCCCGGGTGTCCATGTGGACGACGTGCTGGTCGGACGTCAGGTCCTTGACCAGCTCGCCCACCTGCGGACGGTAGGGACGGGGAGCGACGGGGAACTTCTTGCGCATCACGACAGGTGACTCCGTTCCGTAGTGCAACGACTACCCAGGGGTCACAACTGTGGGCTATAGTCGGCACCGCCTTCAACCTTTCATCAGGGAAGGAACAGGAGCTGACGATGGTGAACCGCAAGGAACTTGACCCCGACTCCTCTCCCTCCGCCAAGTTCGGTGCGCTGGTTCGCGAGCTACGGGAGGCGCGCGGCTGGACCCAGGAGCACCTGGCGAAACTCACCGGATACTCGTCCGTGCACGTGTCCGCCATCGAAACTGGTCGCAAACCTCCAACCGAGCGGTTCGCGAGAAGACTTGACGAGGCCTTCGGAACGCCGGGGAAGTTCGAGCGCGAGTGGCGCAACGCGGGGCGGCGCATCTTGTTCGAGGGGTTCAGCGAGTACCTGCGCAGCGAGGCCACTGCGGTGGCGGTGCGACTGTTCGAGATCAACATCATCCCGAGCCTCTTCCGGACCCCCGACTACGCGAGGGCCTATCAAGAAGGGCGCGTTCGCCGAGGACGGACAACGCAGCAACAGGCCGAAGAACGACTGACGATGCTGCTGCACCGGCAGCAGCGACTCCAGCAGCAGCCCGCACTCCGAGTCCACGCGGTCATAGACGAGGGGTGCCTCCACCGGGCGATCGGAGGCCGAGACGTCATGGTGGAGCAGCTCCAGTACCTGGAAGAACTGACCCATCACCCTCAGTTCGTCATCCAGGTGAGCCCGTTCTCTCTTGGAGAGGACAGGCCGTTCTCGCATCCCATCACCTTGCTGACCATGCCGAACAGGACCAGCGTGGGATACGGTGAGATTCAGGGGAAGGGCTTCCTCCAGCGCGACCCGGACACCCTGGCCGAATGGGCGGGCGAGTACGACCAGTTGCAGGTCGAGGCGTTGTCCCGAGTCGCAAGTCGAGAGTTCATCCGGCGGGTTCGGAGGAGTTTTGAGCATGGTTGACCTGGCGCATGACACATGGCGCAAGAGCACCTACAGCGACCCCGAAGGGCAGTGCGTAGAGGTGGCGGACGGCCTCCCCGACCGGATACCGGTACGGGACAGCAAGGACCCGGACGGCCCGATTCTCGTTTTCCCCACTGCGGCCTGGCGTTCCTTCGTCTCCGCCGTCCGGGCCGGCGAGTTCGGGGCCCTCTGACACGCCCCGAAATCACTTCGGGCCCGATGTCAAGACCGCCGCGTCGGCTCCGACGTCATGGTGTGCGGCACCCCGCCGCACGCACCGACGCGACAGGAGCCCCCGCCGTGGAACAACTGCTCAGAGTCATGAACTTCAACGTCTCCAGCGACGGCGTCGCGGCCGGCGAGCACCAGAGCTTCGAGCTCCCGTTCGGCCTCGACCGGCCCGAGCGGCTGTTCTCCTGGGCCGGTGCCACGGCGAGCTGGCCGATGCGCACCGACCCGGGCGGCAGCCGGGGCCTGGACGACTACTTCACCCGGGACTTCGCCCGCAACATCGGCGCCGAGATCATGGGTCGCAACAAGTTCGGCCCCCAGCACGGCCCCTGGCAGGACCACGAGTGGCGCGGCTGGTGGGGCGACGAACCCCCCTTCCGCACGCCGGTGTTCGTCATGACCCACCACGAGCGCCCGTCCTTCACGCTCTCCGACACCACCTTCCACTTCGTCGGCGGCGACCCGGCCGCCGTCCTCTCCCGGGCCCGGGAAGCGGCCCAGGGCAAGGACGTCCGCCTCGGCGGCGGGGTCACCACCATCCGCGAGTTCCTCGACGCCGGCCTCGTCGACACCCTGCACATCGCGGTCTCCCCCGTGAAGCTCGGCACCGGCCTGAAGCTCTGGGACTCCCCCGACGACCTGCTCGACCGCTACCACCTGGACGTCGTCCCCAGCCCGAGCGGTGTGACCCACCACCTCTTCTGGCGCCGCTGATCCGAGGGCCCCGCCACCCGACGAGGGGTGGCGGGGCCGACGTCCGGGCCTCAGCCGGTGACGCTGGGGGCGCCCGTCTCCAGGTGGCCGGTGAAGCGCTGGGACCAGCTGCCGTCCACGTCCACCGTGACGGTGAAGTCGTACCAGCCGTTGGCGAGCGCGACCACGTTGAAGAAGTCGCTGACGCTGCCTCCGGCCGGGACCTGGTACGTCCAGGGGCCGTCCGTGCGGTAGTTGTTCGAGGCGATGGTGAAAGTCATCGGCGTGGCGCCCGAGTTGGCGAGCTTGAAGTACAACGCCGGCTTGCCGCTGCCGGGTTCGACCGCGTACGAGGCCGTCACCGCCGCGTTCTTGCCCGCCTTCGTCGCGTCGCCCTTGAAGCGGCGCAGGAAGCGGTTGGGGCCGACCACCGTCAGGTCGTACGGGCCGCCGCCGAAGTTGGTGCCGCAGTTGAAGAAGTCGCTGGTGCTGCCGCCCGGGTCCACCGTGTACTGCCAGGGGCCGCCGCCGCGGTAGGCGTTGGCGTAGGCCGCGAAGTGGGCGGACTTGGTGGCGACGGCCCCCTTGTTGTCCATCGCGATCCAGACCTTCATCACCCCGCCCGAACCGAACTCCAGGTGGTCCAGGTTGGCGTTCGGCTGGTACGGCAGCGCGCGGGCCGGGCGGGTGCCGGGCTCCTGGACCGGGAGCTGGTTGTTCACCGGGGCCGGGTTGGGCAGCGGGCCGCAGGCGGACAGGCCGATGGTCTGCGAGGTGTCGGGCAGGGCGGGCAGGCCGTACACCGGATTGGCGAAGTCGAACACACTGGTCAGGTCGCCGCAGACGCGGCGGCGCCAGTCGCTGATGTTGGGGCAGGTGGCCGGCTTGCCGAGGGCGGCGGTCCAGACCTCCAGGAAGCGCAGCACCGACGTGTGGTCGAAGGTCTCGGAGTTGACCCAGCCGCCGCGGGTCCAGGGCGAGATGGCGATCATCGGCACCCGGAAGCCGAGCCCGATGTTGGTGCCGTTGTAGAACTCCCCCGGGGTGCCGGCCGGGGCGACGGGCGGCGGGACGTGGTCGAAGAAGCCGTCGTTCTCGTCGTAGTTCAGGAACAGCACGGTCGAGTTGAAGACGTTCGGGTCCGCGTCGAGCGCGTCGATCACCAGGTGGACGAAGTGCGCGCCGTCGGCCGGGGTGGCGTACGGGTGCTCGGAGGAGGCCTGGTCGGCGACGATCCAGGAGACCTGCGGCAGCGTCCCGGCCAGCACGTCGGCCTTGATCGCGGCGGCGATGTCGTCCGGGGTCCGGCCGGTCACCTTGGGCACCGAGCCCATGCCCTTGACCGCCAGGGCGCTGCCGGCCGGGGCGCCGGAGAACTTCGTGAAGTAGGCGAGGGCGTTGTCACCGTAGTTGTCGGCGGCGTTCTGGTAGACCTTCCAGCTCACCCCGGCGCTCTCCAGCGCCTCGGCGTAGGTCTGCCAGCGCAGGCCCTTCTCGTCGCCGCCGTCGTAGGCCGGGCCGCCCGCCGCGCCGGCCGGGTCGATCTGGCCGGACCAGTGGTAGGTGCGGTTGGGGCCGGTCGCGCTGAGCACGGAGCAGTGGTAGGCGTCGCAGATGGTCCAGTTCTCGGCCAGCGCGTAGTGGAACGGGATGTCCTGGCGGGTGAGGAAGCCGAGGGTGCGGACGTTGCCCTTGGCGGCGACCCAGGAGTCCATCTTGCCGCCGTTCCACGCACTGTGCTGGTCGGACCAGCCGTGGCTGAGGTCCCCGTTGCACTGGGCGAGGCGCTCGGGGTCGGCGCCGCCGGCCGGCTTGGTCTGGCTGAACTGCCACGGGTACTGGCGGCTGAGCAGGCCGTTGGGCTGGTTGAAGACGCTGTAGCCGCCGGAGATCTGGATGGCGCTGCGGTCGGCGAAGCCGCGCACGCCGCGCAGCATGCCGAAGTAGTGGTCGAAGCTGCGGTTCTCCTGCATCAGGATCACCACGTGCTGGGCGTCGGCGATGGTGCCGGTCGTGCTGAGCGCGGTGGTGGTGGCGGTCGCGGCGGTGGCACTCGGAGCGCCAGGGGCGCCGGCGACCGCGAGGCCGGCCGCGGCGGCGCCGGACAGCGTGACGAACTTCCTACGACTCAACTCGGCCATCAGCCCGGTCCGTCCCTTCGCTGGCATGTTGTGCACACAAGTCGAGGCTCGCTCGATCGCGCAGCAGTCTCCACCGCCTGCGGAGCCGCCCACCAGATGCGCGCGGCAGGGTTGGCGGACTGTTCGTCCGGGCGTCACCGAGTGACGCCCGGACGAACGGGCGGAGGGGGCGGGATGCTCAGCGGTCCTTGACCTCGATTCCCAATGCGTGGGCGAACTGCGGCGCCAGCTCAAGCAGTTGACTGGAGCTGATGACCGCGCCGCGCAGCCCCTGGTGGCCATCGACGAGGCCGAGGCGGACGGCGCCGCGCAGGTCGGTCCTGCTCAGCGTCGCGCCGCGCAGCCGGACCTCCTCCAGCGTGGAGCCGGGGAAGGACACCCCGGTCAGCTTCGCCTCCCCGAAGTCCACGTCGCGCAGCAGGCAGTCCTCGAAGACGACGTCCCGCAGGACGGCCGAGCGCAGGTTGACCGCCTCCAGCTTGCAGCCGCGGAACACCACCCGGCGCAGCGCCGAGCCGTACCCGGCGACACCGGCGAGCACCCCGCCGACGAAGGAGCTGTCCTGCCAGTCGGAGTCGCTCAGGTCGCAGGCCACCCAGCGGCCGGCCTGCACCCACACCTCGTTGAACCGGGCCTGGCGCAGCTTGACCCCGCTGAGCGCGACGCCGGTGAAGGCGCACTCCAGGAAGGCCGCTCCGGCGCCCGACTCGTCGGTGTGCTCACCGCCGTCGAAGTGTGCGGTGTCGTAGCGCTCGTCGCTGCGCAGCGGCCCGGTGTGCGGGCGCAGCAGGTCGGCGTACGGGAGGTCGGCGAGCTGGTCGGGGGCGGAACGGGGCACGGCGGTGGCTCCTGGCGGTCGGGGCGGCGGACGGGTCTCGCCCGCATGCTCGCACGCGGCACCGACAACGCCCCGTCGCGGCACGGCCGGGCAGGACCCACGCCCCGGCCCGGCACGGCACGGCCTTCTGCCCGCCACGGCCCGCCACAGCGGCCCGCGAGGACGCGCCCCGGCCCGGCCGCACCGGGCGGCCGGGCCGGGGCTGGACGCTCACCGCGTCGATCAGCCGTACAGCCAGATCGAGTTCACCCGGCTGCGCTCGGTGGTGTTCGGGTACGGGTTGGTGCAGGACGGGCCGGGGCCGCCGCCCGACATCAGCTCGCTGCACGGGCCGGAGTAGTGGTCCGGCAGGCCGAGCACGTGCCCGGTCTCGTGCGCCACCACGCGCACCGAGCTGTACTGCTGGTTCTGCGCGTAGTCGAGGAAGACGTAACCGCGCCCGTGGCCGTCGGTGCTGGCGTACGAGCCGCGGCTGTCGTTGCCCTCGTAGTAGCGGAAGTCGGCGGCCGAGCCGGAGCGCAGCTGGACGTTGGCGACGGAGCTGTTCCAGATCTGCGCGGCCTGGGATATCTGGTTGCGGAACGACGGGGCGGAGCTGGCGTCGTAGGTGACCACGACGGTCGCCAGGCCCGGGTTGGCGGCCTGCTTGGCCTTGGCGGAGGCCATCACGGCCTGGAAGAAGGCCTGGTTGTTCGCCGCTTCCTCGGCCGAGCCGGCGTACGTCGTGGCGGTGTAGCCCTGCACGGCCGGGGCGGCCGGCGCCGCGGAGGCGGCGGTGGTGGGCAGCACGGCGAGGCCGGCCGCCATGGCGAGGCCGAGGGCGGCGGACAGCACGGATCGCTTCATGTGGGGGCTCCGGTTCCTGGGGTGCCGTGGCCGGTTGGGGGCCGGCCGGGGGGAGGCACCCGGGTCTACGGGTGGTGTCCCCAGAGCTTCGGGCAACCCGGTGCGTGCGCGGATGATGCCAATCGGCGATAACGCCGTCCAATACCCCTGCTATGGAGTCGATTTGAGTCGTCTTTTCCTCGCCTTGACTCATTCGTGCCCCTGGTTTTCCGTTCCGGACGGGGCTAGGCTCCGTCCGGGGAAGTACCCGGAGCGGCGGGCCGATCGATTCCGGCCGAGCGGCCCGCCGCGCCGAACTCACCTGCCGGAGCCGTCAGTTCGTCGCCGCAAGTCCGTTCGCCCAGAGGTAGTCGACCTGGCTGCGCTCGTTGCCGTCGGGGTAGGGATTGGTGCAGGACGGGCCGGGGCCGCCGCCCGACATCAGCTCGCTGCACGGGCCGGAGTAGTCGTCGGGCAGGCCGAGCACGTGCCCGGTCTCGTGCGCCACCACGCGCACCGAGCTGTACTGCTGGTTCTGCGCGTAGTCGAGGAAGACGTAACCGCGCCCGTGGCCATCGGTGCTGGCGTACGAGCCCCGGCTGTCGCTGCCCTCGTAGTACGAGAAGTCGCCGTTGCCGCCGGTCTGCTGGAGCCGCACATTGCGCTCCGAGCTGTTCCAGATCTGCGCGGCCTGGGATATCTGGCCGGTGAAGGAGGGCGCGTTCGCGGTGTCGTAGGTGACGGTGACGTTCAGCAGCCACGGGTTCGCCGCCTGCCGGGCCTTGGCCGAGGCCATCACGGCCCGGAAGAAGGCCTGGTTGTCCGCCGACTCGGCGGCCGAGCCGGCGTACGTCGAGGGGGTGTAGCCCTGGACGGCCGGGGCGGCCGGGGCGGCGTGGACGGCCGGCGCCGCGGAGGCGGCGGTGGTGGGCAGCACGGCGAGGCCGGCCGCGAGGGCCAGGCCCAGGGCGGCGGACGGCACGGATCGCTTCATGTGGGGTCTCCGGTCGCACGGTGCGCCGGCCCGCCGGAGCCGGTGGGGGCCTGACTCGACGGCGGCGCACGGGTGGGGGACCGCCCCGGCGGTGGCCGGCGGCGGGTTGCTGTCCACCGAGCTTCGACCCGCCCGGGGCCGTCACGGATGATGCCAACCGGCGATAGCACCGCCGCACGAGGGCCGGGCCGGCGGCCGGAGCCACCGGCCCGACCCTCCGGCAGGGCGAGCGAACCGGCCCGTCGGCCGGCCCTCCGGCACGCCGTGATGCCTGTCATGTCCTTGGCGAGGGGGCGGGGCGGCGTCTATGCTCCCGACGTGGAGCTCGACGTGAGACACCTCCGGGTGCTGTGCGCGATCGCCGACACCGGCAGCCTCCGCAAGGCCGCGCTCCAGCTCGGCATGACCCAGCCCTCCCTCACCACCCAGCTGCACCGCATCGAACGAGCCATCGGCGGCGCCCTCTTCACCCGCGAACAGACCGGCAGCCGGCCCACCGCGCTCGGCCACTCGGTGCTCTCCCGCGCCCGGCCGGTGATCACCGAGATGGCCGCCCTGGTGGCCGCCGCCCGTCAGGAGGCCCGGGACTCGGCCGCGCCCGGCCGCCAGCGGCGGCTGCGCATCGGCAGCGTCGGCAGCCGGGCGGTCGCGGCCTGGCTGCGCCGGGTGCACGAGCGGCTGCCGGACACCGACACCACCATCCACGTGGACATCTCGGCCAGCGCGCTGCTGCGGATGGTCGCCGCCGACCAGCTGGACGTGGCCTTCGTGTACGAGAGCGAGGGCTTCCCGCTGCGGGTGCCGCCGGACGCCGCGCAGCGGGTGCTGATGGACCGCGAGCCGCAGTTCGTCGCGCTCGCCGCCGGGCACCCGGCCGCGGCCCGGTCGGTCGTCCACCTGGCCGACCTCGCCGAGGACACCTGGATGGTCGACCCGACCGCCGACCACGAGTACGCGGCGATGCGCCGGGTGTTCAGCGAGGCCGGGCTCAACCCCCGGGTGGTGCAGGTGCGGGACAACGCGACCGCCGCCGAGCTGGTCGCCTCCGGCGAGGCCGTCCGCCCCTGCCAGCCCACTTCGCTGCCCGGGCCCGGCACGGTGGTCCGCCCGGTGCACGGGGACCCGCTGGCCGTCCGGCTGCTGCTCACCTGGCGCCCGTGCGCGCTCAGCCCGCCCGCGCTGGACGCGCTGTACGGCGAACTGCGGGCCGCCTACCTGGATCTGGCCAAGGTCAACCCGGCCTACCTGGCCTGGCTGGCGCGGCACGAGCCGGTGCTGCTGGGCCGGACCGGCTAGGAATCCGGCCGGTCACGGTCCCCGCCGGGTCCGGCCGGGCACGGTCCCAACCGGGTCAGGCCGGTCACGGTCCCCGCCGGGCCAGGCCGGCCGGTCACGGCCTACGGCTCCAGCCGGCCCCGCTCGGCCTGACGGCTCTCCCACCCGTGGACCAGCACGCCCACCGCCACCGTCAGCGCGCAGACCAGCCCCGCCGCGAGCACCCCCGGGCCGCCGAGCGCGGTGCAGGCCAGCACCAGGACGGCCCCGGCCGGCGCGATCGCCTGGGCCGCCACGCCCCGCTTGGTGTGCCGGGAGTGCAGGAACCAGACCGTGAGCAGGTAGACGGCGGTGGGCACGGTGACCGTGGCGGTGGCGGCCGTCTCGGAGATCTCCGCCTGGTGCACCGCCGACTCCACCGCCACCTCCAGCCCGGTGCCGATCGCCGCCGCCGAACCGAACACCAGGTAGTGCCCGTAGCCCCAGACCAGCGCCTGCCGGTTGGTGCGCAGGTGCTGGTGGACGGGCCGGGCGAAGTAGATCCACCAGGCCGAGAAGCAGATCAGCAGCCCGCCCGCCGCCACCGGCATCAGCCGCCCCAGCTCCTCGTGCTCGTCCACGGCCGACTGCACCGCGACGGTCGCCGCCGCCACCGTCTCGCCGAGCACGATCAGGGTGAACAGCCCGTACCGCTCGGCGATGTGGTGCGGGTGCCAGGAGGTCCGCATCCGCAGTTCGGCGGCCACCGGCACGGCCAGCTCGCACAGCACCCCGATCGGGATGGCGTACGGCCGGGCGCCGTGCGGGAGGAACAGCATCACCACCCAGCCGACCTGGCAGAGCGTGATCCCCGCCGCGTAGCCCAGCGCGACCTTGCGCCCCACGCCCTGTTCACCGGCGGCGGCGCGCAGCCACTGGGTGACCATCGCCAGGCGCATCACCACGTACCCGGCGATCGACAGCGTCAGGTCCTGGGTGGCGAACAGCCGCGGCACCCCGGCGGCGAGGATCAGCACCCCGGCGATCTGCACCAGGGTGGTGACCCGGTACGGCACGTCGTCGACGTCGTACGCGGAGGCGAACCAGGTGAAGTTCATCCAGGCCCACCAGACGGCGAAGAACGCGATGGCGTAGCCGAGCACTCCGGCTCCGTAGTGCCCGGCGGCGAAGGACCGGGCCAGTTCGCGCCCGGCCTGGCCGACCGCGACCACGAAGCAGAGGTCGAAGAAGAGTTCCAGGGGGGTGGACACCCGGTGCGGCTCGTGGCGGTCGCGCGGGACCATCCGGCGCACCGGGGGCGGGTCGACGGGGTGTCTGCGGGGTCGTGCGGCGGCGGGGTCACTGGCCATCGGAGCTGCTCCGGGGGTCGGGAAGGAGGACCGTCCCGCGCATCCTGGCAGCGCTCCGCGCCCGGCACACCCACCGGCGCGGCGGGTGTGCGCGCACCGGCGAGGCGGTGTGCGCGCTCGGGCGCGGAACGGGAACCCCGCGCGCCCCCGGAGCACGATGACCCCTTATGCCCCTTTTTTCCTTGCTGTCAGCCGCAGTTGACGCTCCGGTGCGCGAACCGGGTGACAGTGCGGCGGGTTTCCGGGCGCGTCCCGCGCGCTGCCTCGCGCCCGGCCGGAGCGCCGCTAGATTCTTCCCCGGTTGGAAGAGCGCGGGCCCTGCCGGGCCCCACGACACGGGTGGCGTGCGGGCAACGCGGAAGGTCAAGGCGGGTGGCGGTACAGCGGGGGCGGCGGGGCCGTTCCTCCTCTGTCCCCGCCACCCGCCTCGCGATCACCGCGCTGCTCGCCAGCGCCTGCCGGGCGGCCCGCCCGGTCCCGACGGCGGCTACTTCTCCCAGCCGACCTTGCTGTAGTCCTCCGTGGCCAGACCGAAGGCGCCGTAGTTGGCCAGCCCCTTGCGGGTCGCCACCACGGCGGGCCGCTGGTAGAGCTCGACGGTGTGGCCGAGCTCCCAGATCTTCGCGTCCGCCTGGTTGTAGAGCTTCGCGGCCTCCGCCGGGTCGACCGTCCCGGCCGCCTTCTTCAGCAGGGCGTCGATCTCCGGGGTGCCCAGCCGCGAGGGGTTGCTGAAGGTGTTGTCGCCCACCGGCAGGCGGAAGTTGGCCAGGCCCTTGGAGTTCGGGAACGAGTCGGTGTTGCGCCAGCTCGCGATGTCGAACTTGCCCGGGGTGACGTACTTGGCGAAGTAGTCGTTGGCGGCCACCTTGTCCAGGCTGACCTTGACCCCGACCTGCTGCCACATCGCCGCCGCCGCGGTGGCGAGGTCGAGCTGGGCCTGCGCGGTGCCGTCGCTGAGCACCCAGTGCAGCTCCAGCGGCCTGCCGTCCTTGGTGCGCGGCCCGCCCCCGCCGGCCTCCGCCCAGCCGGCCTCGTCCAGCAGCTTCTTGGCCGCGGCCGGGTCGAACTTCGCCCACTCCCCGGAGTTGTCCTGGTAGCCGGCCTGGTTGGGCATGATGATGTGGTTGCCGAGCGGCTTGAACTCCACCGGCACCCCGTTGTTGGCGATCTTGATCAGCGCCGAGCGGTCGAGCGCCCTGCCGAGCGCCTGGCGGACCTTCTGGTCCGCCAGCGCCCCGGTGCCGCCGAAGGAGATGTGCACCTCGTCCCACGGGCTGGCGGACCGGATCACGGTGTCCTTGGCGTTCTTGAGCTGCCCGTACGCGGCGGCGGTGCCGGCCGAGGCGAGGTCGATCTCGTTGTTGAGGTACGCCTGGATGCTCGCGGCCTTGTCCATCACCCGGAAGGTGATCCGGTCGAGCTTGGCCCGGGTGCCCCACCAGGCCGGGTCCGGCACGAAGGTGATGGTCTGCGCGGTCTTGTCCGCCGCGCCGATCTTCAGCGGGCCCGCGGTGATCGGGACCTTGTCCACCCAGCCCTTGTTGAAGTCGTCCGGGGTGGCGATGCCGGCCGCCGGGACCAGCGGGCGGAACAGGTTCTGCCAGTCCGCGTACGGCTCCGAGAAGGTGACCTTGACTTCGCTCGGGTCGGCGCCCTGCTCGACCGCGGAGATCAGCTCGTAGCCGGACGGGTCGTAGATGTTGTACGCCGGGTCCTTGCCGTTGCTCGCCTGCCAGTCCGCCTTGAAGTCCAGGTAGCTCAGCGGCTTGCCGTCCGACCAGGTGGCCTTGGGGTTCAGCCGGTACGTGATCACCTGCGGCGACACCGAGGTGACCTTGGCCTCCACCAGGTAGTCCGGATCCGGCTGGAAGGCGCCGGACGCGTCGGTGCGGAAGAGCGAGGGCTCCAGGGCGCGGATGAGGTTCACCGTGTCGGTGTACGAGCCGCCGTCCACCTGGAGCGGGTTCCACTGGGTGATCCACTGGTCCAGCTGGAAGCGCGCCTCCCCGCCGTCCTTGAGCTGGTCCAGCGGCTTGGCGTTGATGTCCTGGGAGTCCTGTCTCGGTGGCTCGCTCTTGGCCACGTCGCCGGCCGAGCCACCCCCGCCCGAGGTGCACGCGGTGACCGTGAGCACGACGGCGGCGGCGAGGGCGGCGGCCCGGCCGAGACGGCGGGCCGTGGTGGAAGCGTCCATGAGGGTCCCCCTGGGGTCGATGACGGGAGTCGGGGCGCGCGAGGTGTGACGGGTCTTGATCGTGGGCAGCCAATTCGGCACCGAGCGAGCAGAACGTAACAGTCGATCAGATCCGCCACCAGGGGGAGGAACGCACACCTGATCCAGACGTCACGAGCGGCAACACCGCCGCAACACCCCCTCAGCGCACCGGTGCTTCACTCTGACCTGCGAATTGCCCGCTCGCCCGCCACCCGCATTGACAACCCACCTGCCACTGCGACCATCTGACGCCCCGACCGGGGCCCGGACCGGAGGCCACTCGATGCCCACCAGACGCGTCGGCCCCACCCGCACCGCCGCGGACGGCCGTTGATGCTCCGCTACCTGGCGAAACGGCTGCTCTACTACGCGGCGCTGCTGATCGCCGCCGTCTTCCTGGCGTACGCGATCTCCGCGACCGCCCTCCAGCCGCGCACCTACTTCGAGGCCAAGGTCCCCCGGCCGTCTGCCGCGTCGGTGGAGCGCCAGCTCACCGCGCTCAACCTCAACGACCGCACGCCGGTGGTCGAGCGCTTCGGCCACTGGGCCGGCGGGCTGCTCCACGGCGACCTCGGCCGGACCATCCACGACACCCCGGTCACCGACGACTTCGGCCGCCGGATCGGGGTCTCGCTGCGGCTGCTGCTGATCGGCAGCCTGCTGGGCATGGCGCTCGGCGTCGCCGCCGGGGCGTGGAGCGCGGTGCGCCAGTACCGGATCTCCGACCGGCTGCTCACCGTGCTGTCCTTCGTGCTGCTCTCCACCCCGGTCTTCCTGGTCGCGCTGTTCCTCAAGAACGGCGCGATCGCCGCCAAGGACGCGGCGGGCCACGAGGTCGTCCCGTTCACCGGCTACGAGACCCCCGGGCTCACCGGCGGCCTCGGCACCCACCTCGCCGACTGGGCGCTGCACCTGCTGCTGCCCACCATCTCGCTGGCCCTCGGCGGCCTCGCCACCTACAGCCGCTACCAGCGCGGCACCATGCTCGACGTGCTCGGCTCCGACTACCTGCGCACCGCCGAGGCCAAGGGCCTCACCCGCCGCCGGGCGCTGCTGAAGCACGGGCTGCGGACGGCCGTGATCCCGATGTCGACCATGTTCGCCTACAGCTTCCTGGGCATCTTCACCGGCGCGATCTTCACCGAGACGATCTTCGGCTGGCACGGCACGGGAGAGTGGCTGATCCAGTCGATCAACGAACAGGACGTCAACTCGGTGGTGGCGATCAACCTGTTCACCGCCGTCGTCGTCCTCGCCTCCGGCTTCCTCGCCGACACCCTGCACGCCGCCCTCGACCCGCGCGTGCGGTCCTGACCGGAGGGAGAGCCGAGATGACCACCGTCACCACCGGATCCGCCACCCCCGGCGCCACCGGCCCCGAACCCGCCGGCCCCGCGCGGCTGCCCGGGCCCTCCGGCCGGGGCCGGCTCGTCCTCGCCCGGCTGCTCGCCGCCCGCGGCGCCGTGGTCGGGGCCGTCCTGGTGCTGCTGCTGTTCGCGCTCGCCTTCGGCGGGCCGTACCTGACGCGCTGGGACTACACCACCCCCGACTTCTCCGCACTGCACCAACCGCCCTCCGCCGAGCACCTGTTCGGCACCAACGGGGTCGGCCAGGACGTCTTCGCCCAGACCGTCCGCGGCCTGCAGAAGTCGCTGGTCATCGGCCTGCTGGTGGCCCTGTTCTCCACCCTGCTGGCCTCCGTGGTCGGCGCCTGCGCCGGCTACTTCGGCGGGTGGGCCGACCGGGCGCTGATGTTCCTGGTCGACCTGCTGCTGGTCTTCCCCTCCTTCCTGATCATCACCATCGTCTCGTCCCGGCTGAAGAGCGCCGGCTGGATCGCCTTCGTCCTGCTGCTCGCGCTCTTCAACTGGATGATCACCGCCCGGGTGGTGCGCTCGATGACCATCTCGCTGCGCGAGCGCGAATTCGTCCGCGCCGCACGGTTCATGGGGGTGCGGCCGCTGCGGATCATCAGCCGGCACATCCTGCCGAACGTCGCCTCCTTCCTCATCATCGACGCCACCATCGCGGTCGGCGGCGCCGTGATGAGCGAGACCGCGCTCTCCTACTTCGGCTTCGGGGTCAAGCCGCCGGACGTCTCGCTCGGCACCCTGCTCGCCGCCGGGACCGGCGAGGCCCCGGTGTTCCCCTGGCTGTTCTACTTCGCCGCCGCGCTGCTGGTGCTGTTCGTCCTCGCCGTCAACCTGATCGGGGACGGGCTGCGCGACGCCCTCGACCCCACCTCCGGGGCCACGGGCCGCCGTGGCCGCCGTGCCCGTGGTTCCCGTGGTTCCCGTGGTTCCAGCCGTGCCCGTGGTTCCAGCCTCTCCCGTCGTTCCGCCGCCCGTAGGAAGCGCCCGTGACCACCACCGCCGAAACCCCGCTGCTCGCCGTCCGCGGCCTCCGGGTCGACTTCGCCGGGCCCGACGGCCCGGTCCCCGCCGTCCGCGGGGTGGACCTCACCCTGCGGCGCGGCGAGACCCTCGGCATCGTCGGCGAGTCCGGCTCCGGGAAGTCCGTCACCGCACTGTCCGTGCTCGGGCTGCTGCCCCGCACCGCGAGGGTCAGCGGCTCGGTGTGCCTGGACGGACGGGAGCTGGTCGGGCTGCCGGGCCAGGAGCTGGCGGCGGTCCGCGGGCGCCGGATCGCCATGGTCTTCCAGGACCCGCTCTCCGCCTTCACCCCGGTCTACCGGATCGGCGACCAGATCGCCGAGGCGGTCCGCGTCCACCAGCGGGTGGACAGGGCCGCCGCCCGCCGCCGGGCCGCCGAGCTCCTCGACCTGGTCGGCATCCCGGCCCCCGACCGGGCCCTGGACAGCTTCCCGCACGAGTTCTCCGGCGGCATGCGCCAGCGCGCCATGATCGCCATGGCCGTCGCCAACCAGCCCGACATCCTGCTCGCCGACGAGCCCACCACCGCGCTCGACGTCACCATCCAGGCCCAGGTCCTGGACGTGCTGCGCACCGCCCAGCGGGAGACCGGCGCGGCGCTCGTCCTGGTCAGCCACGACCTCGGGGTGATCGCCGGCACCGCCGACCGGGTCGCGGTGATGTACGCCGGGCGGGTGGTCGAGACGGCCGGGGTGGACGAGCTGTTCGCGGCCCCGCGCCACCCCTACTCGCTCGGGCTGATCGGCGCGCTGCCCCGGCTGGACGGGCGCGGCGGTCCGCTCGTGCCGATCCCCGGCAGCCCCGCCCCGATGGCCGAGCTGCCGCCCGGCTGCCCGTTCGCGGCGCGCTGCCCGCTGGTGGAGGAGCGCTGCACGGCGGCCGAGCCGGCGCTGAGCGGGACGGTCCCGGACGTGGCCGCTCCGGACGGGACGGCCCTGGACGCGACCGCTCCGGACGGGACCGCTCCGGACGGGACGGCCCCGGGAGGGAGCGGCGGCCACCTGTCGGCGTGCGTCCGGTCCGCGGAACTCGCCGAGCGGCGGCCCGCCCCCGCCGAGGTGTACCCCGTCCCCGCGCTGCCCGGCACGACCGCCGGCCCCGCCGACCGCTCCACCCGGGCGCCGGTGCTGTCGGTGCGCGGCCTCGGAAAAACGTTCCCCCTCCTCAAGGGCACGGTGTTCAAGCGCAAGGTCGGCGAGGTGTACGCGGTGGACGGCGTCGACCTGGACCTGAGGGAGGGCGAGACCCTCGGCCTGGTCGGGGAGTCCGGCTCCGGCAAGTCCACCACGCTGTTCGAACTGCTGAACCTCGGCGCCCCGGAGACCGGCCGGATCGAACTGCTCGGCCGCGACACCGCCGCGCTCAGCCGGGCCGAGGCCCAGCGGCTCCGCGCCCAGGTGCAGATCGTCTTCCAGGACCCGATGGCCAGCCTCGACCCCCGGATGCCGATCGGCGACATCGTCGCCGAACCGCTGCTCGCCCAGCGCGCCCCGCGCGAGGAGACCGCCCGCCGGGTGCCCGAGCTGCTCCGCCAGGTCGGCCTCGACCCGGAGCACGCCGCCCGCTACCCGCACCAGTTCTCCGGCGGCCAGCGCCAGCGCGTCTCGATCGCCCGGGCACTCGCCGTCCGGCCCAGGCTCCTGGTCCTCGACGAACCGGTCTCCGCGCTGGACGTCTCCATCCAGGCCGGGGTGCTCAACCTGCTCCAGTCGCTCAAGGCCGAACTGGGCCTGTCGTACCTGTTCGTGTCGCACGACCTCTCGGTGATCCGGCACCTCGCCGACCGGGTCAGCGTGATGTACCTCGGCCGCACGGTCGAACAGGGCGACGTCTCCGCCGTCTTCGACAGCCCCCGCCACCCGTACACCCGCGCCCTGCTCTCCGCCGTCCCGCTCCCCGACCCCGCCGCCGAGCGCGCCCGCGACCGCATCCTGCTGGCCGGCGACCCGCCGCCGCCCACCGAACGCCGCACCGGCTGCGTCTTCCGCACCCGGTGCCCGCGCTACGCCGCGCTGCTCGACCCGGAGGGCCGGCTCCGCTGCGAGCAGGAGCGGCCGGCCCTCGCCGACGACGCCCCGGGGGCGGACCACCAGGCGGCCTGCCACCACCCCGAGACGGTCACGTGAGGTCACCACTCGAACACGATTCGGCGGAACCGGTCGGGGCCGTGTAAAGTCTCCGACGTCAGCAAGCGCCGCTAGCTCAGTTGGTTAGAGCAGCTGACTCTTAATCAGCGGGTCCGGGGTTCGAGTCCCTGGCGGCGCACATGGCAAGGTCTCAGGCCGTCCACTCCGGTGGGCGGCCTGAGGCGTTCTCCGGGGAAGGCTCGTCCCCTTGACCTCTCCCGAACCCCGCCCGCTCCCCGAGGAGCTGTTGCTGCTCTGCGCCGAGCCGGCCCGGGGCTGCCTGCGCCTCCCCGCCACCGCCCTGCCCACCGCGATCGGCCGGCGCGGGCCTCGCCGGACTCCGGCTCCGGGGCGCGATCGCCCTCGACGGCCGCCGGATCACCGGCTTCCAGCCGCTCGGCGACCACGACGAACTCGCCGCGGGGGTGCTCACCGAGCTGGAGCGCCCGGGCAAGAAGCGGCACCGGGCCACCGTCGACCACGCGCTCCGCACGATGCCGCACCACCGGTACCACCGGTACCACCTGGACCGGCTGACCGAGCAGGGAGCGCTCACCGTCCGGACCCACCGCCTCCTCGGACTGCCCTACCGCCGCCGAACCGCCGTACGGCCGGACGCCAGGGCGCTGATCGCCGGACGGGTGGCGCCCACGCCGGCCCGGACCGGCGGATCCGGCCCGGCCACCCCGGCGGAGGAGCGGGACCGGCAGCCGGCCGGACTGCGTCAGCCGGCCGGACTGATCGGGGCGGCCAGGCTGGAGAACCGGCTCCACCGGGGAGCGGAGGGCGCGCCGACCGGGCGCGCCGTGCGGCGGCCGGCCCGGAGCCTGCCGATCGCCCGGGCCGTGAAGCGGGCCGTGGCGGCGCGTACGTCGGCCGCCGAGGAGTGAGGAGTGAGGAGTGAGGGGCGACGGGTGATGGGTACGGGCTCGGGGCCCCGCCGCGGCGCCGGGAGCCGGACCGGCCGCGACCTCAGTGGGTGTCGAGCACGGCCGAGGCCACCGCGTCCGGGCGGTCGAACATGACCAGGTGCCCGGCGGGGGCGGTGGTGCGGTAGTCGGCTCCGAGCAGCGCCGCCAGCTCCCGCTGCCGGGCCAGCCACTCCTCGGTGCGGCTGGTCCGGCACCCGTCGTCGGCGGCCAGCACGGTGATCGGCAGGTCCTCGGCCAGCGGCCGGGTGCGCCGCAGCCCGTCCAGCTCGGCGGCCGTGTCGAGGTAGCGGCCGTTCTCCCGCAGCAGCGCGCGCAGGGCCCGTCCGGTCCGGTAGCAGTGCCGGACCAGCGGCGCCGGGGCGAGGTCCTCGCGGCGGACGGTGGACAGCCGGGCCGTGGTCCGGCGCACGGTCGGGCCGAGCAGGTAGGGCACGGCGAGGGCGGTGGCGAGGCCGGCCGCCGCCCGGGCCGCCAGGTCGCGGGCCCCGGGCGCCGGGTACGGCCGGGCCCGCGGTTCCACGCTGCTGTCCACCAGCACCAGCCCGGCGGTGCGCTCGGGGTGCAGCCGGGCGAAGGCCTCGACGTGGAAGCCGGCGATCGAGTGGCCGACCACCGTGCAGGGCTCGCGCAGCCCCAGCCCGTCCAGCACCGCCCGTATTCGCCCGGCCTCGCCGGCCGCCGTCGGCGCGGGCCGGCCGGTGGCGGGCTCGGCGGCGCTCAGCCCGTAGCCGGGCCGGTCGAAGCGGACCACGGTGCGGTAGGGGGTGAGGAAGGGGACGACCAGGTCCCAGTCGAACCAGCTGCTGCCGAGCCCGCCGGAGAGCAGGCAGACCGGGCCGCTGCCCTCGGTGCGGACGTGCAGCGGGACGCCGTCGACGCGCAGGAAGCGCGCCGGGGGGCCTGGCACCGCTCCGGACGTGGTCATGCGGGCCTCCGTTCGGGGAGCGGCTCGGCTGGTGCGGCCCGCTCGGCCTCCTCTGCTTCCCCGTCCGGCGCGTCCGAATCGGCGTGGCGGGCGACGCCCAGGGCCAGCAGGCCGAGCCAGAGCGCCACCAGCAGCACCTGGAGCCGCTGCCCGGCCCCGAGCGCCCAGGTGCCGTGACCGGCCTGGAAGGCGGCGATCGAGGCGAGGCTCCAGCCGGTGGCGAGCAGCTCCGCGCCCAGCAGCCAGGGCCCGAACCGGCGCACCGGCGGCCACCAGCCGTGGCGCCGGGCCGCCACGGTGAGCGTGACCAGCGCGGTGAGCGCGCCGGCCATGGCGAGGCTGCTGGTGACGGCGTGCGCGGTGTGGGTGGCGGGGACGAGCCCGGCGGTCTCCCGGGCGGCGCACATCTCGTCGCTGGTGGGGGCGCAGCTGAGCGGCAGCCGGGAGTCGGCGGCGGTCGCGGCGCCGAACAGGGCCAGTGCGGACCAGCCGGTCAGCGCCCAGCGGCTGCGCCGCGAGGCTCCGGCCCGCCCGGTGGCCAGGGCGGTGCCGGCGGCGGCGAGCAGGCTGAGCCCGGCGGCCAGGTCGGTGGCGCGGAAGAGGCCGCCCAGCGGCTGGTCCTCGGCGGCGAGTTCGCTGATGTACGCCTGCACCGGGTCGAGTCCGGTGCTCAGCACGACCTCCAGCACCCAGGCGGTGTACGCCACGGCGCTGAGCAGCAGCAGGGCGGCGACCGCCGTCCGCGCGGCGCGGCGCCCCGGCCTGCCGGGTGCCGGCTGGTCGCGTCCCGGGCTGCCGGGTCCTGGTCTGTCGGGTCGTGCTCGGAGGTGTCCCGGATGTCGGGGGTGTCCTGGCTTGGGGCTGGGCACGTTTCCACCCTAACCAGCGGCGAACTCCGGCCCAACCGGAAGGAAAGGGACGGATCGGGCGGCACCGGCCGGGGGGTGGTTCGAGGCACCCCTCGGAACCGTGTATTGTTTTCCAGGTCAGCAGGCGCCGCTAGCTCAGTTGGTTAGAGCAGCTGACTCTTAATCAGCGGGTCCGGGGTTCGAGTCCCTGGCGGCGCACAGACAGTTGGGGAGCCTCTCGCAGCAGCGAGGGGCTCCCCGATTTTTTGGCCTACGACGTCCGTTTTGCGTGTGATGTCGGTCTCGATTGGCGATCCGCCGGAGTCATCCGGCCCGCTCTGCTCGTCCAGGGCAGTAAAACCGGAATCGGGACAAAGGTCCCCAACCGCCGATGTCCCCGTCCGTGCAGGTCGCTTGGACGCGCCCGCAGGAAAGGCCGCGCATTGTCCAGAAACGCTCAGAGCGGCCGTGGCACGCCGTCGATCAGCCTCCGACCGGTCAAGCGGTTCAAGCGCTCGACCGGCCCGTCCGGCGGGTCCGGTGGGTCCGGCGGGTCCGGCGGCAAGAAGCAGCGCCGCCCGAAGCGCACCGGCTGGCGCCGGCTGATACCCACCTGGCGGATGACCCTGCTCGGCTTCGGCGTGGCGCTGCTGCTCGGCATCGGTCTGTTCGCCCTCGGGATCGCCCTGGTGAAGGTGCCGGACGCGCACGCCTCCGCGACCGCCCAGAGCAACACCTGGCTCTACTCGGACGGCTCGGTCATCACCCGCACCGGCCAGACCAACCGGCAGAACGTCACCCTCGACAAGGTCTCCCCCGCGGCCCAGCACGCCGCACTGGCCGCCGAGGACCGCAACTTCTACAACGAGGGCGCGGTCAACGTCCAGGGACTGGCCCGGGCCGCGATCAACACCGCCAAGGGGCAGGGCACCCAGGGCGGCTCCACGATCACCCAGCAGTACGTGAAGAACACGTACCTGAACCAGAAGCAGTCGATCACCCGCAAGGTGAAGGAGCTGTTCATCGCCATCAAGGTGGACGCCACCGAGAGCAAGGACGAGATCCTCTCCGGCTACCTGAACACCTCCTACTACGGCCGCGGCGCCTACGGCATCCAGGCCGCCGCCCAGGCCTACTTCGGCATCGACGCGTCCGCCCTCGACCCCGCCCAGGGCGCCTACCTGGCCACCCTGCTGAACGCCCCGAGCGCCTACGACGTGGCCACCGCCACCGCGGCGGGCAAGCAGAACGCCGTCAACCGCTGGAACTACGTGCTCGACGGCATGGTCAAGGAGGGCTGGCTCTCCGCCGAGGAGCGCGCCAGGACCACCTTCCCGGACGTCCGGGACCCGCAGCCCAACCCGGGCCTGTCCGGCCAGGCGGGCTACCTGGTCGACGCGGCCACCCAGTACCTCACCTCCAGCGGCGTGATCAACGAGACCGAGCTGGCCAAGGGCGGCTACACGATCAAGCTGAGCATCGACCCGGCCCGCCAGCAGGCGCTCCAGGACTCCGTCCAGGCCCAGCTGCATGACAACCTGAACCCGGACAAGCGGAAGAAGGACGCGACCGCCCAGGCCGGCGCCGCCTCCGTGGACCCGAAGACCGGCGCGGTCGTCGCCCTGTACGGCGGCACCGACTACGTGAAGCACTACGTGGACAACGCCACCCGGCGCGACTACCAGGCCGGCTCGACCTTCAAGGCGATCGCCCTGGCCGCCGCCTTCGAGAACAACGCCAAGACCCAGGACGGCCGCACCATCACGCCGAACACGGTCTACGACGGCACCAGCGGCCGGAAGGTCCGCGGCGGCAAGGGCACCCCGTACGCGCCGCCGAACGAGGGCGACAAGAGCTACGGCCAGATCACCCTCCAGCAGGCCACCGACTGGTCGGTCAACTCGGCGTTCGCGCAGCTCGCGCAGGACACCGGGCTCCAGAAGGTCAAGGACACCGGCATCGCGCTGGGCCTGCCCGGCAACACCCCGGGCCTGGATCCGGTGCCGTCCATCCCGCTGGGCGCGGCCACCCCGAGCGTGCTCGACATGGCGGGCGTGTACGCCACGCTGGACAACGGCGGCAAGCAGATCACCCCGTGGCTGGTGCAGTCGGTGGACCGCGAGGGCGAGAACGTCGCGCTGCCCGCGCACAAGACCACCCAGGCGATCAGCGCGGACACCGCCGACAAGGTCACCTCGATGCTCCAGGGCGTGGTGAGCGACCCGGGCGGCACCGGCTGGCGAGCCAAGGCGCTGGGCCGCCCGGCCGCGGGCAAGACCGGTACCACCGACGACCAGAAGTCGGTCTGGTTCGTGGGCTACACCCCCGAGCTGGTCACCTCGGTCGCCCTGTTCGGCCAGGACCCGGCCACCGGCGCCCAGGTCAGCCTGAGCGGCGTCGGCGGCATCGACGGCGCGGCCGGCGGCCAGTTCCCGGCCCAGATCTGGACCAGCTACATGAAGGCCGCGCTCAAGGGCCAGCCGGTGAGCGACTTCGCGACCCTGGCCGGCGGCAGCTCCTCGGGCCCCGCCGACCTGCCGACCGCCCCGAGCACGCCGAGCGACGCCCCGTCGACGAGCGCGCCCACGGGCGCTCCGAGCACCGGCCCGACCACGGCGCCGAGCGACGGCTCGAACACCCCGTCGGGCGGCACCGACGGCGGCGTGACCACCGCGCCGACGGCCCCGGCGACCACGCAGCCGTCCCCCCAGCCCACCCGGCCGACCAGGCCCACCTCGCGGCCGACGACGACCCCCCAGCCCACCAAGGAGCCGACCTCGCAGCCGACCAGCCAGCCCACGGGCGGTCCGGACGTGCTCGCGGGGACGGGCGCCTCGGCCGGGAGCCGGGGGTAGGGCGCGACCGTTCGGGACCCAGGGCCCCGATTCCCGAGGTGACGCCGGGGATCGGGGCCCTGGGGGCTCTTGGGGCTGTTGGGCCCTTGGGCTGTTGGGCCCTTGGGTCCTTGGAGATCGCCGGCCCTCGGGGGACGGGTGAGTGCGCCACTTCGCACAGTTGCCGGCAGGACCGAATGACGGAATGGCGCCTTATCCGATCATCGGGATGGCTGTCAGAATGCGGCCGTGCACAGATCAACGGCCTCGCCCACCCACTCTCCGGGCAGAACCCTCGGCCTCGGCCTCGCGCTGGTCTCCGCCTTCGCCTTCGGCGGCTCCGGCACCGCGGCCAAGCCGCTGATCGAGGCCGGCCTCTCCCCCCTGCACGTGGTGTGGCTCCGGGTCACCGGGGCGGCGGTGGCCCTCCTCCCGATCGCCTACCGGCACCGGGACGCCCTGCGGCGCCGCCCCGGCCTGCTGCTCGGCTTCGGCCTGCTCGCCGTCGCGGGCGTCCAGGCCTGCTACTTCGCCGCGATCTCCCGGATACCGGTCGGCGTCGCGCTGCTCATCGAGTACCTCGGGCCACCGCTGCTGATCGGCTACGTCAAGTTCGTCCAGCGCAAGCCGATCACCCGCGGCGCGGCCGTCGGAGCCGGCGTCGCGGTGACCGGGCTGGCCTGCGTGGTCGAGGTCTGGAACGGTCTGGGCTTCGACGCGCTGGGCGTCCTGTTCGCCCTCGGCGCGGCCTGCTGCCAGGTCGGATACTTCGTGCTCGCCGACGCCGGACGGCGCGGCGACCGCCCGGTCGACCCGCTGGCCGTCAGCGCGTTCGGGCTGCTCATCGGCGCCGCGGTGCTCACGGTCGTCACCCGGCCGTGGCAGGCCGACTGGGGGAAGCTCGGCGGGTCGGTGGTGATGAACGGGCACACCCTGCCCGCGCTCCTCCCCGCCGCGTGGATGGTCCTGATCGCCACCGTGCTCGCCTACCTGACCGGGGTGATCTCGGTCGGCTACCTCTCACCGCCGGTCGCCGGGGTGGTCGCCAACCTGGAGGCCGTGGTCGCCACCGTGACGGCCTGGGTGCTGCTCGGCGAGCACCTCGGGCTGCCGCAGATCGCGGGCGGTCTGCTGGTGCTGGCGGGCGCCTTCGCGGCGCAGACCGGCAAGCCGGCGGAGGCGGGGGCCGGGGCTGGGACCGGCGCCGGCCCGAGGGACGGGGCTGGAGCCGGTACCGGAACGAAGGCTGGACGTGCCGACGCCGCTGAGGTGGGCGCGGGCTCCCGGGCCGACGACGGCGAGGCCGACGCGGGTTAGGCCTGCGCTGGTGGGGCCGGGGGTCGAGGGCTTGTGGGCCCGGGGACCCCACGGTCGAGGGCCGGCCGCCGTGGGATCAGCGGCCGGTCCAGCCGAACCAGTCGAAGTGGTTGAGCGGCCACACGACGGCCGACACCGGGCCGACCACGTTGTCCACCGGCACCGCGCCGCCACCCGGGCCGTGCTGGTGGTAGCGGGAGTCCGCCGAGTCGCTGCGGTGGTCGCCCTCCACCCAGACGTAGCCCGAGGGCACCTTCACCGGCCCGAAGTCCAGCCCGGCGCAGGAGTCGTCCCCCGGGTGCAGGTACGGCTCGTCGACCTTCCGCCCGTCGACGGTCAGCGTGCTGCCCTCGCACTGCACGGTCTGGCCGCCGGTCGCGATGACCCGCTTGACCAGGTAGTTGTCGTCCTTCGGCGGCACCAGGCCGACGAAGCTGAGCACCGAGCTCATGGCGTTGGTGAACGGGTTCGGGTCGGTGGGCTGCGTCGGCAGCCAGCCCCCCGGGTCCTTGAACACCACCGGCTGCCCCGGCTCCGGCTCCCAGCCGGTCAGCGGCGCCAGCTTGTTCACGCCGACCCGGTCGCCGATCCGCAGGGTGTTCTCCATCGAGCCGGACGGGATGGTGAACACCTGGAACAGGCAGGTCTTGATCAGCAGCGCGACCCCCAGGCCGACCGCCGCCATGACCGGCAGCTCGATCCACCACGGCCGGGGGCGCCGGCCGGAGCGCCCGGCCTTGCGGCCGCGCGAACCCCGCGCCCGGCGGCGGGCCTCGGCGCGGCCGCCGGACACCTCGGGGCCGTTCGCGGCGCCTGGGGCGGCGTGCTGACCGGCGGAAGCGCTGGGGGCTCCACTGGGCGTTTCGGGCAGGTTCACCGCCATCGTCGCTGCTCCACCTCTCCGGCTGGGGAAACCTGCACGCTACGCCAACCGTGGAGCGTGACGAAATCGGGCATTTAGCCGCCGCCGACACGGGCGGGCGCTCCGGGGACCGTCACCGGGCTGCCTTTGAGCTGCTTCCGGGCCCGTCCGCGCCCGTCCGGGCCCGTCTTGGGCTGCTCTCCTGCCGTCGCCGGGCGGTCGCCCGGCACTGCGGAGCAGGCCTCGTGTGCGGGTTCTCGGCCGTGGGGCTCGGCGGTGGGGCTCGGCCTCGGGCGCGTCGGGCGCGGGCCCCGGGTGTGAGCGTCAGGCGCGGGCGATCGCCTCGTGGTGGCGGATCACCTCGGCGATGATGAAGTTCAGGAACTTCTCCGCGAAGACCGGGTCCAGCTTCGCCCCCGCCGCCAGCTCCCGCAGCCGCTTGATCTGGTCCCGCTCACGCGCCGGATCGGCCGGGGGCAGCTTGTGCTCGGCCTTGAGCCGGCCCACTCGCTGGGTCGCCTTGAAGCGCTCGGCCAGCATGTGCACCACCGCCGCGTCGATGTTGTCGATGCTCTGGCGCAGGCTGGTCAGCTCGGCCCGTACCGCGTCGTCGATCCCCTCGGGCAGGCCGTTCTCGGGGGTCGTGGGCTGGTCCGTCATCGGGGCGGCTCCCGGTGTCTGGGTGGGGCGCCCGACCGTACGACGGCCGGGCTCGGGCCCGGGCAAATCTAACAGGGCACCCGCTCGGGCCTCACACGGTAGGACGGAAGCGTCCAGCATCCGGACATCGGGCCGAGTGGGACGACGGCGCGGGCAGCGCGGGCCACGCGGGTGAGGTCGGCGTAGGCGGTGAGGGGCGTAGGCGGTGAGGGGCGTGGTCGGCGCGGTCGCGGTCGGCGCGGGCGCGGTGAAGTGGCCCGGGTGGAGTGGCGTCGGCGGCGTGACGCACCGGAGCGGGGCCGGATCTGCCCGTAGGCTGGGCCCCGCATGACCGGAAGTGACCGCTCGAACACTCCCTCAGCACTGGAGGAACCGATCGTGGCAACGACCCGCACCGCAAGCACCGCCTGGGAGGGCAGCCTCCTCGACGGAAAGGGGCTGGTGACCTTCGCATCCTCCGGGATCGGCGAGTACCCCGTCTCCTGGCCGTCCCGCGCCGAGCAGGCCAACGGCAAGACCAGCCCGGAGGAACTCATCGCCGGCGCCCACTCCGCGTGCTTCTCGATGGCCCTCTCGCACGGCCTGACCGGCGCCGGCACCCCGCCCACCAAGCTGGAGACCCGGGCCGACGTCACCTTCCAGCCCGGCGAGGGCATCACCGGCATCCACCTGACCGTCACCGGTGAGGTGCCCGGCCTGGACGAGGCCGGCTTCGTCAAGGCCGCCGAGGACGCCAAGGCCAACTGCCCGGTCAGCAAGGCCCTGGCCGGCACCACCATCACCCTCACAGCCAAGCTCGCCTGAGCCGGTCCCTCCCCCCTTCTCCGCCACTCCCTCCGACGCCCGCCCTTCGACTCCCCGGCCCGCTCCGCCCTGCTTCCGGCGCGCGACCGGCGCCCGAGGGGCGTGGCTTCGGCGCACGCGCCCCTGGCGCACATCATGTGATGTGCACCGGGGGCGTCTGCACGTATCGCCATTCATGATCACAAAGCGGGCGAATCACCCTGGCGGCGGTCACCGCGCGTTGCCGTCGCGGCCTATGATCGGCCCCAGCGCCCTGTCCCTCGGGCGGGTCCCGCGCTCCGGCGCCCCAACGGCGGGCGGCCCCGCAGCGGACCGACTCCGACTCCGAGGATCGCGGCAGAGTGCGGAGCCGGCCACCGGGTCCCGACTGGTCGGCCGGACCATCGTCAAGCGTCAGCAGCGGACGGGAGCAAGCCGTGCCGGGCCAGAACGAGGGGGCCGACGCACACCACCCGGGCGTGCGGCACGAGGAATCGCCACGCCACCGCCACCTCGCCGCGCCGGTCCTGGCACCGGCCGCCGGCCCCCCCGACGGACCTGCCGGCGGGCCCGCCGGTGGTTCCTCCGATCGCCCCGCCCGCAGCGCCTGCGGAACCCTGACCGAGCCCGGGCCGCTGTTCTGCCCCACCTGCTCGGCCCCGCTCACCGGCGGCACCTACCGGGGACGACCCGACGGCTCCGACGGCCCCAACGGCTCCAGCGGCCTCAATGGCTCCCACGGTCCCGACGGCCGGGAGGACGGCGACCGCGACGACGACCGGACGTTGGCCGCGCTCCGGGCCAGCGAGTCCCGGTTCCGGGCCGCCTTCTGTGACGCCGTCATCGGCATGGCGCTGATCGACCCCGAGGACCGGATCATCGAGGTCAACCCGGCCTTCGCCACCCTGATCGGACGGGGCGTCGGAGAACTGGTCAGCACCCACCTGTACGAGATCATCGACCCGGAGGGCATGCCGGACCGGCTCTTCGCCGGACTCGTGAGCGGCGAGCGGGAACGGTTCCGCGTGGAGAAGCAGCTCAGGCACCGCGAGGGCCACACCGTCTGGAGCAAGGTCACCGTCTCCCTGATCCGGGACGGCGACGGGGATCCGCTCTACACCCTCGCGCTGGTGGAGGACATCACCGAGCAACGCCGACTCGGCGACCGGCTGGAGTACCAGGCCCTGCACGACCCGTTGACCCGGTTGCCCAACCGGGCCTACTTCTTCGACCGGCTCGACGCCGCCTGCCTCGCGCCGACCGGCGGACCGGCCGCGGGCGGATCGTCGGGCGAACGCCGGGTGGGGGTCTGCTACCTGGACCTCGACGGCTTCGCGACGATCAACGAGGCACTCGGCCACCACATCGGCGACCAGCTGCTGATCGCCGTCGCCACCCGGCTGCGACGCGGGTTCGACGGACACGACACCCACCTGGTGGCCCGGATGGGCGGCGACGAGTTCGCCGTCCTGGTCACCGACAGCCTCGGCAGCGAGCAGCTGACCGAGCTGGCCGACCGGATCCTGGAGTCCCTGGAGCGCCCCTTCGACATCGCCGGGCACCGGCTGGCGATCACCGCCAGCGTGGGCGTGGTCGAGCGGTCCGTCCACGAGACCACCCCGACCGACCTGGTCAAGGACGCCGACGCCACCCTCTACTGGTCCAAGGCCGACGGCCGCGCCCGCTGGACCCTCCACGACCCGGACCGAGGCGCCCACCAGCTCACCCGGCAACTGCTCGCCACCGCGCTGCGCCCGGCCCTGGAGCGCGGCGAGTTCACCATCGAGTACCAGCCGCTGGTCGGCCTGGCCGACGGCGCGGTGCACGGCGCGGAGGCACTGGTCCGCTGGCGCCACCCCCGCTACGGGACCCTCTCCCCGGACCGCTTCATCCCGCTCGCCGAGGAGACCGGCGCGATCGTGCAGCTCGGCACCTGGGTGCTGGAGGAGTCCTGCCGCCAGGCCCGGCAGTGGCTCAGCGAGTTCCCCGAGACCGAGACCTTCGTGAGCGTCAACCTGGCCGCCCGCCAGATCTGGGACTCCGACATCGTCGCCGACGTCGCCCGGGCCCTCGAACGCACCGGCCTGCCGGCCCGGCTCCTCCAGCTGGAGATCACCGAGAGCGCCCTGCTCGGCCCCGGCGGCCGCCCCCTCCAGGCGCTCCAGGCGCTCGCGGACATGGGCGTGCGGATCGCGATCGACGACTTCGGGACCGGCTACTCCAACCTGGCCTATCTCTCCCGGCTCCCGGTCCACGTGCTCAAGCTCGACGGCACCTTCATCGAGGGCTTCCGCGAGCCCTCCCCGGCGGACCGCCCCGGCCGCCCCGGGCTCGGCTCCCGCCGCAGCGACGCGGACGAACAGATCGTCGGTGCCATGGTGCAGCTCGCCCACACCCTCGGCCTGACCGTCACCGCCGAGGGCATCGAGAACGCCGCCCAAGCCGAGCGCCTCCGGCTGACCGGCTGCGACACCGCCCAGGGCTGGTACTTCGCCCGCCCAGGCGAAGCGGCACTCGTCGCCGCCATACTCCGCAACGGGCGCGCCGCCTCCGACGACCGGTAGCCACCACGAGCGCCGAGGCGGTCAGGAAGCGCAAAAAGGCGAGGGCCGAGGGACCGGCGCCGTCACCACCGAAGGCGCCACGGCCGCGCCGGCCAGGGCCGGTGCTCCGCCCGGCCCGGCGCAGCCGCACTCCTCGCAACCCTGCTCCGCAAGGGGCACCCCGCCCCCGGCAGCCGGTAGGCGCAGAGGCGAGGGCCCAGGGACCGGCGCCGTCACCACCAAAGGCACCACGGGCGCGTCGGCCAGGCCGACTGCCCCGCCGCTGACCGGCGGCGACACCGCCCAGGGCCGGTGCTCCGGCAGCCCCGCGAAGCCCCACCGGACACGGCCGTGCAGCCGCCACCGTGACGCGAAGCGGTCGAGGAGGGGTGTTCTCCGGACGCGCGGGAGAGCAGGGTGTCGGGCCCGGAGATCCCGTGCCACCAGGCGAGGAGGCCGGCGCGCAGCTCACCCTCCCGCCCCTCGGGCGGCTACCACGGCGGGCGGCCGTCCGGTGCCGAACCGTCTGTCCGGTGGGGCGCCGAAGCTGCCCCGCCGTGCCCCGGCGGGCCGACGCCGCATGCCGCGTCGGCCCCTTCGGACTCGGTCAGGCCATTGCCGTCAGGCCGTACGCCTCGGCGATCAGACCGTAGGAGCGGAGGCGGGCCTCGTGGCCGTGGATGTGCGAGGTGACCATCAGCTCGTCCACACCGGTCCGCTTGCGCAGGGCCTCCAGGCCGTCGGCGACCCGGCCCGGGTCGCCGAGCACGACGTTGTCGAGCCAGCTGTCGATGAAGTCGGCCTCGACCGGGCTGTACGGGTACTGCTCGGCCTCTTCCGGCGTGGGGATCGGGCCGGGGTTGCCGCGCCGCAGGCGGAGCATGCCGAGGGCCGCGGAGCGGGCGAGGCGCCGGGCCGAGGGCTCGTCGTCGGCGGCGACCGCGCTCACGCCGATCAGCGAGTACGGCTCGGCGAGCACGGCGGAGGGGCGGAAGGACGAGCGGTAGAGGTCCAGCGCCGGGAGGGTGTTGGCGCTGCTGAAGTGGTGGGCGAAGGCGAACGGGAGGCCGAGACGGCCCGCCAGCTGGGCGCTGAAGCCGGAGGAGCCGAGCAGCCAGATCGGCGGGCGGCCCTCGCCTTTGGGGACGGCGGTCAACCGGGCGTACGGGTGGCCGTCCGGGAAGTCGCCGTCGAGGAAGTGGGTCAGCTCGGCGAGCTGCTGCGGGAAGTCGTCCGCACCATCGGTGAGGCCGCGGCGCAGCGCCCGGGCGGTGGCCTGGTCGGTGCCGGGGGCGCGGCCGAGTCCCAGGTCGATCCGTCCGGGGTGCAGGGCTTCGAGCAGGCCGAACTGTTCGGCGATGGCCAGTGGGGCGTGGTTGGGGAGCATGACGCCGCCGGAGCCGAGCCGCAACGTCGTGGTGTGGGCCCCGAGGTGGGCGAGCAGGACGGCGGGGGTCGAGCTGGCCACCCCGGGCATGCCGTGGTGTTCGGCGACCCAGAAGCGGTGGTAGCCCCACCCTTCGGCGCGGCGCGCCAGCTCGGTGGTGGCGGCGAGGGCTTCGGCGGGCGTGTGGCCGACGCCGACGGTGGCCAGGTCGAGGATCGAGAGCGGTGCGGGTGCCGTTCCGCGGGCGGTGCCCCGGATCGCCGCGTCGGCCGACGGCTCGGTCCGGTGCTCCTGCTGGTCCTCGGTGGTCATGCCCGTCGCCCTCCTGAGCTGTTCTTGAACCGGCCTTCGTGGGTGATCGCCCGGGCTCGGAACGCCCCTGCCGGTCACCAGTACCGACGGGGGTCAACCACGGCCGGGGGCTCGCTGTTCCCGCGTCCCGGATTCCGCCGGGTTCCGTCCCGAGTTCCGTCCCGTCACGGTCCAGGTCGGTTTCGGCCATTTCGTACGGCCGTCCGACCGGCCACCCGGCTGACGGAGAGCCAGCGGGCGAACACGGTTGGCGACTTCCCGCCAGCGCCGGAAGTCGCCAGCGCCGGGTCTCGCGCCGGGGGTCCGGAGTCCGGCAATCTGGGGACCAGGAGCGGGCCACCGAACGGGATCCGCCCTCCACCAGCAAGATCGTCGGACTGGACCAGTACCGACGATCGCTGCGAGCCCTCGGCGCGGCACCCCGCCCCGGGGGCTCGTTCCGTGTGCGGCCGCTCTCCGCCGCGCGGCCCGCCCGCCCCGGTCACCGCCCAGCCGCCCGCCGCGGGCGGATCGCAGGCCCGGCCCACGCCCCGGCACGGCCTGGTGACGCGGCCGGAATCAGCAGCCGTGGCCCCCGGCAGACCGGGGTGCTTCAGGGCATGAAAAGTCGAGGCGCTAGCGTTGTCCCAGCAGCCACCTGCTCCCTCGGGCGGCGTGGAGGGAGTAAAGGGCCTTGAACTTCGTGGCGGCGATCGGATCCTCGTGGATCTGCGCGCTGGCGCTCTTCGCCGTGCTCGGAGACGCCCTTCTCCCCTTCATCCCCAGCGGGACGTTGGTCATCCTGGCCGTGCTCAAGACCGCGCAGGTCAACGGGGCCCCGGTGATGCTCGCGCTGGGCGTGGCGGTGGCCTCCTTCCTCGGCGATCTCCTGCTGCTCAACCTCGCCCGGCGCGGCGCCCCGGTGCTGCACCGCCGGCTCGCCCGGCGGCCGAAACTGGCGGCCAGCGTGACCCGGGTCCAACAGGCCCTGATCGAACGCCCCCACGGCGCGGCGGCCGCGATCGTGGTGATCGCCCGGTTCGTCCCCGCCGGGCGGACCGTCCTCGACCTGGCCATCGGCCACTCCCCCGCCCATCCGCACCGGTTCCTGCACTGGTCGGCACTGGCGGCGCTGGTCTGGGCCGCGTACATCGTGACGCTGGGCTGGCTGAACAGTCACTGGTTCGACACCGCCTGGCTGAGCCTCGCGGTCTCCTGCGCGGCGGCCACCGCCATCAGCACCGCGATCGCACGGGTCGTACGCCGCACCCGGCGGCTCGCCGCACTCTGACGGCCCGCCCTGCGGCTCGCTTTGCACCCGCGCGGCGGCCGGCACGTCGCCGGTTCACCCCGGGCCGGCACCGCCCTCGGCGGGGTTCACACGACCCATCCCCGCAAGGGGCAAAAGTTTTCCCAAAAGGACCTTGAACCGGGCCTGACGCCGACGAACCCGGGCAGGGAGCGAACCGACCGGCGGTAGCGTAACGTCCCGGGCCGCGCGGAGCGGGAAGCGTCACAGGACGGCAACAGTCGACGCATCCTCGCAGCCCAGCCGGATGCGCCCGGCGTGTTGATAGCCGTCAGCGCCCGGCGACCTTGGTGACCGTCGCGGCGACATGACATGCTAACGGCGGAATACTCATCAATTGCCCGATTTGACCGGTGCGACCATGCGTCGCCCTCACCACCGGCGTCGGCACCCAGGGGAGACCATGACCAGCATCTCGCGCAGGACGGTGCTCAGTGCGACCGCTGCGACCGCGGCCCTCGGCGCGGTCGCGGCCTGCTCCAGCAGCGGATCCGGTTCGGGTCAGGACTCCGCCCCTCCCGCTACCGGCGGCCCGAGCACCACCCAGGGCGGCACCGCCGACCCCACCCAGGCGGTGGTGCCCAAGGGCACGCCGATCGGAGACGGCTCCAACGCGGACACCGGCCCCCAGCCGAACCAGCCCAAGCCCGAGAAGCTCAAGCCGGGCGAGCAGCCCCCGCAGTTCGTGGTCTTCTCCTGGGACGGCGCGGGCGGCACCGAGGACGGCCAGTTCCCCCGTTTCCTGAAGCTGGCGGAGCAGTACAAGGCCACCATGACCTTCTTCCTCTCGGGCATCTACGCCCTGCCCAAGGACAAGGCCGACCTGTACCACCCGCCGAAGCACTCGGTCGGCGCCTCCGACATCCCGTACCTGTCGGACGGCGCGGTGAAGAGCACGCTCAAGCTCGTCAGCCAGGCCTGGCTGGCCGGGCACGAGATCGGCACCCACTTCAACGGGCACTTCTGCTCCAGCCGCCCGGACAAGAACGGGGTCAACATGTGGACCCCCGAGGACTGGCAGAGCGAGATCGACCAGGCGATCGGCTTCGTCACCCAGTGGCGGACCAACACCGGCTTCACCGACGTCGACCCGCTCCCCTTCGACTACAAGAAGGAGCTCATCGGCGGCCGCACCCCGTGCCTGGAGGGCCAGAAGGCGTTGCTGCCGACCATCGCCAAGCTGGGCTGGAAGTACGACGCCAGCTCCTCGGGCGGCCTGCAGATATGGCCGCAGAAGGTGCAGGACGGCAAGGTCTGGGACTTCCCGCTGCAGTCCATCCCGTTCCCCGGGCACAACTTCCAGGTCCTGTCGATGGACTACAACATCCTGGCGAACCAGTCCAAGGGCAGCACCAAGGGCGATCCGGCCAAGTACGACGAGTGGCGCACCCAGGCCGCGAACTCCTACCTTGCGGGCTTCGAGCGCGCGTACAACAGCAACCGCGCGCCGTTCTTCATCGGCAACCACTTCGAGCAGTGGAACGGCGGCATCTACATGGACGCCGTCGAGGAGACCCTCAAGGCCATCGCGGGCAAGCCCGACGTCCGGCTGGTCTCGTTCAAGCAGCTGGTCGAGTGGCTGGAGGTGCAGGACCAGTCCACCCTGCGCAAGCTGCGTTCGCTCAATGTCGGCCAGGCGCCGGCGGGCGGCTGGCAGAGCTTCCTCGGCACGGCGGGCTGACGCCGCCGGGGGCTCTGGCGCGCCGGAGGGCAGCGGGCTGACGCCGACGAGCGGCGGCAACCGCGGCGGCGGAACCGAGGGCGCGGAGACGGGGAACCGGCTTCGGCCGGCGGGGTCGCCCCGCCGGCCGGTCGGTCAGCCGGTCGGTCAGCCGACGGTGAGGACGTCGGCGAGCAGGTTGCGGACGATGCGTTCCGCCCCAGACTCGCCCCAGATGATCGAGTAGTGGTTGGTGCCCGGCACCGGCGAGGCGGGCACCCGCTCAGGGTCCAGCCCGGCCAGCCCGAGGCGCTCGTGGTCGTAGAGGCCCTGCGGCTCGTCGAACAGGCCGCGCTCGGCCCAGAGCAACTCGGCCGGGCAGGGCAGCCGGTGCACGGCGGCGGCCGCGTCCCGGTCGAGCAGGACCTGGGCACCGTCGGTCTCCACGGCCTCCAGCACGCAGGAGGAGCGCAGTTCGGGTTCCACGCCGACGAGGTCGCGCTGAGTGTAGGCGTCGATGCCCTCGGTCCACTCGTCGGCGAAGGCGGGGTGCCCGCGCCAGAACTCGCGGTAGGCGTCCCGCTCCGGGAAGGTCATGGACAGCCGGGCCAGCGCGGGGCCGAGCACCGCGGCCAGGGCGTCCTCCTCCCGGACGCCCTCCGGCAGCGGGAAGGTCACCGCTCCGTCGACCAGCAGGACGCGGCGGACCAGGTCAGGGTGCCGGACGGCGGCGAGCGCGGTGATCCAGGCCCCCATCGAGTGGCCGACCACCGTGAGGGGGCCCGAGCCGAGCGCACCGATCAGCTCGGCCACGTCGTCGGCGTGCCGGGCCAGCCCGTACGGTCCGGCGACCGAGCGGCTGACGCCGCGGCCCCGCAGGTCGGGTGCGAGCAGGGTGGCCCGGCCGGCGAGCCGGCGGGCGACCTCGAACCAGGCGAGGCCGTTGGCGGTGATGCCGTGCACCGCCACGATGGTGGGGGCCTCCGGGTCCTCGGCGGGCCAGCGCAGGACGGCCAGGTCCCCGCCGGGTACCGGAACGGCCAACTCCTCGGGCTTCAGCGGCGACTGGCTCACGCGGGGGTACCTCCGGTGGGGTGGGCGGTTCCGAGGCCGGCCGACGCCGGCGCGGATCGGGCGGATCGGGCGGCGCGGATGCGGGCAGGCAGTCTAGCCAGGCCGCCGGGCAGCAGGTAGACCACGGCCACGAACAGGGCGCCCAGCAGGAACAGCGGTTGGGAGAGCGGCACGCGCAGCACGCCGGGCAGCTCGGCGACGGTCGACGAGTTGGCGAGGTCCCCGAGCCGGTGGTCGGCCCAGGTGTACAGGACCCCGCCGAGCAGCGGCCCCCAGCGGGTGCCGGAGCCGCCGAGGACGACCATGACCAGGAGCGCGAGCGTGGCATCCGAGGTGGCGGCCTGCGGGGTGGCACCGCCGGCCAGCAGCAGGTAGACCACCCCGCCCAGCCCGGCGAGGCCGCCGGCCAGCACGAAGGCGACCAACTTGTAGCCGTAGGGCCGCAGTCCGAGCACCTCGACCCGGCGCTCGTTCTCCTTGATGCCCTCCCAGACGCGGCCCATCGGCGACTTGACGGCCCAGTGGACGGCGGCGACCGTCAGCACCAGGTAGCCGACGGCGATCCAGTAGAGGTTGGCCGTGTTCTCGATCCCGAGTAGGCCGGAGGGCAGCAGGTCGGCCGGGGTGGAGCGGCCCTCCTCGCCTCCGGTGACGCCACCGGGGTTGCGCTGGACGAGGATCGAGCCGGCCTGGGCGAAGGCGAGGGTGACCATGGAGAAGCCGATGCCGGTCACCCGCAGGCTGACCGAGCCGAGCAGCAGGGCCAGCAGCACCGAGCAGGCGACGCCGAACACCGCGGCGGCGGCGAAGGGCAGTTGCAGCTCCAGCATGCCGAGGTCGGTGGCGTACAGGCCGGTCGCGAAGTAGAGCGCGTGGCCGAAGGAGAGCAGTCCGGTACGGCCGAGCAGGAGGTCGTAGCCGGTGGCGAGGGCCCCGTAGAGCAGGCACAGGGCGATCAGCTGGAGGCTGCCGGGGCTGCCGAGCGGGCCGTCGAGCAGTCCCGGGAGGGGAAGCGCACTATATGGGGCGACAAGGAGCGTGATCAGCAGAGCGATCGGCCACAAGCGTAGCGCTCTGTGGAGGACTGTCCAGCGGTTAGTGACTGAATCACCTGTTCGAGGGATGGCGCCGGACTCGGCCCTGTGTTCACAATTGGTCTCGGCAAGGCCGGTGTCAGTCCCCCTTGCCACAGTGGCGGTGTCAGTGGAGCTGGTGTCAGTCCCCTCTGCTGGCATGGTGGTCACGGCAGGGCTGGTGGAAGTCCCCCCTGCCGGGACGGCGGCGCTGCGGTCGGCCTCGCGGCCACCGGTGCTCGTGATCGGAGTTTCGGCGCTCACGCGAGCCTCCCGGTGAGTCCACGGGGTCGGACCAGTAGCAGCACGGCGAGCAGGACGACGACCGAGAGGTCGCCGAGCCCGGCGCCGGTGTAGTAGTTGGCGAACTGCTGGACGAGGCCGACGCCCACCGAGGCGACGGCGGCGCCGGTCACGGAGCCCATGCCGCCCATCACCACGACGACGAAGGCGAAGATGAGCAGGCCGGTCCCCTGGCCGGGGTTGACCGAACCGAAGTAGAGGCCGCCGAGGGCTCCGCCGAGCGCGGCGGCGGCCCCGCCGAGGGCGAAGACGAGGGTGAAGGCCTTCCGGACGTCGATGCCGAGCGCCGTGACCATCGCCCGGTCCTCGACGCCGGCCCGGACGATCAGCCCGTAGCGAGTGCGGGCGAGGAACAACCGAAGAGCGAGCAGCAGGAGGGCGGCGGCAGCCACCAGCACGAAGCGGTTGACCGGGACGGTCGCACCGAGCACGTGCCAGGTGCCGGACAGCAGGTCCGGCTGGGGGAAGGGGCGGGAGTCGGCGCCCCAGATCCCCATCAGCAGGGCGGGCACGGCGAGCCCGACCCCGACGGTGGCAAGGATCTGGTCGCGCGGGCGGCTGTACAGCGGCCGGATCAGGAAGAGCTCCAGCAGGACGGCGGCGACCGTCCCGACCAGGGTGCCGAAGGGCACCGCGAGCCAGAAGGAGAGGCCGGCCTCGGCACCGGCCCACCAGGTGGCATAGGCGCCGATGGAGAGCAGGGCGCCGTGCGCGAAGTTGAGCACGTCCATCAGCCCGAAGATCAACGACAGACCGGAGGCGACCAGGAAGTACAGCGCACCGAGACCGAGTCCGGTACAGGAAAGGAGGACAACGGTGTCCATCAGGGCTTCACCTCGGCGGTGACGACGGGGGCGGCCGGGGAGACGGAGGGCCGGGGCCCGCCGGCGAGCGGGTGACGGGAGCCGACGCCGAGCAGGCGGCGGGCGGCCTCCTCGTCGGCCAACAGCTCGGCGGTGTCCCCGCGGTGGGCGGTACGGCCGTCGGCCAGGACGGCGCAGGTGCCGGCCAACCGGCGGACGAGGGCGAGGTTCTGTTCGACCAGCAGGACGGGCACGGCCTCGGCCGCACGCGCCAGTACCTCGGCCACCTCGGCGACGATCTTCGGGGCCAGGCCCTTGGTGGGCTCGTCGGCGATGATCAACCGGTTGCGGTTGAGCAGCGTCCGGCCGATCGCCACCATCTGCTGCTGGCCGCCGGAGAGAGTCCCGGCCAACTGCCCGGCCCTCTGCTTGAGTTCGGGGAAGAGCTCGTGGACGAGTGCGTAGTTCGGCTCGCCGGCCCCCTCCCCGCCTCCAGCGGCGCGCTCGGCGAGACGGAGGTTCTCGGCCACCGTCAGACCGGCGAAGATCCCCCGGTCCTCGGGTGCGTAACCGATGCCATGACGAACAACCAGATGCGTGGGAAGGGAGGAGAGTTCGGCTCCGGCGAGCCTGACGGTCCCGGTGCGCGGCACCAGGCCCATGACGGCCTTGACGGTGGTGGTCTTGCCGGCGCCGTTGCGGCCCAGGAGAGCGGTCACCCCGGCGGGGGCGACGTCGAAGTCGACGCCGTGCAGGATGTGCAGCCCGTCGATGACCACGCGCAGATCGCGCACGGAGAGGAGAGGTTCGGCAGTGGACGGCTGAACGCCGGACGGCAGCGAGGAGGAGTGCGCCGTAGCGGAAGGGCGCTGAGCGGAGAACGGAGAGGAGGTCACAACGCCTCACCCAGGTAGGCCTGTTGCACGGTCGGGTCGGCCATCACGGCCTCGGGGGTGTCCAGGGCGAGCAGGGTGCCGTGGTGCATCACCGCGAGCCGGTCGGCCAGGCCGAGCAGGACGTCCATGTGGTGCTCGACCATCAGGACGGTCCGGCCGAGGTCTCGGTGCACGGAGCGGATCAGCTCGGTGAGGGCCGGCACCTCCTCCGCACTGACACCGGCCATCGGCTCGTCCAAGAGGATCAGCCGGGGCTCGGAGACCAGCAGGACGGCCAGCTCCAGCTTGCGCTTCTCCCCGTGCGAGAGCGCACTGGCCAGGGTGTCCGCGCGATGGCTGAGGTCGGTGCGCTCCAGGGTGTCGGCCAACTGCTTCTCGTAGCGGTCGGCGCGGCGCCAGAGCCGGTACGAGGCACCCGGGCCGGCCGCCGCCTGGGCGGCGAGGCGGACATGGTCGGCGACCGTCATCGCCGGCCAGAGGGAGGAGGTCTGAAAGGTGCGGCCGAGTCCGCGGCGGGCCCTGGCGTGCACCGCCTCGGCGGTGATGTCCACGCCGTCGAGGTGGAGGCTGCCCTGGGTCGCCGGGTAGATGCCCGAGATCAGGTTGAAGAGGGAGGTCTTGCCGGCCCCGTTGGGCCCGATGAAGGCGATGAACTCGCCTTCGCCGACCGAGAAGGAGACGTCCTCGACGATCGGCACACCGCGGACGGCCCAACCGAGCCCCTCTAGGCGCAGCACCGGAGAGGAGGACGACAAGGACGACGAGAAGGACGAACGCGCGGACGGATCCGAAGAAGCGGAAGTGACGGAGGTGGTACGGGCGGGCACCGGGATCAGCCCGCCATCGGGGCGACCGGGGGCGCCGCCTCGTCCGCGGTCAGGGTCTTCTCCACCGAGGGCTTGGCGGCGGCGCCGGTGCCGGTCAGCCGGACCTGGAACATCGGCTGGAGAAGGGCGTGGTCCTCGGCGCGGACCGTGGTCTTCCCCTTCACCCCGTCGAAGCTCCAGCCCTCCAGGGCCTTGACCAGGGCCGAGGTGTCGTCGGTGGAGCCGTGGTTGGACTCGACGGCGTGCACGATCATCTGGGCGGCGGTGAACCCGTCCGGGGTGAAGATGTCGGTCTTCCCTCCAGCGGCGGCGACGGCGTCGGTCATGGCCTTCTCCACCGGGGTGCCGGCGGCGCCGTCGAAGTAGTGGTTCAGGAAGGAGATCTTCTCGCCGGCCGGGCCGAACAGCGGGTAGGAGGCGGCCAGGTCGAGGCCGGTGACGACCTTGGTGTCGGCGAAGACGTCCTGCTGGTTGAGCGCCGTCCACAGGGCCGAGGCGGTGTCACCGGCCCAGGCGACGAACAGCAGGTCCGGCTTGCCGGTCTTCGCCTGGGTGGCGAAGGGGGTGAGGTCGGTGGCGCTCGGCGGGGCGAGCACCTGGTCGACCGTCGCACCCTCGGCGCCGAGCACCGCCTTCACGGCGGCCACGTTGGCCTGCCCGAAGGCGTTGTCCTGAGCGAGCACGGTGACCTTCTTGCCCTTGGCGTCACCGACGAACGAGGCCGCGGTCTTGATGTCCTGGTAGGACTGGCGGCCGGAACGGAAGGTGTACTTGTTCAGACCGGTGGCCTTGTCGGCGGCGGCCGGGCCGCTGATGAAGAGCACCTTGTTCTGCGCGGCGATCGGGCCGACCTGGAGGGCCACACCGGAGGCGGTGGAGCCGGCCAGCACCTTGTAGCCCTTGCCGATCAGGTCCTTGGCGGCGGACACCGCCTTGGCCGGGTCGCCCGCGTCGTCCTGCTCCTCGAACTCGATCTTGTGTCCGTCGACCGCGCCGGTGCCCTTGGTCGCGTAGTCCAGGCCGGCCTTGAAGCCCTCCAGGTACTGCTTGCCGTAGGCGGCCAACGGTCCGGTCTTGGAGTACACCAGGCCGACCTTGATCGGGCCCTTCGATCCACCGTCCGCCGCGGTCGTCCCGGCCGTGCCGGCCTTGGCGCAGCCCGAGGCGAGCAGGACGCACGCCGCGAGGGCGGCGAGCTTCCGGCCCGGGCGGCTGGTCAGAGAGCCGCCTGCCAGGGAGCCGCCGGTCTGGGAGTTGCCGGCCAGGGAGTCGTCCAGGCGGGCGCCGGAGGCGGTCCTGGAGGGGGCTGTCGAGCTGCGCATGGTGACCGGCTCCTGAGGGTGCGGCGGGGTGGATGCGGGAACCGTAGGTGTGCGGTGGGAACGGCAACATGTGCCCGGCCGACGCATCAGGCCCTCGGGATGTGGTTCCAGCTGACATACCGCCATGCCGTCGCCGCCCCATGGCCGCCCTGGTGTGGCCTGCCTACACGACTGCGCGCCCACCCATGGGTGTGGTCGCCATGGCTGCGGCGGCCAGTACCCGGTGACGGTGGAGGGGCGCGGAGCCCGTCCGGCGGGGCAGCCATCCCAGCGGCGCGCCCGGCCCGGTCCGGTCGGGCCCAGGCACGGATCCCAGCCCGGCCCTGGTCCGGCCACGGGCTCCGCGCGCCTCCCGGGCCCGCCGGCCGCCGGCCGCCGGTCCCAACCGCCCGCCGTTCTCGCCCGTCCCAGCCGCCGCTCGGCCCGCCCCCACCACCCGTCCCCACCATCCTTCCCCGGCCGTCTCCGCCTGCTCCCCGCCCCCGGCGGCCCGAGCGCCCACCGGCACCCACCCACCCCCAGCCACTCCCACTCCCACTTCCACTCCCTCACGAGGTGACCCCTTGGACAAGGTCCTGGACTCCCCCGCCGACGCCGTCGGGGACATCCCCGACGGCGCGGTGCTGGCCGTCGGCGGTTTCGGCCTCTGCGGCATCCCGAGCACGTTGATCGGCGCCCTGGTGGACTCCGGTGCCACCGGGCTGCGCGTGGTCTCGAACAACTGCGGGGTGGACGACTGGGGGCTGGGCCTGCTGCTCCGGGCGGGCCGGATCGCCCGGATGACCTCCTCGTACGTCGGGGAGAACAAGGAGTTCGCCCGGCAGTACCTCTCCGGCGAGCTGGAGGTGGAGCTGACCCCGCAGGGCACGCTGGCCGAACGGCTGCGGGCGGGTGGCGCCGGCATCCCGGCGTTCTTCACCCCGGCCGGAGTCGGCACCCAGGTCGAGGAGGGCGGGCTGCCCTGGCGCTACGCGGCGGACGGCTCGGTGGCCCTGGCCTCCCCGCCCAAGGAGGTCCGGGAGTTCGGCGGCCGTCGCTACCTCATGGAGGAGGCGATCACGGCGGACTTCGCCCTCGTCCGGGCCGAGGTCGCGGACCGGCACGGCAACTGCGTGTTCCACGCCGCCGCCCGGAACTTCAACCCGCTCTGCGCGGCGGCGGGCCGGATCACCCTGGTGGAGGCGGACCGGATCGTCGAGCCGGGCGAGCTCCCGCCGGACGCCGTGCACCTGCCCGGGGTGTACGTCGACCGGGTGGTGGCCGCCGACCCCGAGGACCGCCGCATCGAACGCCGGACCGTCCGCCCCGCACTCCAGGAGGCCTGACCCGATGCCCACGCTCACCGCCCACACCCCGACCACCACGTCCAGCACCGCCCCCGCCCTCGACCCGCGCAACGCCCTGGCCGCCCGTGCCGCCCGGGAGTTGCGCGACGGCCAGTACGTGAACCTGGGCATCGGCCTGCCGACCCTGATCCCCAACCACCTCCCGCCCGGCGTCGAAGTGGTGCTGCACTCGGAGAACGGCATCCTCGGTGTCGGACCGTACCCCGAGGAGGGAGCCGAGCACGCCGACCTGATCAACGCCGGGAAGGAGACGGTGACGGTCGCGCCCGGCGCCTCGTACTTCGACTCCGCCTTCTCCTTCGGCATGATCCGGGCCGGACGGATCGACGTCTCGGTGCTCGGCGCGATGCAGGTGTCGGCCACCGGGGACCTCGCGAACTGGATGATCCCCGGCAAGATGGTCAAGGGCATGGGCGGCGCGATGGACCTGGTGCACGGCGCCCGCCGGCTGATCGTGGTGATGGAGCACACCGCCCGGGACGGCTCACCGAAGATCGTCGACGAGTTGTCACTTCCCGCTACCGGCAGGGGTGTTGTCGATCGGATCGTCACCGACCTGGCAGTGGTCGACGTGACCCCGGAGGGGCTGCGCGTGGTGGAGACGGCGCCCGGCGTTGGCTTCGCCGAGGTCCAGGCGGCGACCGGCGCGCCCCTGCTGCCCCCGCTCTGACCAACCCGGCGCCATGCGGACGGCCGGATCACCCCGGGTGGTCCGGCCGTTCCGTCGCTACCGCAGAAGCCGAAGGCCGGGGCCGAACCAGAACCGGGAACCGAAACCGGGGGCCGGGGGCCGGGGGCCGGGGGCCGAACCCGACCGAATTCGCCGCCATAGCACCAACACCCGTCGGATCGTCCAGGAACCATGGCATCTTCATGCCTTGGCAGCGGTGATCCCCCGGACTGGTTGCGATCACCGTTGTGCTCAGGGAGAGTTGGGGAACCAAGGATCCCGACGTGCCCGGAGGGGAAGCTGAACAGCGCATCGGGATCCCGCGTTCGAGACCGCCACACCGGCGTGACAACCGGTCCGGTCGTACGCACCGGATGCGCCGGAGGTCCCGGAAACCGCCTGGGGGAGCAGCCATGACCACGCCGTTCTCGCGACGAAGGGGCGTCGGAACGGCCCACGGGCGCGACACCGGGCAGTTGGACGAAGCCGCTCTTCGCGCCTTACCCGCGCCCGAAGCCCCGTACGATTACGGCCACTTCAGCCGCCTGGCCGGCCCCGCCCACGACCCGGACGAGGACGACGACCTCGGTGCCGGCGTCTACTGGCCCGAACCGGCGGCACCAACCCCACCAGCCACACCCTCACCGCATGCCCCCTCACCGCACGCCCCCTCTCCGTACGGGCCTTCGTCGTACGGCACCTCTCCGTACAACACCTCGCTGCACAGCACCTCACCGCACAGCCCCTCGCCGTACGCACCCGCCACGCCCCTCGCACCGACCGAGCCGCAGGAACCCCCCGCGCCCCCCTACCGCGTCCGGTACCGCAGCCTGCTGCGCCGCGAGCCGCACCGGATCCGCGCCGCCCTGTTACTGATGGCCGCCCCCGTGGTGGAGGCGGTGCTGCTGGTCTGGCTGCTGCTGCCCGAGCACTGGCCCGAGCGGCTGGACGAGACGAACGCCCTGGTGCTCCTCGGTGACAAGGTGATGATCGGCATCATCGCGGTGGTCGAGGTGTTCCGGCTGGTCAACGTCATCTCCAACACCCATGCCACGCTGGTCGCCCGCGATCCGATCCCGGTGACACCGGAGCCCGGCACCCGGGTCGCCTTCCTCACCACCTGCGTGCCGGGCAAGGAACCGCCGGAGATGGTCCGGGCCACGCTCACCGCCGCCCGCGCCGTGCGGCACGAAGGGCCGTACGACGTCTGGTTGCTGGACGAGGGAAACGATCCTGCGATGCAGGCGCTCTGCACCGAGCTGGGTGTGCGCCACTTCAGCCGCTCCGGCCGGCCGCACTGGAACCGCCCGAAGGGCCCGTTCCGCGCCGGAACCAAGCACGGCAACTACAACGCCTGGCTCCGGGCCCACGGCGACGACTACGAGTTCTGGGTGTCCGTGGACACCGACCACGTCCCGCTGCCGGACTTCTGCGAGCGCATGCTCGGCTACTTCCGCGACCCCGACGTGGCGTTCGTGGTCGGCCCCCAGGTGTACGGGAACTACCGCAGTTCCGGCTCCGCCGTCACCGCGTTCTCCGAGAGCCAGCAGTACCTCTTCCACGCCCTCATCCAGCGCGCCGGAAACCGTTACGGCGCACCCATGTTCGTCGGCACCAACAACGCCGTCAGGATCCGGGCGCTCCAGTCGATCGGCGGGCTGTCCGACTCCATCACCGAGGACATGGCGACCGGCCTGGAGTTCCACCGCAGCCGGAACCCGGAGACCGGGGAGCGCTGGAAGTCCGTGTACACCCCGGACGTGCTCGCGGTCGGCGAGGGCCCGTCCTCCTGGACCGACTTCTTCTCCCAGCAGCTGCGCTGGAGCCGCGGCACCTACGAGACCCTGCTCACCCGCTATTGGCGCGTGCTGTGGCAGCTCTCCCCCGGCCGGCTGCTCAACTACTCGCTGATGATGGGCTTCTACCCGATGGCGGCGCTCACCTGGCTGCTCGGCGGCCTGTCCAGTGTGCTCTACCTGGGCTTCGGCGCCTCGGGCGTGCACGTCTCCTCGGAGATCTGGATGATGCTCTACAGCGACGCCGCCGCCCTCCAACTCCTGCTCTACACCTGGAACCGCAAGCACAACGTGAGCCCGCACGAGCCTGCCGGTTCCTCCGGGGTCGCCGGCATGGTGATGTCCGCACTGTGCGGTCCGGTCTACGCGGCCTCGCTGCTCCAGGCACTCGTCCGCCGCCGCAGCCGCTTCGTGGTGACGCCGAAGGGCCGTGCGGCCAGCACCGACCGGCTCGGCACCTTCCGCTTCCACCTGTTCTGGACGCTGGTGTTCGGCGGCGCGATCGCCGCCTCCTACGTCACCGGCTACGACCACGTCGCGATGCGCACCTGGGCCTGGATCGCCCTGGGGCTCACCCTCCTGCCGGTCCTGATCACGGCCGGCGACGCCGTCCGCCGCCGCCGTAGCCGCCCCATCGCCACCCTCACCGTCACCGGTGGCCCGGCCTCGGCCCCGAACGTCCTGCTGGAGAAGCGCCGCCCGCGCCACGCCCGCCACGCCCGCGACCCACGGGCCCCGCGGCCCACGCAGCCACCCCTGCCCGCCTCCGACCACGCGGACAGCGGCATGCCGACCCACTGACCGGCCCCGCCGAAGGCCAGAGCAACCGAGCCCCCGGCCCAGGACCAGAGCAACAGAGCCGCCCCGCCCCAGGACCACAGCCCCCCAAGCAGAACCAGCCCCCCGCCCAGGACCACAGCCCCCCAAGCAGACCCACAGCCGCCCCGAACAGAGCCGCCCGCCGAACAGCCCCGACCGCCTCCCGAGGGGAGTCACCACCGTGAAGATCCACAAGGCCGGCCGCACCAAGCGCCTCGCCCTCGGCAGCACCGTCGCGCTGACCGTGGCCGGGATGAACGCGCCGGCCGTCCTCGGCTTCGCCTCCGAGCAGTACCACGACTACGTGATCAACCGCCCCGAGTACAAGGCGCGGTACGGCCACTGGCAGACCCTGTCGCTGCCCGCCGAGTTCCGGGTCAACGCCGTGCACGCGACCCTGCTGCGCACCGGCAAGGTGCTGATCGTGGCCGGCTCCGGCAACGACCAGAAGCAGTTCGACGCGGGCACCTTCAAGAGCCTGCTCTGGGATCCGGCCCGGAACTCCTACAAGCTGATCCCCACCCCGGCCGACATGTTCTGCGGCGGCCACACCTCGCTGCCGGACGGCCGCGTCCTGGTGGCCGGCGGCACCCAGCGGTACGAGAAGCTGGCCGGCGCCGTGAAGAAGGCCGCCGGCGTCATGCGGGTGCGCAACGAGAGCCCGGAGCGCGACCGAACCTTCCCGAAGGGCACCGTCTTCGTGGCCCCGAACGGCCACGAGTACGCCAGCACCGCCGCGGTGACCGTCCCGGCCGCCACCAAGACCGGCTCCGGCAAGCAGACCGTGGTCACCGCCGGCGAGCAGCACGTGTACGTGGAGGCGGTCGGCACGGGCCCGGACTACGCCACCGACACCCCCGCCCAGTACCGGATCAAGGGCCTGACCGGCACCGACGCCCACAACCTGTACGGGCAGAACGAGAAGCTGACCCTGGACAAGCAGGAGTACCAGGGCATCCGCTCCGCCTTCGAGTTCAACCCGGACACCGAACTGTACGAGCCGGTCACCGACATGGCCCACGCCCGCTGGTACCCGACGCTGACCGGGCTGGGTGACGGCCGGGTGGTCACCGTCTCGGGGCTGGACGACACCGGGGAGATCCTCAACGGCAACGACAACGAGATCTACGACCCGAAGACCAAGTCCTGGTCCAAGGGCCCCGACCACTACTTCCCGACGTACCCGTCGGTCTTCCTGACGGCGTCCGGCAAGCTCTTCTACTCCGGTTCCAACGGTGGCTACGGCCCCGCCGACAAGGGCCGCGAGCCCGGCGTGTGGGACCTGTCGAACGGCGCCTTCCAGCCCGTCCCCGGCCTGCGCGACCCCGGGCTGACCGAGACCTCCTCCTCGGTGCTGCTGCCGCCCGCGCAGGCCCAGAAGGTGATGGTGCTCGGCGGCGGTGGCGTCGGCGAGTCACCGCTGTCCACCGCCCGCACCGACATCGCGGACCTCACCGCCGCCCAGCCCGCCTTCTCCCCCGGCCCGGACCTGCCGGCCGGCGGCACCCGCTACCTCAACAGCGTGATCCTCCCGGACGACACCGTCTTCACCACCGGCGGCTCCAGCGGCTACCGCGGCCGGGGTGACAGCGACCTGCTCAAGGCGCAGGTGTACCACCCGGACTCCAACAGCTTCAGCACCGCCGCCGAGCCGACCGTCGGCCGCAACTACCACTCGGAGGCGCTGCTGCTGCCGGACGGCCGGGTCGCCGTCCTGGGCTCCAACCCGCTCTTCGCGGACAAGGCCGAGACCCAGCCGGGCGGTTTCGAGCAGCGCATCGAGATCTACACCCCGCCGTACCTGTACCGCGGCGACCGCCCCGAGGTCAGCGCCGCCCCGCAGGCGGCCCGGCTCGGCGGCACCCTGAGCGTCGGCACCTCACGGCCGGAGGCGGTCGCCACCGCCAAGCTGATCCGGCCGAGTTCGGTCACCCACGTGACGGACGTCGAACAGCGCTCGGTGGCCCTGGACATCACCGGGCGGACGGCGGACGGCGTCGCACTCACCCTGCCCGGCAACCCCAACCTGCTGCCGCCGGGCTGGTACATGCTGTTCCTGACCGACTCGGCCGGCACCCCGTCGGTCGCCCGCTGGGTCCAGGTCACCGCCTAGCCGGGCCCCGTCCGGCCGCCGTACGGGACACCTGAGCCGAGCCGGGGCGAGCCTGGAGGGGCGCGGGCGCGCTCAGCGCGCCGCCTGCGCCAGCCCGAGCGCGTACGGCAGCCAGAACGCGCCCGCCCGGGGCTCGCCCCGCCCGCAGTCGCCGTCCGACTCCCCCGGGTTCTTGATCCACAGGTAGGCGTCCACCGCGGGCCGGCCGGTCTCGGTGGTCGGCCGCTCGCCGAGCGCGCGCCCCGGCGGGTTGCACCAGGCGTCGCCGCCCAGCGCGCCGTTGCCGCTGCGGCTGGTGTCGATCACGAAGTGCTTCCCGTCCAGGACCGCGGAGAGCCTGGCCCCGTACGCCGCGTTCCGCTCGGTGTCGTAGAAGTTGGCGACGTTCAGGGCGAAGCCGTCCGCCGCCGCGATGCCCGACCTGCGCAGCGCGGTGGCCAGTTCCACCGGGTCCTGCGCCCAGCCGGGGTTGCCGGCGTCCAGGTAGACCCGGACGTTCGGGTTCTTCTTCAACTCCTGGACGGCGAAGGCCAGCAGGCCGTACCGCTCGGCGGCCAGGTCGCCCTTGATCCCGCAGTCGTCCAGGGTGTGGGCGACGGCGTCCGGCTCCAGCACCACCCAGGCCCTGCGGTCGCCGAGGGCCTGCGCGACGCCGGTGATCCAGGACCGGTAGGCGGCGGCGTCGGGGGCACCGCCGGCCGAGTACTGGCCGCAGTCGCGGTGCGGGATGTCGTAGGCGACGAAGACCGCCGTCCGGCCCGCCTCGGTGGCCCGTCGGCTCACCTGCTCGGCGATCTCCTTGGCACCCTGCTCGCCGAGCCACTGCGAGGAGGGCTGGGCGGCGATCCGCAGCAGGGTCTCGGCCTCCGCCGTGCGGCCCTGGCCTCGCAGCGCGGTCACCTGGCGGGCGGCGTTGGTCTGGTCGGAGACGTAGAAGTCCTGCCCGGGGAGCTGGGCGAACCCCCCGCCCTGGCCCGCACCCGGGCTCTCAGCCGATCCCGCTCCAGATCCGGATCCCGACCCAGCTCCAGATCCCGATCCGGTTCCCGACCCTGACCCCGGCCCGGGCCCCGCGACGGCGCCCGGCTTGCCGCCGTCCGAACCGCCACACCCGGACACGACGGCCACCACCCCGGCCAGCAGCACCCCCGCCACCCACCGCAACGCACCCGCCCGCCCCAGCCCGTGCACGTACCGCCCCTCCTGCCCCGGACCGGCCGGTCCGCCCGGTCGCCCGATCCGCACCAGCTAAGCACACCCCGCACCGGCCGGCGGCCATCACCGGTGAACGCCAAGTGGCCGTGGGCGAACGGGACATCGAACCCGTCCGACCCACGGCCACCCGTTGCTCAGGGACACCGGGACACAACAGAGGAGCGAAGGCTCAGGCCTCCTTGAGGTTCGGCACCCGCCAGTCGATCGCCTCGGTGCCGAAGGACTCCAGCGCGCTGTTGATCTGCGAGAACGGGCGGCTGCCGAAGAACAGCTTGGCCGACAGCGGCGACGGGTGCGCCCCCTGCACCACCACGTGCCTGGAGGTGTCGATCAGCGGCAGCTTCTTCTTCGCGTAGTTGCCCCAGAGCACGAAGACCACCGGCTCCTCGCGGTCGCTCACCGCCTTGATCACCGCGTCGGTGAACTTCTCCCAGCCCTTCGCCTTGTGCGAATTGGCCTCGTGCGCGCGGACCGTGAGCACCGCGTTCAGCAGCAGCACGCCCTGCTCGGCCCAGTGCATCAGGTAGCCGTTGTCCGGGGCCGGGATGCCCAGGTCGGCGTCCAGCTCCTTGAAGATGTTGCGCAGCGACGGCGGCGTCTTGGTGCCCGGCAGCACCGAGAAGCTCATGCCGTGGGCCTGGCCGTTGTCGTGGTACGGGTCCTGGCCGAGCACGAGCACCCGGACCTTGTCGTACGGGGTGGCCTCCAGCGCGGCGAACTCCTGGCCGCTCGGCGGGAACACCTCGTGCTCCGCGCGCTGGGCCGCCACGAAGGCCGCCAGCTCGGCGAAGTACGGCTTCTCCGTCTCGGCGCCCAGCACCGCGCGCCAGGACTCGGGCAGCTCCAGCCCGCCGCCCGCACCGGCCCCCACCACGCCCGCCTCGACCGTGTCCGTCACGACATCTACCTCCCACACCGCGGCTGCTGCGCCGCACGCCCTCTATCACCCCGAACGCTACACAGCCCCACCGACAACACACTCCGCCGGAGCGGAATCCGGCCCTCGGCGGCCACCCACCCCGACTCGCCGTTGGCGGCTCCGCCCCGGGCCCCGGCCCCACGGATGGCGCCGACCCCACGGACGCACCCGGCCCCGCAGACGGCCCCGTCCCAACGGGCGCCCCCGGCCCCACGGGCGCCCCCGACCCCACGGGCGGCAGAGCGGCTCCGGACACGAAGCGGCCCCGCCCCGGCGACCGGCCGGAACGGGGCCCGCGACGGCGAAGCGCGGAGGTCAGACCAGCTCGACCAGGTCCGCGATCGACTTGACCACCCGGCTCGGCCGGTACGGGAAGCGCTCCACGTCGGCGGCGGAGGTCAGGCCGGTGAGCACCAGGATGGTCTCCATGCCCGCCTCCATGCCCGCGACGATGTCGGTGTCCATCCGGTCGCCGATCATCACGGCCGTCTCGGAGTGGGCGCCGGCCGTGTTCAGCGCCTCGCGCATCATCAGCGGGTTGGGCTTGCCGACGAAGTACGGGTCCACGCCGGTCGCCTTGGTGATCAGGGCCGCGACCGAGCCGGTGGCCGGCAGCACGCCCTCGGTGGAGGGGCCGGTCTCGTCCGGGTTGGTGCAGATGAACCGGGCGCCCTGGTTGATCAGCCGGATCGCCTTGGTGAGCGCCTCGAAGGAGTAGGTGCGGGTCTCGCCGAGGACGACGTAGTCGGGGTTGTTGTCGGTCAGCACGTACCCGGCCTGGTACAGCGCGGTGGTGAGCCCCGCCTCGCCGATCACGTACGCGGTGCCGTTCGGCCGCTGGCTCTTGAGGAACTTGGCCGTTGCCAGGGCGGAGGTCCAGATGCACTCCTCGGGCACCTCCAGGCCCATCCCGGCCAGCCGGGCGCTGAGGTCGCGCGGGGTGTAGATGGAGTTGTTGGTGAGGACCAGGAAGGGCTTGCCGGACTCCCGCAGGCGACGCAGGAACTCCTCCGCCCCGGGGATCGGCGTGCCCTCGTGGATGAGGACCCCGTCCATGTCGGTCAGCCAGGACTCGATGGGCTTACGGTCTGCCACGTAGGTGTCTCCTCGGTCTTGCAAAGGCTCTGAACGATCTCGCACATGCCCCAACCGGACACCCTCGGCCGGTCGGGCGCCAAAGGCTGCCCCAACGCCGACCAGCGTAGTCGCCACCGGCGCCATCGCGCGGCCCCCGTCCGGCCCGAGGTTTCCGGCCCGACGGAGCGCCTGTTTGCTCCCGGTTTGGGTGGACCGGCGCCGCCCCGTGATTGAGTGGGCGCATGAACCAGCAGACGACTCCCGGTCCGTTCCGCGTCGGCCTGATCGGCTACGGTCTGGCCGGCTCCGCCTTCCACGCACCGCTGATCGCCGGCACGCCGGGGCTGCGGCTGGACGCCGTGGTCACCGCCAACCCCGACCGGCGCGCCCAGCTGGCGCGCGAACACCCCGGCGCCCGCGCCGTGGACACCCCCGAGCAGCTGCTCGCCGATCCGGACGCGCTCGACCTGGTCGTCATCGCCTCGCCCAACCGCACCCACGCCCCGCTCGCCCGCGCCGCGCTGCGGGCCGGCCTGGCGACCGTGGTGGACAAGCCGCTGGCCGGCACCGCCGCCGAGGCGCTGGAGCTGTGCCGCCTCGCCGAGGAGCGGGGCGTGCTGCTCTCGGTCTTCCACAACCGCCGCTGGGACGGGGACTTCCTCACCGCGAGCCGGCTGGTGCGCGGCGGCGCGCTCGGCCGGGTGCACCGCTTCGAGTCCCGCTTCGAGCGCTTCCGCCCCAAGCCCAAGCCGGGCTGGCGCGAGCTGGCCGACCCGGCCGAGGTCGGCGGCACGCTGTACGACCTGGGCAGCCACCTGGTCGACCAGGCGCTCACCCTGTTCGGACCGGTCGAGACGGTGTACGCGGAGATCGACATCCGGCGCGACGGCGCGGTGGTCGACGACGACGCCTTCCTCGCCCTCACCCACGCCTCCGGCACCCGCTCGCACCTGTGGACCAGCGCCATCACCCCGCTGATCGGCCCCCGGCTGCGGGTGCTCGGCGACACCGCCGGCTACGTCAAGCCCGGCATGGACCCCCAGGAGGCCGACCTGCGGGCGGGCCTGCGCCCGGACGGCACCCGCCCCTGGGGCGCCGACCAGCCCTCGCACTACGGCACCCTGGGCACCGACGAGTCCGCGATCTCGCTGCCGACCGAACCCGGCGACTACCCCGCCTTCTACGCGGGCATCGCCGCCGCCCTGGCCGCCCCGGGCACCCCGCCGCCGGTCGACCCGCGTGACGCGGTGGCCGCCCTCGCGGTGCTGGAGGCGGCCCGCACCTCCGCCGCCACGGGAACGGCGGTCCGCCCGGGCTGAGCGGCCCACCCGGAGACCGCACAGCACGCCCCGGGCCCGAGCGGCCCACCTGGCCGACCTGAGGCCTGAGGCCTGAGGCCCCCGGACCTGAGGCACCCTGGCCCGAGGCCCCTCGACCTGCCGCCACCCCGGACACCCGCGATTCCTAAGATGACCGGATGAACAGTCAGCGGGGGCGGCAGGTCGACATCGAGGAGCGCCGGCGGCGCGAACAGGCGTGGTCCGCCCAACAGCGGCTCCGCGAGGAGGAGTTCGAGCGGCGCCGCGAGGCCCGGGAGGCCGAGGACCGCGCGCTCCAGCAGAGCCTGTCGATCGCGAAGGAGCGGAAGGCCTGGGCCCGCGGCGAGCGGGACGGGGCGATCGGCCACATCGAGGCGACCGGGCCCGACGCCGTGCCCGTACGGATCGCGGTGGTGTGGCTCGGCCGGTTCGGGGCCACCGCCAAGCGGCTGGACGACCACGACCCCTTCCGGCACGTCGCCGGCACCCCGGACAGCGTCGAGGGGATCCTCCTGCTCGTCCCCCTGGCCGCCCTCATCGGCCTGAACGTCGGAATCCGATGGCTCGTGCTGCGGCTGCTCGGCCGCCCGCTGTGGGCCGTCGCCGCCAAGGCGGGCGGCGACCGGGGCGAGCGCGGGGGCAACACCGTGCTGCTGCGCACCCGGCACCGGGCGCAAGCCCTGAAGCACGCCGCCGCGCTGGCCGACCGGGTCGAACGGGACGGCACGGCCGCCCTCACACCCCGATGACCTCCACCGCCGAGCCCAGCCCCCGGAAGTCCGCCACGTTGCGGGTGTACAGCGGCAGCCCGTGGGCCGAGGCGACCGCGGCGATCATCAGGTCGATCCGGCGGGGGCGCGGCTGCCGGCCGGCGGCGATGGTGAGGGTGACCAGCGTCCCGTAGCGGGCCGCTGCCGCCGCGTCGAAGGGCAGCGGGTCGAAGTCCGCCATCGCCGCGCCCAGCACCTCCAGCCGGGCCGCCCGGCTGGCCGGGTCCCGGGCCATCGACACGCCCTGCTGCAACTCGGCGAAGGTGATCGCGGTCAGCTCCGGCACGGCCGGCAGGTCGGACGGGTTGAGCAGCGCCAGGTCGATGTAGACGCAGGTGTCCAGCACCCCGGCCGGCCGCCGCCGGGGCGCTCTGCGGCGCTCAGCCACGCCGCCGCTCGAACGGGTCGTCGCCCTCGTCCCCCACCAGTTCCTCGGGCCCGAAGTACTCCTCGGCCTCCTTGCGCATCTGCTGGTAGTCCACCCGCGGCAGCTTCACGTGCCGCGCCACCAGTTCCTCCGCCGTGAGCCGCCGCCGCCCGGACACCGGCCGCAGCTCCGCGACCTCGACCCCGTTCCTGGTGATGTGGAAGGTCTCCCCCGCCTCCACCGCGTCCATCACCGCGGCGGAGTTGTTCCGGAACTCCCGCTGGGTAATCGTCTTCATCCCTCCAAGGTAGCCCCGCGTAGCACCGCCGGCTACAGCCGTGCGGGCCCGGGAATCCCCCCGACGGAAGCGGAAAGGAACGGGGACGGAAGCGATCACGGGAAACGGGAACTCCACCGGCCCCCGGATCGTCCTGCCTTTACGTCCGGGACACAGACACCGAGGGGGGAGCACGCCGTGGCCGTCGTCGCGATGCTGCTGGGCCTGCTCCGGGTGCTGACCGGGGAGCTGGTGGCCGACAGCGGAACGCTGGCGTCCGTCGCCACCGTCGCGGCCGTGGTGCTGGTGGCCAGTACGGTCGCCGGTGCGCTGGCCGGGGCGCGGCTGCTGGGGGCGCGGGCGCCGGCGGCGGTGCGCAGCGGGATGCTGCGTCGCCGGGCGTTCGGTACGGCGTTCCTTCCGCAGCGTGATCCGGACGCCCGGGGCAGGCGACGCCCCAGGGCGCCGGGAGCGGCCCCGGCGGCCGCGTGACCCCGTGAACTCCGTGAATCCGTAAGTCCGTCACGGCTCGCTCGTGGCCGTCCTCCGTCGATCACTCGTCTCCCGAGGCCCCGGAGGGCTCGCTCACCATGTCCGTTCTCGCTGTTCTCGATCCGGCCGTCGCCGTCGCGCACGCCGTGGTCGCCGCCATCGCCCACGTCCTGCCGGCCGCGCTGGCCATCGTCCTGTTCACCGTCGCCGTCCGGCTGGCGCTGCACCCGCTGGCGCGGGCGGCGGCACGCGGGGAGAAGGCGCGGGCCACCTTGGCGCCGAAGGTCGCCGCGCTGAACCGGAAGTTCAAGGACCGCCCGGAGAAGCTGCGGGAGGCGATGGCGGAGCTGTACCGGAAGGAACAGGTGTCGCCGTTCGCGGGGTGCCTGCCGATGCTGGTGCAGATCCCGTTCTTCTCGGTGACGTACCGTCTGTTCACCACCCCCAACGACCTGCTCGACCACACCCTGTTCGGGGTGCCGCTCGGCCTGCACGTCTCGGGCGCGCACGGCGCCGGGCAGTGGGCGGTGTTCGGGGCGCTGTTCGCCGGGCTGGCGGCGGTCGGGTACGTCAACTTCCGCCGGGCGCGACGGGCGGCGGCGACCGCGGCCGCCAGGGCCGAGGCCGAGGCCACGGCGGGGAGGGCCGCGGGCGCGAAGGCGGCACGGCCCGCCCCGCAGCCGGGGGCGGGACTGCTGCCGTACCTGTCGTTCGGGTCGGTGCTGTTCGCGGCGCTGGTGCCGGTGGCCGCCGTGCTCTACCTGCTCACGGCGGGCGTCTGGTCGGCCGCCGAACGGGCCTGGCTGTACCGGGACGGGACGCCGGTTCCGGCCGCCGCGCTCGTGGGCTGACCCACCGTGCTGGTGGACTGACCCGCCGTGCCGGCGAACTGACCCGGCTCGCTGACGGGCTGTCCCGGCGCCGGACGCGTCAGAAGTGGCGCAGCAGCTCGGGGAAGGCCCCGAGCTGCAACGTCGCCTCGTCCGGCCCGAGTTCCACGTGCTCCAGCACCCAGGTGTGCTCGTGCGGGATGAAGACGGTGCGCAGTCCGGCCCGGCGGGCGGGGGCGATGTCGGACTTGGGCGAGTTGCCGATCATCCAGGTGCGGCCCGGGTCGAGGCCGAGCTCGGCGGTGAGCTGCCGGTAGGTGTCGACCGACTTCTCGGCGACGATGTGGACGCCGCGGAAGTGGTGGTCGATGGCGGACTCCGCCACCTTGCGCTGCTGCTCGCCGTGGTCGCCCTTGGTGAGCAGCAGCAGCTCGTGCCGTTCGGCGAGGGCGGCCAGGGTGTCGGCGACCCCGGCGATCAGTTCGACGTTCCGGCTGGTCAGCGGGGTGAGCAGCGCGTCGATCCGGGCGTGCTCGGCCGCCGTGGGCGTGCTGCCGTTGAGCCGCTGGAGGCAGTCGGCGAGGCTCTGCCGGAAGACGGCGGCGCCGTAGCCGAGGGTGGCGGAGTTCGCGGCCTCGATCTCGTTCAGCAGGGCCCTGGTGCGCTGGTGCTCGGCCGGGGCGGCGACCCAGTCCAGGAAGCCGTCGATGACCCGCTCGAAGAGGACGTTGTTCTCCCAGAGCGTGTCGTCGGCGTCGAAGATCAGGATCTGGTCGGTGTGCATCCGGTTCGTCTCCAACGGGTTCGGGGGTGTCCAACGGGTTCGGGCTCGACCGGGTTCCGGGGCGACCGGATCGGGCGGCTCGACCGGGTTCCGGGGCGACCGGATCGGGCGGCTCAGCCGGATCCGGGAGGGGCTCAGGGCAGCAGCAGGGGGGCGGCCCGGTCGAGGGTCTCGCGGAGGTTCTCCACGGTGGTCCGCCGCTTGGCGTCCGCGACGCCGAGCCACTCCAGCGGGGACGCCGGGTTCTCCGGGCGGGCCAGCTCCGGGGTGTCGGTGGCCAGCAGGAAGCGCAGGTCGGCGTGCTCGTGCGCGGGCTCGGTGGGCGAGGCGGGGACGGGCACCACGGCGACGTGGACGAGCGCCGGGCCGGGCCACGGGGCGAGGTCGGTCAGACCGGTCTCCTCCAGGCCCTCGCGCAGGGCGATGTCCAGCGGACCGGTCTCCCCCGGGTCGCCGTGGCCGCCGACGTGCAGCCAGGCCTGCTGGCGGACGTGCCAGCGCAGCAGGACTCGCCCGGTCGGCGGGTGGACGATCAGCGCGGAGGCGGTGAAGTGGAGGGGGAAGGTGCGCCGGTCCCAGGCGTCGGCGACGTCGAGGAGCCGGCGGGCCCGCTCGTGGTCGGCGGTCTCCACCGGGCCCCGCGGGCGGTGGTCGTCCAACAGCCTGGCCAGGTCGGGGCCGTGCGACGGGCCGCCCGTGGTCACCATGGGTCTGCTACTCCTCGTTCCGCTCCGGGCGCGCGGGGCGTGGCAACCGGCGCGCGGAGGCAGGCGGTCGGGGCACGCGGCGGTCGGGCCCGGTGCCTTCGGGTTCCGGCGAACCCGCGCAGCCTAGCCCGGGGGGCGCTCGAAGACCCACCGGTTTTCGTCCGGGGAGCCCGGGCGCCGGGGCCCCGGGGCGCGGGCTCGGCGGGCGTTCCCCCGGAAGTCATCCGCCGTACCGCCGACGGCATACCGGCTGGTCCGGGCGTTTCCCCGGAGGCCGTAGCCTGTGGTGATCATTCAGGGACAGGTGGAAGGAATCGTCATGGTGGCTGCTCCGGCACTCGCAGAGCTGCGCGAGGTGTGCCAGCCGCAGGCCAAGATCCAGAGCCGCAACGGCGAGCACTGGGCGGGCCGGCTGTACATGCGGGCGGTCTCGCTGCGCACCACCCGGCAGCTGGTGCGCACCTCGGTGTCGCCGAACACCCTCACCTGGGTGATGGTGGTGTGCGGGGTGGGCGGCGGCGCGGCCCTGCTGATCCCGGGCCTGACCGGCGCGGTGCTGGCCGCCGTACTGTTCCAGCTGTTCCTGCTGTTCGACTGCGTGGACGGCGAAGTGGCGCGCTGGAAGCGCCAGTTCAGCATGGCCGGGGTGTACGTGGACCGGCTGGGCGCCTACCTGGCGGACGCCGCGCTGATGATCGGCGCGGGCGTACGGGCGGCGCGGGGCGGGTCGGAGCTGTGGGTGTCGGCGGGTCTGGCCGCCGCGCTGGGCGTGGTGCTGCTCAAGGCCTCGACGGACCTGGTGGACGTGGCGCGGGCCCGCAGCGGGCAGCTCCCGGCGACCGAGGAGTCGACGCAGCCGCGCTCCCAGGGCATCGCGACGGCCCGCAGGGTGGCCTCGCTGTTCAAGATCCACCGGGTGACCAACGGCATCGAGTCCTCGCTGGTGCTGCTGGCGGCGGCCGTGGTGGACACGGGGCTCGGCAACCTGGACGCGACGCGATGGGTGCTCGCGGGGATCACGGTGATCACCTGGGGCATGGTGGTCGCGCACCTGGCGTCGATCCTGTCCTCCTCGCGGCTCCGCTGAGCAGCACTCCGCACCGAACGACGCTCCGGCCGAACGGGGCTCAGCGCCGAGGCGGGGCCGACGGCCCACCACCCCCGCATGCCCCGCGCGGGAAGTCGACTCCACCGACTTCCCGCGCGGGGCACGTCACTTCACCGAGGGGGCGTCGGTGACCAGGGGCGCCCGACCGGGCGCGCGGACCCACCGCCGCCGGCCGAGCCGACCCGGCCGGTGGCGGTGGGAGTGGTGGGGACGCGGAGCTTCAGCGCCATGTGCACGGGAGACTCCCTTCCGGAGCGGGTGGCGCGGGCCGGCGCGAGGCGACTCGTCAGTCCAGCGGCTTGCCCGGGCACCACTGGTCGCCCCAGGCCGTCGTGGAGACGCAGCTGTGGCCGTTCCCGGGACCGGAGTTCGTCGACAGATCGCCGGGGAGCACGGCGGCTCCGGCCGGGGCCACCGCGCCCGCCCAGGCGGCGGCGCCCAGCACGACCGCGACCAGTGTCCGCGTCACGATTCCTCGCACGACGACAACTCCCATCACCTTGGGGACAGTTCCACACGATTCGGGTGTTTCCGCAGTTCGCGGCGCATCACCCACCCGGTCCGTGATCGTCACCCTGCCAGTCGGCGGATGGCCGCGACATCCCCCACAAGGGATCATGAGCCTGCCTGACAGCTTTAGGAGGCATGCGATGGAACCCGGGACCGCCCTCGACCCGGCCGCGTTCGACCCGACCGATCCCGATCCGGCCGATCCCGGCCCGGCCGGTCCCGACCCGGCCGCGTTCGACCCAGCCGCGTACGACCCGACCGGTCCCACCGGTCCCACCGGTCCCACCGGTCCCGCCGGTCCGACCGCCGACGTGCCCGCGCTCGACAGCGCCGCCGTCACGCTCTACCGGTGGACGGTGGTGCACGAGCGCCTCACACCCGCCAACCTCGCACAGGCGGCGTCGGAGACCGACCTGAGCCTTCCGGAGTGCGAGGCGGCCGTCCGGCAACTCACCGGCGCCTGCCTCTTCCAGGAGCTGCGCGCACCCGACGCCCCGGCCGCCGCTGCCCCGGCCGCCTGGCTGCCGGTGAGCCCCCAGGCCGCCACCGCGCAGCTGCTCTCCGCCCGCGACACCGCCCTGCGCGCCCACGAGGAGGCGCTGCGCGAGCAGCGGCGGCTCATCCAGCAGCAGCGCGACGGGCTCGCGGCGCTGCTCCCCGTCTACCTCCAGGCCCGCCAGCACGCCTTCCCCCAGGGCACCATCGACCGCCTGCCCGACAAGTTCGCGGTCCGCTCGCTGCTCGCCGACGTGATGGACTCCTGCCGCAGCGAGGTGCTGGTCTCCAAGCACGGCGGGTCCTTCCCGCCGGCCGCCCTGCGCGAGGCGCTGCCGCGTGACCTGGCGCTGCTCGAACGGGGCGTCCGGATGCGGAGCCTCTACCAGCACGCGACCCGCTTCGACCAGCCCACCCGGGTGCACGCGGGCCGGCTCATCGAGGCGGGCGCCGAGATCCGTACGCTGCCCGAGGTGCTGCCACAACTGATCATCGTGGACGGCTCCTTGGCGCTGCTGCCCGCCAGCTCCGGCGGTGCGCTGATCATCCGGGAGCCCGACCTGCTCTCCTACCTGCTGACGGTCTTCGAGCGGGACTGGGAGAACGCGACCCCGTTCGCCAGCGGCCCGCAGGCCGCCCACGACGTCACCAAGACGGTGAAGCAGAGCATCCTGGTGCTGCTCGCGAAGGGCCTCAAGGACGAGTCGATCGCCCGGCGGCTCGGCATCTCCCTGCGCACCTGCCGCCGCCACGTCTCGGAGCTGCTGGACAGCCTCGGCGCGCACAGCCGCTTCGAGGCCGGTGTGGTCGCCGAGCGGATGGGCCTGACCTCGCACCCCGCCCCGGACCCGGCCGCGACACCCGGGCCGGACGCAGAACCCGGGGCGGACGCGGAACCCGGGGCGGACGCCGTGCCCGAGCCGGACGGGGAGCCCGACCCGAACGCCGAGCCCGAGGCGGCGGCCGAGGTCGCGGCGCCGCTGCCGGCGGCGGCCTGCCCCGCCTGCGGCGAGCCCCTGACGGACCCCGCTCCCTCCCCCAGCGCCCGGCGGCGGGCGGGCGGCCGCCCGCCACGCTACTGCTCGCCCCGCTGCCGCTCCCGCGCCTACCGGGCCCGGCAGAAGCAGCGCGCGGAGGACGTCACGTAACCCGCGACGGCGTGACGTAACCCGGCGCCGGGAGCCACGACTCGCGGGCCACGGGTCGGGCGAGGACTTCGGGGACAGGACGCGTGACCCGCCGCCCTCGACGTCCCCGCCCCGGGGCGCGGCCCGTACGGGCCGCGCCGTTCGCGGCGTCGGCCGGACACCGCGCCGCCGTCACCGCCCACCCGGGCCGGAGAACCGCATGCCCGCTCCGCGCCCCGCCCGTCCCGGTCGACACCCGCCATCAGCACCCCGTACGCCGAGCCTCCGACCGGTGGGCCGTCGCGGTGGGGCCGGCCGCCAGCCGGCCGGGGGACAGGGCCGGTGGGACAGGGCCGGTGGCCCACCCGGCATAACCTCCGCCCCGCCGACGTTGGGCCCGGCATGACCAAGATCCTGGTGACCGGCGCAACCGGCAGCGTGGGAAGGCACGTTGTGTCCTCGCTCGTCGAAGGGGGCCACGACGTAAGGGCGTTCGTCCGCGATCCGGCAACGGCTCGGCTGCCCGAGGGCGTTGAGGCGTTCCGGGGCGACCTGGCCGAGCCCGGAAGCCTGGAGCCCGCGCTGACCGGCGGCGTGGGGGCGGTCTACCTGATGTGGCCCGGGCTGCCCGTACGGCCCGAGGTGGTGGAGCTGATCGCCCGGCACGCCGAGCGGGTCGTCTACCTGTCCACGGATGTGCCGGACCTCGCTGACGACGAGCCCGCCGCGGTCTTCCACCAGGAGATCGAGCGGCTGATCCGGCACTCGGGCCTGCGCTGGACCTTCGTCCGGGCGATCGACTTCGCCGGAAACCTGCTGGCCTGGGCCGACCAGGTGCGCGAGGGCGTGGTCCGCTGGCCGTACGGGCGGGCACGGCGCTCGCTGGTGCACGAGCGGGACATCGCGGACGTCGCGGTGCGGGCGCTCACCGAGGACGGGCACGACGGCGCCAGGTACGTGGTCACCGGCCCGGAGTCGCTCTCACACGCCGAGTTGGCCGGGATCGTCGGCGAGGAGCTGGGCGTCCCGCTGCGGTGGGAGGAGCTGCCGCCGGAGACGGCCCGTGAGCAGCTGACGGCCGCCTGGGGGAACCCGGCGTTCGTGGCGGCCCGGCTGCGGGCCTGGGAGTCGTTCACCCGCGAGCCGGAGCGGGTGACGGACACCGTGCGGCAGGTGCTCGGGCGTCCGCCGCGCGACGTCCGCAGCTGGGTGCGGGATCACGCGGCGGACTTCCGGTAGACCGGGGCCCGCCGGGGGCCTCGGCAGCCGGCGGCCCCGGCAGCGGACGACCCGGAAACGGACGGCTCCAGGAGCGGACGGCCGGTATCCGACGCCCTCAGGAGCGGACGGCCTCAGTAACGGACGGCCTTGACCACCACGGGGGTCAGGTTCAGGTCGGCCGGCTGCCTGCTGAAGGCGACGGGCTCGGCCTTCTCGTTCGCCGGGACGTTCTCGGCGCCGACGACGGAGCTGTCCACCGCCTTGCCGGCGGCATCGAGGAAGTCGACCTGCACCGCGTAGGAGGCCGGGTTGGGCCCCGGGTTCCGCACGGTGACGACCACGGCGTTCAGACCGCCGGTGTTCTGCTGGGCGATGCCGGTGATGGTGACGTCCCTCTGGGCGTTGCCGCCGTCCGGCACCCCGCTGAGCACCGAGGCGGCCTTCTCCCGCATCATCGCCTGCTGCGCCGAGACGGACGCCTCGAACGCGGAGGCCGCGGCGGACTTGGCGGCGGCGGCCGACTCGGAGGCCGCCGACGCCGAGGCCTGCGCGGCCGACGCCGAGGCCAGCAGCGACTGGGCGGCGGAGGCGATCGCCGAAGGCGGCTCGCCGGAGAAGGCGCCCGGGTTGGGCGAGGCGGCCGGTGAGCCGCCCGCCGTGCCCGAGGAGGGAGTGCTGCCGCACGCCGCGAGCACGGCGACGCCGGAGGCGGCCACGATCAGCGCGACCGTGCGCTGGGGCGTCCACCACCGGGCCGGCCGCCGGTCCCCGCCCGAGAGGTGCCCGGGCAGTGGACGGTGGCCGGATCGGCCGGGGCTGGGGGGACTGTGGAGTTCACGCACCGAGGATCCCTCTCCTGGTCGGGGGTCGGCGGCCGAGGGGCCCGTAGTCCCCATGCTTGGCAACAACCCGCTCCACAGCGACAGCTCCTGACCCGTCCGAGTGGGCCGGCCCGCGCGGCGACGGCCGGACGGGGGCCGGACGGGGGCCGGACGACAGCCGGACGACGGCCGGACGGGGCCCGACGACAGCCGGACGACGGCCGGACGGGGCCCGACGACGGCCGGACGACGGCCCGACGGGGCCGAGGGCAGGCTTCGGAAGCCGCAGTGCCCTCGGACCCCCTGGAGCCCGAGAGGCCTCAGGCCCCGATGGTCAGCACCGCCTTGCCGTGCAGCCGCCGCCCGAGCAGGGCGTCGACCGCTTCGGCCGCGTCGTCCCAGTCGCCGCGCCAGGTGATGCCGGGGTCCAGCTCGCCCGCCGCGACCCGGTGGGCGAGCCAGCCGAGGTCACGGTCGAGGCCGGAGCAGGCGAGCAGGTAGAAGGAGACCACCGAGCGGTCGTGCCGGGCCGCGTCGCCGAAGAGGGCGCCGAACGGGAAGCCCTCCCCCTGGCCGGAGCTGTGGCCGGCGGCGACCAGGGTGCCGCCCCGCCCCAGCACCTCGTAGGCCTCGACCAGTTGGGGGCCGCCGACGAGGTCCACCACGCCGTCGACCGGGCCGTCGGCCTCCTTCGGCCAGCCGATCACCTCGTGGGCGCCGAGGCGCCGCAGCACTTCACCGTTCCGGTCGGCCGAACCGGTGGACGCCAGCACGTGCGCGCCCGCCGCCCGGGCGAGCTGGACGGCGTAGCGGCCGACGCCGCCGGTGGCTCCGGTGACCAGCACGCGGCGGCCGAGCAGCGGGCCGGTGCGGTGCAGCGCGCGCAGGGCGCTGGTGGCGGCGACGGGGATCGTGGCGAGGTCGGCCAGGTCGGCACCGGCGGGCGCGACACCGATCAACCCGGTGTCCACCGCCCGCAGTTCGGCCCATCCTCCGTCCGGCATCAGGGTGACCACCGGGGTCCCCTCGGCAGGTCCGGAGCCGTCCGCGGCGGCGCGTTCCACGATTCCGGCGGCGTCCCAGCCGAGGACGGTCCCGTCGGGGGCCCGGTCGAGGCCGATGGCGACCTCGCCGTAGTTGAGCGAGGTCGCGGTGACCCGGACCAGCGCCTGGTGGGGCGCGGGCTCGGGGTCCGGGGCCGTACCGAGGCGCAATCCGCCGGGGGCCGAGCGGTCGACCAGGAGTGCACGCATGGAAGGTCCTCCCCAAGATTCTGCCACTGAGTGGCATAAGCCTACAGGTGGCAATCGGCCTCGGACTAGACTGCCGCGATGACTCCCGAGAAGGCCGCAGGCGCCGTGCCCCCGACAGACGCCCCCGAGGGCCCTGGGGCCGCGCTCCCGCTGCGCGAGCGCAAGAAGCTGCGCACCCGCCAGGCGCTGATCGACACCGCCCTGGAGCTGTTCGGCGAGCACGGCTTCGACGGGGTGACGCTGGACCGGCTGTGCGACGCCGTCACGGTCTCCAAGCGGACCTTCTTCCGCGCGTTCACCAGCAAGGAGGACGTCGCGATGGCACCCACCCAGGACCTGTGGGCGATGTTCCTGGAGGTTCTGGAGAGCCGTCCGGCCGACGGAGGCCGGCTGATGGCCGTCCTGGAGGAGACGCTCGCCGAGGCGGTCGGCCGGATGCCCGCCGACGGCTGGGCCGAGCGCGCCCTGGCGAGCCGCCGGCTGGCCGCCCGGACGCCTTCGATGGACGCCCACGGGCTGGCCTTCTGCGACCGGACGACCCGGACGGCGGTGGCGACGATCAACCGCCGCTTCCTCCTCGAAGGCTCCCCGGGAGGCGCCGCACTGCGCGCCCGGCTGGCGGTGGACATGCTGGTCGCCGCGTTCCACCAGGCGATGGACGGCTGGGTGGCCCAGCCCTCCGGGCACACCCGCGCCGACCTCGCGCGCCGGCTCCGGGCGGCCTGCGCCGAACTGCCGGGCGCGCTCGCGGCGACGGTCGAGCCGCGGAACTGAGGAAGTCCCGGGGCACGGGCGCCGCAGGGCCGAGGACGTTCCGGACACGCGCGCCGTCGGGACCGAGGGTGGCCCGGGCACACGCGCGCCGCGGCGCTTTCCCGACGGGATGCGCCGCGGCGTCGAGGACGCGCCGGGCGCGCGCGAGCACAGCGCACGCCCGGACACGGTTCAGGCGGTGGCCGGCTTCGCCGCCTCCACGCCCTCCTCGCCCTGGGTGGGAGCGGCGCCCTGGGTGGGAGCGGCGCCCTGGGTGGGAGCGGCGCCCTGGGTGGGAGCGGCGGCCTGGGTGGGAACGGCCCGCAGCTGCGGGGCGGGCGGCACCGGGATGACGGCGGCGACGGCGGCCGCGATCAGGGCGACGGCGCAGCCGATCACCAGGCCGACCCGGAAGCCGCTCTCCGAGGGCAGGGTGTGCCCGCCCAGGGTGACGGTCACCTGCGACAGCACCACGCCGATCACGGCGGCCGAGACCGAGGTGCCCAGCGAGCGCATCAGGGTGTTGAAGCTGTTCGCCGAGGCCGTCGACGACAGCGGCACCGCGCTCATGATCAGTGCGGGCATCGCGCCGTAGGCCAGGCCGACGCCGCTGTTGCAGACGATCGTCACGACCAGCACGCCCCAGGTGGAGCCCATCAGCGGCAGCGCCAGGCCGTACCCGAAGGCGATCGTGAGCGCCCCGACGACGAGGGTGAACTTCGGGCCGCGCGCCGCCGACAGCTTGCCGCCCAGCGGCGAGACGACCATCATCATCAGCCCGCCGGGCGCCATCCACAGGCCCATGGCGAGCATCGACTGGCCCAGGCCGTAGCCGGTGGCCTTCGGCAGCTGGAGGAGCTGCGGCACGATCAGCGCCTGGGCGTACATGCCGAAGCCGACCAGGACGGAGGCGAGGTTGGTCAGCAGCACCCGGGGGCGCGCGGTGACCCGCAGGTCCACCAGCGGGTCGCTGACGCGCAGCTCCCAGCGGGCCCAGAGCATCAGGATGGCCGCCGAGGCGGTGAACAGGCCGAGGGTCAGGGTGCTGCCCCAGCCCCAGTCGCCGCCCTTGGAGACCGGCAGCAGCAGGCAGACCAGGCCGAGGCTCAGCCCGATCGCGCCGACGTAGTCGAAGCGTCCGCCCGCGGGGCGGGGGGCCTTCACGGCGGGGGCGGGGACGACGGACCAGAGCATGCCGATGATGACGACGGTCAGCACGGCGGTGCCCCAGAACAGCACCCGCCAGCTGGCGTAGTCCGCGACGCCGGCCGCGATCGGCAGGCCGAGGCCGCCGCCGATCCCCATCGACGCGCTGACCAGCGCGATCGCCGAGCCGAGCCGCTCGGGCGGCAGGACGTCACGCAGCAGGCTGATGCCGATCGGCACCAGGCCCATGCCCATGCCCTGCAACGCGCGGCCGGTGACCATCGGCACCACCGAGGTGGCCACCGCGCACAGCACCGAGCCGAGCAGCAGCGGGACGCAGGAGGCGATGAGCATCGTCCGCTTGCCGAGCAGGTCGCCGAGGCGGCCGCTGATCGGGACGAAGACGGCGGCGGAGAGCAGGGTCGCGGTGATGACCCAGGAGGCGTTGGAGGCGCTGGTGTGCAGGAGCTGCGGCAGCTGGCTGATCAGCGGGGTGACCAGGGTCTGCATGATCGCGGCGACGGTGCCGGTGAAGGCGAGCGTCGCCACGATCGGACCGGTGCTGCGGGCGGGGGCGGGGCCGTTGATGACGGGCCTCCTCGACGATCGAGGGGATCAGGTGGTGTGCGACTTGCACACCATGTGCAGGTCGCACATGAGCATCAGAGTACACACGATGTGCATCATGCACATCACATGCGAGCTGCACATTTCTGGCATACTGAACGGTGATCCATGAAGAAACCGCAGGTCAACGCGGTGATGAAGGGACCTCGCCATGGCCAGCCCCACGCACCAGGTGGCACTCGAATTCCTGGTGTTCGCCCGGCACCGTGACCTGAGCCAGGTCGACAACCGCCGCCCCGAGGGCAGTCAGCTCGAACGCAGCGCGTACATCCTGCTCAGCCGGGTCGACGCCGAGGGGCCCATGTCCATCGGGCAGCTCAGCGACGCCTTCGGACTGGACGTCTCCACCCTCAACCGGCAGACGGCGGCGCTGACGAGCGCGGGCCTGCTCGAACGCATCCCGGACCCGGACGGCGGGATCGCCCGCAAGTTCCGCCTGACGGACGAGGGCCGGCGGCGGCTGGGCGAGGAGCGCGAGGCCCACGTCCGGGCGCTCGACCTCGTCATGGCGGACTGGCCGGAGGAGGACATCGCCTCCTTCGCCGGCTTCCTGCGGCGCTTCAACCTCGGCATCGAGCGGATCGACGGACGGCCCTGGCCCCGGGACTGAGACGGCGGGCGCGGGTCACCAGTCGGCGGGCCCGGCGGACGGCCCGGTCAGCCGGCCGAGGTGAGTTCGGCGAGGAGGGCGGGGCCGGGCCAGCCGGGGGCGGTGCCGGGCGCGGCCCCCTCGGCCTCGCGGACGAGGGCGGCGAGACGGGCGTTGGCGGGGGCGGTGAGGCCGTGGCGCTCGGCCAGGGCGACGACCTCGCCCTGGAGCGAGTCGATCTCGGTGGGCCGGCCGCGCTGGAGGTCCTCCCACATCGAGGACCGGGCGGTGGCGTCGATCCGCAGGCTCGCCCCCGCCAGCCGCTGGAACAGCGCGTTCGGCAGGCCCAGCACCCAGGGCATCAGCCCCGGCGCCACCGGGCCGAGCCGGGCAGACACCACCCCGGCGGCCCGGAACGCCGCCAGCGCCTCCCGCTGGCAGCGCGCCACGCACCGCCGGTACGCCCGCTGCCCGACCTGCTCGCTCAGCGGCAGGCCGGAGAGGGCGTTGACGGCGTTGTTGAGGTTGATCAGCAGCTTCGCCGCCTGGACGCCCGGCATGTCCGAACGCAGCTCCAGTCGCAGACCGCTCGCCCGTGCCGCGTCGGCGAGCACGTGCGCCCCCTCCTCGGCCGCCAGCGCCAGTGACCCGCCGCTCCCCTGGTGAACGGCGGCGGAGCCGGTCCGCACCACGTTGTACGGCACCATGCCGGCCAGCACCCGGTGGGAGGGCAGCGCGTCCGCGAGCACCCCGGCGTTGCGCAGGCCGTTCTGGAAGCTCACCACCACGGTGCCGGGCCCGAGGTGCGGCGCGAGTTCCCGGGCGGCGGTCGCGGTGTCGGCGGACTTCACCGTCACCAGGACGTAGTCGGCCCCGGCCGCCGCCTCCGGACCGGCCGCCGTCGTCAGGCCGCAGACCTCGCGACGGGCCTCACCCGGCCCGGTGAGGGTCAGCCCGTCCGCCTCGATCGCCGCCATCGCGGCCGGCCGCCCGATCAGGGTGACGTCGGCGGCCGAGGCGAGCATACCGCCGAGGTGGCAGCCGACGGACCCGGCGCCGAACACGGCGATCCGCGGGCGGGGCCGGGAATCCACGGCGGACATGACGCCTCCTGGAGCGGCGGGGAGCGGTCAGTCGAAGAGGTCCGGATCGGAGGCGGTGATCTGGTCCCACAACGGGCGGGCCTGGAACCAGCCGGCCAGCGAGGTCCCCAGCTGACCACGGGTGATCAGCGCGGTCTCCCGGTCGATCAGCTTGGGGGTGCCGGCCGCCATCGCGAGCAGCTGCGCCTGGCAGGAGCGCTCCATCGTGACGAACCACCAGACCGCCTCGGCGACGGACTGCCCGACCGTGAGCAGACCGTGGTTCTGGAGGATCACCGCCTTGTATCCGCCCAGCGCGGCGGCCACCCGCCGCCCCTCCTCGACGTCGGTCACCACGCCCCGGTAGTCGCTGTACAGCCCGTGGTCCTCGAAGAAGGCGCAGGCGTCCTGGGTGATCGGGGCCAGCGGGATGCCCAGACTGGAGAAGGCCTTGCCGTACAGCGAGTGGGAGTGCGCGGCGGCGATCGCGTCCGGGCGGGCCGCGTGCACCTGGGAGTGGATCGCGAACGCGGCCCGGTTCACCGGCCGGGTGCCGTGCAGCAGGGTGCCCTCGTGGTCGACCAGGACCAGGTCGGAGGCCTTGATCTGGTGGAAGCTCATGCCGAACGGGTTCACCCAGAACCGGCCCGGGTCCTCCGGGTCACGCACGGTGATGTGCCCGGCGACGCCCTCCGAGAAGCCGAACCGGCCGAACAGCCGGAATCCCGCCGCCAGTTGCTCCCTGCGGTACCGGCGCTCCGCCTCCACCGACTCGAAGACCGGCGGCAGGGGCAGGCCCACCCCCTCCGGGGCCGGTCCCACGACGCCGGACGCCTCGTAGGGGTCGGTGGTCTGCTGCGGTGCGGGCATGGCGACTCCTGGGGCTGCGACGGTGCGGCGAGGGGTGGCAGAGCGACTCAGCTGAGGTTCGAGAACATACACGGCCCGGCGCTGCGGGGGGGCCTCGGCGGACTAGGCCCTTGCGCCCGGGTTCCAGTCCTCGGCGAGGAGGCCGAGCAGCACCTGGTTCACGAACCGGCCCATCACCCAGGCCGAGGAGCGCAGTTCGCCCTCGCGGACGAAGCCGTTCTGCTCGGCGGCGCGCAGCATCGGGGCGTTGTCCGCGAGCGTCTCGACCTGGAGCCGGTTGAGGCCGCGCACGACGAACCCGTAGTGGCACAGCACCGCGACCACGTCGGCGCCGTAGCCCTTGCCACGGCAGGACGGCAGCAGTCCCAGCCCGAGGTGCGCGGAGCGGTGGTGGGTGTCGATGCCCCACAGGTTCGCGGAGCCGACCAGCGTGCCGCTGTCCAACTCCACGACGGAGAAGGGGACGTTCGCCTGGTTCTGCTCGTCCACCACGAGCCTCGGATCGTTCGAGCCGGGCACGATCGGCCGCCACGGACCGCATTCGGAGCGGGCGGAGTTGGCCACGTCGTCGTACAGCTCGGCCCGCAGGATCGGTATGTCCTCGTCGTACCGGGCGCGCAGCCCGATCTTGTCGCCTCGAAGCATGCGAGGTTCCTATCCGAACGAGTCGGCGGGCGGCAATCCCTTTGGCCTCACGGATTTACCCCGGCGCGAGACGTCGGCCGGTCCGACTTCTCGCGCCGAGGCGGGGGTTCAGCTCGCCGGGCCGATCCCCTCCGGGAGGGCGGCCACCACCAGGGCGACGGCTTCCTCCGGCGTCTCGGTGCGCGCGATCAGCTCACCACGGTTCCGCACCCCGTACAGCCCGTCGTCGTACGGGCAGAGGACGTAGCCGACCCGCGTCTTCCAGAAGTCCTCGATGCTGGTGGAGAACCACAGGTTGAAGTGGCTGTTGACCGGCATCAGCCCACGCAGCACCGGCTGGTCGTACGCCGCCGCCAGCACCGCGTGGGCGCGCGGGTGCCGGCTGTACGGCGCCGAGTGGACGCGGTCGAGCTTGACGAGCCAGGTCAACTCGACCTTGCCGAAGGGTTCGCGCTCGTGGGCGAGGGCCCAGGGCCGGTACCTGATGAACGAGGCGCGCCCGGGTCTCTTCGAGGCCCGCGCCGCCGGTCCAGGCCGCCACCGCCCTGGCGGCTTTGGCGAGGTCCGAAGTCCCCCCACTGGCCAGGGGCGTGCCGTTGAGCTGGAGGCGCACCTCGAAGGTCCGCCGTCCGTTGCCCGGCGGGGACACCACCACACTGCGGCCCGTGTCCGCGTCGAGGTACTCCGCGAGGCGGCCCCACTGCCCGTGCGGCTCGGGCAGGGTGAGCCCGAGTTCCCCGGCTGCGTTCCTGAGTGCGGCCCGGAGGGCCCCGTCTTCGTCCCAGTTTCTCTTGTCAGAGCCGGAGTTCATGACCCCAGTCTGTCAGGGTGGGGCCTCACTCCGTCCGGGGGCGGGTGCCACGGCTTCGCTTGTGCTCGCGCAGGAGCGCGAGGAGGTTGATGAGGGTGCTGGCCGGGATGTTGCCGACGTCGATCAGGCGATGGCCGTGGAGGTTGGTCTCGCCCGAGACGGCGGAGGGCCAGAGGAGGCCGAATTCGCGGCCCTCGGTGCGGAGTTCCACGATCAGCTCGGTGAGCTGGCGCGGGGTGAGGTGGAGGAGCGCCGGGTCGGCGGGGTGGATGGGGTGGAGGGCGCTCACGAGCAGCGCTCTTGCTGGAGCTCGAACCAGACGGTTTTGCCGAGGCGTTGGGGATCGACGCCCCAGCGGTGGGCGAGCCCGGCGACGAGCTGGAGGCCCCGACCGGTCTCGGAGAGGAGGGGGAGGTCGCGGGGCTGCTCCGGGGGGAGTGGACTGCGGTCGGAGACGGAGACCCGGAGGGTGTTGGCGCGGTGGTCGATGAGGATGACGGGGGAGGTGGTCTTGCCGTGACGCCAGGCGTTGACGATGAGTTCGACCATGGCGAGTTCGGCGTCCGCGATGAGGGAGGGCGGCCAGCCGGCGCTGGCCATGCCGTCGCGGAGGGCGCTGCGGGAGAGGGTGAGGGAGGGGGAGTTGAGGTTGCGCACAGTGTCTCCCAGGGGGAATGGAGGGATGAACCGAGCGAGCTGTCACCGTGAGCGAGCCCGGACACGGGTGCTCTGCGGTGCGAGGCAGCGTTACTGACGCCCGCATCGGTGATCGGTGCGGCACCGACTGTAGGGCATCTCTGGTACATGTACCGGCACTTCTACCTAATCCTTCACTCGATCGATGGATTGCTGGACCCCTCATGGGATTGCGATGGATGCTTGGGGCATGCCACCAGGAACCACCCCTTCTGCCAGGCAGGAACGAGTCGGCATCGAGCTGCGGAAGATGCGCGACTGCGCCGGCCGCACAACTGCCGAGGCTGCCGCGCTGTTTGGGTTCTCCCGAACGAAGATCACGCAGATCGAGAAGGCGCAGTACCCGATCAGTGCGGAGCGCGTGAGGATGCTCGCCTCCGACTACCAAGAGAGCGACACCGCCTTCGTCGAGGCGCTCGGCGCCATGGCCGAGGAACGCCACAGAGGCTGGTGGGAGGACTATCGCGGCTCCGTGCCGGTCGGCTTCCTGGACATCGCGGAAATGGAGTACTTCGCCAAGGGAATGCGCACCTACCAGGTTTCGCACGTACCTGGCGCCATGCAGACGGAGGCCTACTCCAGGGCCATCTTCGCCGAGGTCTACCCGCCGCTACCTCCGCGCCTCTTCGAAGGTCGACTGGAACACCGCCTCAAGCGTTCGGAAGTGCTGATGCGCGAAGGCGCCCCGCCCTATTCGGCACTGGTCCATGAGGCTGCTCTGCGCATGCGGTTCGGCGGTCGCGCCGCCGCAAAGCAGCAGTTGGACAAGTTGCTTGAGTTCTCGGAGCTCCCGCACGTCACGCTCCAGGTCATCAGCTTCAGCGCCGACGGATTCATCGGCGCAGGCCAGGGCGTCTTCTACGCGAAAGGACCAGTGCCCCGCCTGGACACGGTTCAGCTTGACGCCGTAGGCGGCCCCGCCTTCCTGCACGAGCAGAAGCAGTTGAAGAACTACCGCCATATCATCGACACGATGACCAAGCGCTCCCTGTCAGAGAGCCAGTCCCGTGACGCCATCAGGCTCATCAAGAAAGAGATCTAATCCATGGAAACCTTTCACTGGCGGCGCCCGGAAGCCTGCGCGGACGCCAATGCATGCCCGGAGGTGGCCATAGGTCCCGACGCCGTCTTCGTCCGCAGCAGCCTTCGGCCCGATGGGATCGCCCATCTCACTCCCGACGAGTGGCGCGAGCTCGTCTCCGCGATCCGCGCCGGCGAGTTCGACGCCTGACCCCCTCCCCCACGATTCGGCACGGGGCCGCTGAGCTGCTACTGTTCCTTCCGTCGCGAGGGACAAGATCCCTCGCCAGGCGTCAGCGGTGCTACCAGAGCACGTCCTACTTTCAGTAGGAAGAGTCCGTGCAACCCGGGCCTGGCGCTCCACATCGGACGGGGTCCGGTACCTACACAGGTACCGGACCCCGTTCGCGTTCCTCGCCCCACCCCCACCCTCACCCCGAAACCGCGATTCGGCACACCGGCGTTGAACTGCTAATATTCCATCTGTCGCGAGGGAGTGATCCCCCGTCAGGCGTCAGCGGTGCTACCAGAGCACGTCCTACTTTCAGTAGGAAGAGTCCGTGCAACCCGGGCCTGGCGCTCAACAGCCGGAGGGTCCGGCGCCCCACAGGCGCCGGACCCTTCCGCATTTCGCGGCTCACGACAGGAGCACCGTTGAAGATCTCCACAGACGACCTCTCCGGCCCCGAGATCGCCCGCTTCCTCGACGAGCACGTCCGGCAACTGCGGGCCATCTCCCCGCCCGAGAGCACGCACGCCCTCGACCTCGACGCCCTCCGCCGCCCCGGGATCACCTTCTGGTCGGTCCGGGACAACGACGTCCTCGTAGGCTGTGGCGCCATCAAAAGACTCGACGCGCACCACGCCGAGCTGAAGTCGATGCGCACGGCACCCCTGCGCAAGCGGAGCGGCGTCGCCTCCCTCCTCCTCGGGCACATCATCGCCGAGGCCACGCGCATGGGCTTCACCCGGCTGAGCCTGGAGACCGGCAGCGAGGAGTTCTTCCTCCCCGCCAGGAAGCTGTACGAGAAGTTCGGGTTCACCACCTGCGAGCCGTTCGCGGACTACCGCCCCGACCCGAACAGCACGTTCATGACGCGAACCCTCTGACGGGGCTCGCCACCGCATCAATGCTATTGAAGCCAAATCAGAAAAAGGCTTGATCTCATCCTCACCGAATTCCCCGAGCGGAAGTCGGTTTTCCGCCACCGGGAGCCGGGGTATGGCCGAGACGTTCGCACCCCGACCGTTCCCATTCCTCATCCCGGGGCCGAATCCTCGTCGCTTTCCGATCGGAAGGAACACCCTCATGCACAGGAGCCTCCGGAACGCCTTCGCCACCGTCCTCGTGACGGGTGCGCTCACCGCCGCTGCCGCTCCCGCCGCCGTGGCCGCCGAGCAGGCACAGTCGACAGCCGGGGTCCAGACGGAGCTCCGCAACCCGAAGACCATCAAGGTCGCCGACTACAACCAGGCCCGCAACACCCTGATCAATGCCGGCAGCAAGACGGCTGCCAAGTCCCACCCGGCGCACGGCACCAAGGACGTCCCGGTCTCCCACGGCACCAGCCTGCTCGCCGAGGCCCGCGACGAGTTCCGGGCCGCCGACCGCAACCTTCCGGCCGGCCAGAAGAAGTCCGACATGTCGATCCCGCACTACAACGCCATCCACAGCGCGGCCAAGACCATGGGCATCGACACCTGGTGACGTCCAGCCCGTGACGCGAACGGTCCGTCCCTCCCCCGGCTCACGGCGGAGGGGCGTCCCCGTTCCGGGGCACGTTCCGGTGCGCGTACCGGGGCGCGCTCAGGCTGCCGTCGGACAGCACGTCGTAGACCGTGAGCGACTTTCCCTGGTTGATCGTGATCTGCTCCGGCCCGGACCACTCGGCGCTGACGAACTCGCCGCTGAAGGAGTCCCAGGTGCCCATGCTCCAGTGGCGGGCCGACCAGCCGGTACCGGACACCAACTCCACCCGGTAGACCGGGGCGATCGTGGAGGAGACATCGGTGATGGTCAGCACCCGGTCCGGACGGCCCGGGCTGGGCCACCGCTGAGGCCGGCCCTCCCTGGTGAGCGCGAGCCCCGCGATCCCGATCGGCACCCCGCCGAGAACCAGCACCACCAGAGCGACCGCGCAGCCGATCCGCGACAGCCGGCTTTGGAACTCCGTCTCGATGATCAGCGAGATCACGACCAGCACGAGCGCCGCACCGATCAGCGGCACCGGGTGGTAGAGCCACTGTTCGAGCACCACCAGCCCGCCCGACCGGGACGCACGCCAGCCCCCCAGCAGCACCAGCATCGCCGCGAGCGCCGCTCCTCTGAGCCCCCACGCGATCCGCTTGCGGAGCACCGCTGACACCTTCGCCCCCCCGACGCCTTCCGGTGATATGCGCGCGGACTCTACTACGGGCCCCCGGGGCGGCGCGGCGCCACCGAAGGACCGTTCGGAGTCCGTGACACGTTTGTCCCGCCCCTCCCCCGGCTCACGGCGGAGGGGCGTCCCCGTTCCGGGGCAGGGGCAAGTCCCGGGGCGCGCCCAAGCTGCCGTCCGGGAGGACGTCGAAGGCGGTGAGCTTCGTCTCCCGGGTGATCGTTATCAAGTCCGGCCCGGCCCAGTCGACCCGGATGAAGTCACCGTCCTCGGTGTCCCAGGTGCCCATGCTCCAGTGGCGGGCCGACCAGCCGGTACCGGACACCAGCTCCACCCGGTACACCGGGTCGATCGAGAAGGCGATGTTGGTGACGGTCAGCACCCGGTCCGGACGGCCCGGGCCGGGCCGCCGCTCGGCCTGGCCCTCGCCGCCGAAGACGTACGCCAGCGCGCCGACCATCGCCCCGATGACGATGAGCGGCGACAGCACGGCCGCGCAGCCGATCTGCGCCCACCTGGTACGGAACTCGAACTGGGCCACCGCCGAGGCCACGGCCAGCGCGATCGACGTCCCGAGCAGCAGCACCGGGTGGTTCAGCCAGCGCTCGACCTCGACCAACCCGCCCTGACGGGAGGAGAGGTAGCCCGGGAGGTACACCAGGAAGGCCGCCAGTGCCGCGCCCCGGAGCCACCACACCACCTTCTGGCGACGCGTCACCGTCATTTGCTCCCCCCGGAGTTGCCTTTTGCCGGGACTTTACTACGGCGGCGCCGAGCAGCCGGACGACGGTGCTCCGCCGCCCGGGCCACCCCGCGCACCACCGGCCGCACCCCCGTCACCGCCGGTAGGAGACTCTCCCGTCACCGCCGGTGGAACACGCTCCGCGACCAGAAGTAGCCCACCAGCGTCAGCCCGGTGCACCAGGCCAGGGCGCTCCAGGCGCTGGTGCCGATCCCGGTGCCCATCAGCAGACCGCGCAAGGTCTCGATCACGGGGGTGAAGGGCTGGTACTCCGCGAACCAGCGCATGGCCGCCGGCATGGAGTCCGTGGGGACGATGGCACTGCCGATGAAGGGCAGGAACTGCAGGGGCATCGGCAGGTTGCCGGCGCTCTCGACCGTCTTGGCCACCAGGCCGATGCCCGCCGATATCCAGGTCAGCGCGATGGTGAGGAAGAGCAGCAGCCCCATCGCCGCCAACCACTCCACCGGCCCGGCGTTCGGCCGGAAGCCCATCGCGAGGGCCGCGCCGATCACCAGCACCAGGCCGATCATGGTCTGGATGACACTCCCCACCACGTGCCCGGCCAGGAAGGCGGACCGCGATATCGCCATCGTGCGGAAGCGGTTGACGATCCCCTCGGTCATGTCGGTACAGATGCCGATCGCGGTGACCAGCGACCCGGACGTGGCCGCCATCAGCACGATGCCCGGCGTGACGTAGTCGATGTAGTGGCCGCCGCCGATGCCGGCACCCAGCGTGCTGCCGTAGGCGTAGTTGAAGAGCAGCAGCATCATGACCGGCATCACCACGACCGCGAAGGTCAGCGACGGGTACCGCAGCGCGTGCTTGAGGTTGCGGCGCAGCATGGTCAGCGAGTCGCCGAGTGCGTGGCCGGCCGTGCCCGTGGCGATGCTCATCGCGCCCCCTCCCCGGTCAGCTGGAGGAACACGTCGTCCAGATCGGCCGTCTCGACGACCAGTGACTCGGCCGGGACGGACGCGTTGTCGAGCGCGTCCAGCACGGCCTTCACGGTGAGGACGGAGTTGTCCCCCGGGATGTCCAGCCGCAGCGCCTCGGTGTCGGCCTTGGCGTACTCGAACAGGGCGGCTGCGGTGGCCAGGCGGGCGGCGTCCGCGAACCGGAGGCGGATCCGCCCGCCCGGGACGATCCGCTTCAGCTCCTCGGCGGTGCCCTCGGCGACGATCCGGCCGCCGTCCAGGACGGCTATCCGGTCGGCGAGTTGGTCGGCCTCCTCCAGGTACTGGGTGGTGAGGAAGACCGTCACCCCCTGGTCGGCGACCAGGCTCCGGATGATCTCCCACATGGTGCGCCGACTGCGCGGGTCCAGCCCGGTGGTCGGCTCGTCCAGGAAGATCACCTCCGGGCTCCCGACCAGTGTCATCGCGAGGTCGAGCTTGCGCCGCATGCCGCCGGAGAGGGTGGCGGCGGCCTGGCGGGAGGCCCCGGTGAGGTCGAACCGCCGCATCAGCTCCTCCGCCCGCCTCCGCCCCTCCCGACGGCGGAGGTGGTTGAGGTCGGCCATCAGCAGCAGGTTCTCCTCGGCGGTCAGCAGGTTGTCCACCGCCGAGAACTGGCCCGTCACCCCGATCGCCTTCCGCACCCCGCCGGCCTCGCGGGCGACGTCGTGGCCGGCCACCCGGGCCGTCCCGCCGTCGGCGGGGATCAGGGTGGAGAGGATCTGCACGGTGGTGGTCTTGCCGGCGCCGTTGGGCCCGAGCAGGGCGAACACGCTGCCCGCCGGAATCGCCAGGTCGACGCCCCGGAGCACCGCCTTGCCGCCGTAGGACTTGGTGAGCCCCGCGGCCGAGATCGCCGGGCCTGCCGCCATCAGGCCCTCCGGACGATGACGTTGCCGACCTGGGTGCGGCCGTGCACCTCGACCGTCTCCACGGCATCGCCGGGGCCCTGGGTGGGGCCGAGGTCGTTGCGGACGCCGCCGACCTTGCTGTGCACGTCGAGCCAGGCCGCGGTGCCCTCGGCGATGCCGACCTCGACGTCCCCCACGTTGGTCTGGAGGGTGACCTTGCCGCGGACCACCCGGCCGATCCGGACGTGGCCGTGCGCCGACTTGGCGTCCACGTCCCCCTCGGCGGAACCGACGTGGATCCGGCCGCTGGAGGAGTTGGCGTGCAGCGCGCCGCGCACCTCCTCGATCTCGATGTCGCCGTTGCTGTTCTTGACCGTCAGCCGGCCCCCGACGGAGCCGATCTCGATCCGGCCGGCGCCCGTCACCTCGGCGTCCCAGGCCGTGCCCCCAAGCCGGATGTCCCCGAAGCCGCTGTCCAGCCGGACGCTGTCGGCGTGCTCGACATGGATGCGGCCGAGCGAGGTCTTCAGCCGGCAGGCGCCGAGCGGCCCCTCGGTGATGAACTCGGCCATCGGGGACTCGCTGTGGACCTCGGAGCCGACCGGCAGCTCGACCAGGATCTCGATCGAGCCCTTCTTGCTGGTGAAGACGGAGCGCTGCTTGGGGGCCTTGATGCCGAGCCGGCCGGCCGAGAAGTCGACCTGGGTCTGCTCGGCGGCCCTGACGTCCGCCTCCTTGGCCGGGTTGGCGGGCCGGACCTCGACCACGGCGTCGGTGCGCTTGCTCGCCTTGATCCAGACCGAGCCGATGTCGAATTCGAGGATGGCGGAGATCGGTCCGTCGGTCTCGTACGTAGGCATGGCTGTCCCGTCCTCTTGACTCGTGTGGGTGTCCCCGCTGGTCGGAGCGGGGGTGACGTCGTAGGTGCAGAAGGTGGTGCGGGCGGTGCTGCGCGGGGAAGCCCCGGATGCCGTGGCGTTGCTAGTGGACCCAGCCGGTGAAGCCCTGGCCGCCGAAGGTGCGCGGAACGTGGGTGCCCGGATCGGCGACCGGGCGGCGGGCCGGCTCGCCGCCCTCCAGCGCGCCGGCCACGGCCCGGACCAGCCAGGCGTTGAGCGAGAGGCCGGCCTCTGCGGCGGCCTCCTCGGCCCGTGCCTTGAGCTGGGCGGGCAGGCGCAGGTTGATCCGGGCCGTCTCGTCCGACTCCGGCACCGCCGAAGGTGCCACCCTGGACACCGATGGCACCACGGGCGGCACCACGGGGGCCGACTGTGGCGCCACCGGTGGCAGATCGCCGTGGAAGGCGCCCGAGCCGGGCGGCGCCGTGACCACGAACTCCGGGTCGACGCCGCGCAGCCGCACGTCCACCGAGCCGGGGGCGAGGTCGCGGGTGACCTCGCCCATGGCGGCCGAGAGCGCGTTGAGCAGGGTGAGCCGCACGGCCGACTCCAGCGGGAGCGTCAGCCGTTCGGCCAGCGCGCGGGCTTCGTCGCCACCGGTGGCGGCGGCCACCGCGAGCTCGTTCCGGAGGTTTTCGACGTACGGCGTGAGGTCCATGCCGGTAAGCATGGCACAGCGATGGCGCCATGTCGAGCCATTCATGGCGCCACTTTGGCACCATCACCCGGACGGAGCAGGCGCCGACAGCGGAACCGCCCCGCCGACCGAGGTCGACGGGGCGGTTCACCAGGGGGGACGTCAGCCAGGAGCTACGACCGCTGCCAGGCCGCCAGGTAGGCGTCGATCTCCCCGGCCAGCCGGCTCTTGCCCGCCCCGTCCAGGAAGGAGGCCTCCACGGCGTTGCGGGCCAGCCCCGCCACGCCGGCCTCGTCCAGGCCCAGCAGCCGGGCCGCCACCGCGTACTCGGTGTTGAGGTCGGTGCCGAACATCGGCGGGTCGTCGCTGTTGACCGTCACCAGCAGCCCGGCGTCCACCATCCGCTTGATCGGGTGGTCCTCGATCCGCTCCACGGCCCGGGTGGCGATGTTGGAGGTCGGGCAGACCTCCAGCGGGATGCGGTGCTCGCCCAGGTGGTCGAGCAGCGCCGGGTCCTTCACCGCCTGGGTGCCGTGCCCGATGCGCTCGGCGCCGAGCTCCCGGATCGCGTCCCAGACCGTCTCCGGGCCGGTGGTCTCGCCCGCGTGCGGGACGCTGCGCAGGCCGGCCGCCCGGGCCCGGTCGAAGTACGGCTTGAACTGCGGGCGCGGGACACCGATCTCCGGGCCGCCCAGGCCGAAGCTGACCAGGCCCTCGGGCGCCAGCTCGGTGGCCAGCCGGGCGGTCACCTCGGCCGACTCCAGCCCGGCCTCGCCGGGGATGTCGAAGCACCAGCGCAGCACCACGCCGAGTTCCTTCTCGGCGCGCAGCCGGGCGTCCTCGATCGCCTCCATGAAGGCGACCTCGGGGATGCCCCGCTTGACCGAGGAGTACGGGGTGATGGTCAGCTCGGCGTAGCGGATGTTCTGCCGGGCCATGTCCTCGGCCACGCCGTAGGTGAGCGCGCGGACGTCCTCGGCGTCCCGGACCAGGTCCACGACGCTCAGGTAGACGTCGATGAAGTGCGCGAAGTCGGTGAAGGTGAAGTACTCGGCGAGCGCCGCCGGGTCGGTCGGCACCCTGGAGTTGCCGGCGTGCCGGGCGGCCAGCTCGGCGACGACGCGCGGCGAGGCCGAGCCGACGTGGTGGACGTGCAGTTCCGCCTTGGGCATCCCGGCGATGAACGCCTCGATGCTCCGCTCCGCGGGTTCGATCCGGTTGACGCTGGGGCCGATCCGACTTCCGTCCGGCTGGACCACGGTGGTTCCCTCTTCCTTCTCCGTACCTCTACGCGCGTATCGCGAGGTTCGGCCCAGGATAGGCCCAAGCCGGGCCCGCCGGACCGGGATCATCGCCCCCCGGGAGCCGGCCCGGAGCGGATCCCCGAACGCCGACCGGGACCGGACCCCGGGCGCCGGGCGCCGGCCGGGGTCACCCCCCGAGCGCGACCGCCACCGTGTGGATCAGCAGCCCGGCCATGGCGCCGACCACGGTGCCGTTGATCCGGATGAACTGGAGGTCGCGGCCGACGTTGGCCTCGATCTTGCGCGAGGCGTCGTCGGCGTCCCAGCCCGCCACCGTCTCGGAGATCAGCGAGGTGATCTCGGCGCGGTAGGTGTCCACCAGGTACTGGGCGGCGTCCTGGAGCCAGCCGTCCGCCTTGGCCTGGAGCTTGGGGTCGGTGGCCAGGCGCTCGCCGAAGCCGCGCACGCCGTCACGGATGCGCCGGCGCAGTTCGCTGTCCTCGTCCTCGGCCGCGCCCATCACCAGGGTGCGCACGGCCGCCCAGGTGGAGTTGATCAGGTCCTGCACCTCGGGGCGGGCCAGCAGTTCGGCCTTGGCCCGCTCGACCCTGGCGATGGTCTCCGGGTCGGTCTGCAACTCGGTCGCGAAGTCGGCGAGGAAGTTGTCGATCGCGCCGCGGGCGGGGTGGTCCTGGTCGTCCCGGATCTCGGTGACGAAGCGCAGCAGTTCCTTGTAGACCCGCTCGCCGACCTGCTGGTCGAGGAAGCGGGGCGTCCAGCCCGGGGTCTTCTGGGTGACCTTCTGCACGACCTCCTCGTGGTTGGCGGTCAGCCAGCCGTGCGCCCGGACCGCGACCAGGTCCACCACCCCGTGGTGCCCGCCGTCCGCGACCACCTTGCCGAGCATCCGGCCCATCGGCTCGGCCACCGAGGTGGCGGCGGCCCGCCTGGTCACCGCCTCGGAGACGACCGCCCGCACGTCGTCGTCGCGCAGCACCTCCAGCAGGCCGCGCAGCGCCGCCGAGGCCTCCTTGGTGACGCGCTCGGCGCTGCCCGGCGCGGCCAGCCACTCCCCCAGCCGGCGGCCGATGCCGAGCGCCGCGAGGCGGCCGCGCACCACGTGGCCGGAGAGGAAGTTCTCGCCGACGAAGTCGCCGAGCGAGCGGCCGAAGGCGTCCTTCTTGGTCGGGATGATCGCGGTGTGCGGGATCGGCAGGCCGAAGGGGCGGCGGAACAGCGCGGTCACCGCGAACCAGTCGGCCAGCGCGCCGACCATGCCCGCCTCGGCGGCGGCCGCCACGTACCCCGCCCAGGGGCCGGCGCCGGCCGCCCTGGCCCAGGTGGAGAGGGCGAAGACCAGGGTCGCGAAGGCCAGCAGGCCGGTCGCGATGGTCTTCATCCGGCGGACGCCGCGTCTCTTCCGCTCGTCGGCCGCGGTGAACCGGACCCCGGGGCCGGTTGCGCTGAAGGCTTCGTCACTCACCCCGCCAGTCTGCCCGTTGACCGGCGCGAACGGGGGCGCGGCCCGTGATCACGCACCCCTGGTGGACACCGCGCGGCGGCCGGGCGCCCTTCAGGCCCCGCCCAGCACCATCCGCCGCGCCTCCGCGCCCGCCCAGCGCTCCGGGTCCGTGCACCGCCGCCCGTCCAGCAGCACCCGCACCCCCGGCAGGTCCCCCGGCGTCAGGTCCCGGTACTCCGGGTGGTCCGTCTGGAGCACCGCCGCCACCACCGGCTCCCCGCCGTACGGCGGCAGCCCGAGCGCCGCCAGTTCCTCCGCCTCGTACAGCGGGTCGCTGACGTACGGCCGCGCGCCCGCCGACCGCACCGCCTCGACCAGCGGGAACACCCCGGAGTGGGCCGTCTCCTTGACCCCGCCGCGGTACGCCGCGCCGAGCACCAGCACGCCCTGCCCGGCGATGCCGCCCGGCACCGCCCCCGCCAGCACCCCCACCGCGTACCCGGGCACCGCCAGGTTGGCCTCGCGCGCGGCCCGGACCACCGTCGCGCCCGGGTCGTTCCACAGGTAGAGCCTCGGGTACACCGGGAGGCAGGGCCCGCCGACCGCGATGCCCGGCCGGTGCAGATGGCTGTGCGGCTGGGAGTTGCAGGCCTCGACGACCTCCGCGAAGTCCACCCCGACCTCGTCCGCGTACCGGGCGAACTGGTTGGCCAGCGCGATGTTGACGTCCCGGTACGTGGCCCCGGCGAGCTTGCTGAACTCGGCCGCCTCCAGCGAGGCCAGCTCCCAGACGCCGTTGGGGCGGGGCAGGTCCGGGCGGGGGTCGAAGTCCAGCACCGCCCGGTAGAACTCGGCGCCGCTGCGGGTGGAGGCCCGGTCGAGGCCGCCGACCAGCTTGGGGTGGCGCCGCAGGTCGGCGAGGACCCGCCCCGCACTCACCCGCTCCGGGCTGGCCACCAGCGCGAAGTCGGCCCCGGCGGCGAGCCCCGACCCGGCGGCCAGCCGGGGCGCCCAGCGCTCCCGGGTGGTGCCGACCGGCAGGGTGGTCTCGTAGCTGACCAGCGTGCCCCGCCGCAGTCCGGCCGCGACGGCGTCGGTGGCGGCGTCGAGCAGGGCGAAGTCCGGGCTGCCGTCGGCGGCGGTGACCAGCGGGACGACCAGCACGACCGCCTCGGACCGGGCGACCGCGGCCGTGGTGTCGGTGGTGGCCCGCAGCCGGCCCTCGGTGACGACCTGCTTGAGCGCCTCGTCCAGGCCCTCCTCCCGGGGGAACGGCGGCACGCCCCGGTCGACGCTGTCCACCACGCCGGGCGCGGTGTCGGCGCCGGTCACCCGGTGGCCGTTCAGCGCGATCCGCACCGCCAGCGGCAGGCCCACCCTGCCCAGTCCGACCACGCAGACGTCCAGGCTCATCCCCGTCCTCCGGTTCCGGTCTCGGTGAGTGACGATTGATCAACTCGCGGCGGAGCGCCGAGGTAACGATCACCCACCCGCACCGCCTAAGGGGACCGGAACGCCCTCCCGATCACCGCACGGGCGTTCGGGGTGCCGGAGCCGGCTCGGGAGGGCGGCCCCGGGGGTCAGCCGATCGCGACCTCCGCGTACATCCGGGCGATCACGTCCTCGATGGCCGGCTCGCGCACCGACAGGTCCACCAGCGGGTAGCGGGCGGCGACGGCGGCCACGATCGGCGCGGCGCTGTCCTGGGCCGGGAAGGCCAGCCACTGGCGCGGCCCCTCGACCCTGGTGACCCGGGCCCCGGGCACCTCGACCGGGTGGGCGAGCTCCTCCGCGAGGTCCACCACCAGCGTCCGCTCGCTGCGTCCGGTGGCGTGCAGTCCGTCCAGCCCGCCGTCGTACACCACGCGACCGTGGTCGATCACCATCACCCGGCCGCAGAGCTGCTCGATGTCGGTCAGGTCGTGGGTGGTGAGCAGCACGGTGGTGCCGCGTTCCCGGTTGACCTCGCGCAGGAACTCGCGCACCCGGCCCTTGCTGACCACGTCCAGGCCGATGGTCGGCTCGTCCAGGTAGAGCACCTGGGGGTCGTGCAGCAGCGCCGCCGCGAGGTCGCCGCGCATCCGCTGGCCGAGCGAGAGCTGGCGCACCGGGGTGTCCAGCAGGGCTCCCAGGTCGAGCAGTTCGACGCAGCGGTCGAGGTTCTCGCGGTACCGGGCGTCGGGGATGCGGTAGATCCGGCGGGCGAGTTCGAAGGAGTCGCGCAGCGGAAGGTCCCACCAGAGGGTGGTGCGCTGGCCGAAGACGACGCCGATCCGGCGGGCCAGGGTGACGCGTTCGCGGGCCGGATCGACGCCGGCCACCCGCAGCCGTCCGGAGCTGGGCACGAGGATGCCGGTCAGCATCTTGATGGTGGTGGACTTGCCGGCGCCGTTGGGCCCGATGTAGCCGACGCACTCGCCGGCCTCGACGGTGAAGCTGAGCCCGTCCACCGCGCGGACCTCGCGTTTGACCCGGCTGAACCGGCCGGTGCGGGCCCGTACGGTGAAGTGGCGGTGGACGTCCTGGAGTTCGATCAGTGCCATGGGTGCTCCTTGGAGAGGCGGGAGGCGGGAGGCGGAGAGGAGAGGAGAGGGGGCTGCCGGGAGGGTTCAGCTGCCGGTGCCGCGGTAGGCCCGCAGCCCGGCGCGCCAGGCGAGGCCGGCGGCCAGGACGCAGACCGCGGCGGCGACCGGCGAGGCGAACCGGAAGGCGGCGGGCAGGCCGAGCGGGTCGGGCCGGTCGAGGATGCGCAGCGCGGGCAGCCAGTTGACGAAGGCCAGCGGGACGCCGAAGACCGCCCCGGCGACCAGTTCCTTGGCGAAGATGGTCGGCGGGTAGTGCAGCAGGGTCGCGCCGCCGTAGGTGAAGGAGTTCTGGAGCTCCCTGGACTCGCCCCACCAGAACTGGACGGTGGCGCCGCCGACGAAGATCGCGCAGAAGATGACGGTGCCGCAGACCAGCAGGACCGGCACCAGCAGCACCCGGTCCCAGGTCCAGTGCACGTCCAGCGCGGCCAGCGACCAGACCAGCACCACGACGGCCTGGAGCGGCCGGCCGATCCGGCGCAGCGAGAAGCGTTCGGCGCACAGCTGGGCGAGCGCGGGCGCGGGCCGGATCAGCATGCTGTCCAGCGACCCGCTGACGATCCGCTCGCCGAGGGCGTCCACCGAGCCGACCGCCATGTTGGCGACGCCGAGCGAGAAGGTGGCGGTGGCGTAGAGGAAGGCGATCTCCGGCAGGCTCCAGCCGCCGAGCCGGTCGGTGTGCCGGAACATGATCACCAGCACCACGAAGTCGAGCGAGTGGATGACCAGGCTGGCGGCCAGGTTCAGCGCGAAGGAGGCCCGGTAGGCCATCATCGAGCGCATCCACATCCGGGCGCAGAGCCACCAGGAGCGCAGCGCCCAGGCGGTGCGGGGCAGGAGGGCGTCCCGGACGAACGGCTCCCCCGCCGGCGGTTCCCCCGCGCGGGCCTCGCCGGCGAAGGGCTCTTCCGCGAAGGGCTCTCCCGCGATGGGGTGCGTGAGCTGCTCAGCCACCCTGGACCACCACCTTGCGGGTCGCCAGCCACTGGGCGCCCCGCCCGGCGGCGAGCAGCACGGCGGCCCAGCCGAGCTGGAAGGCGAGCGTGCCGAGCGCGGGGCCGGCGCCGCGGCGCTCCAGGAAGACGTCGGTGGGCACCTGCACCAGCGCCGACCAGGGCAGCACCCGGCCGAGGTCGCCGAGCCAGCCGGGGAACAACCCGATCGGCAGCAGCATCCCGGAGAAGAACATCGAGACCACCAGCATCACCGAGCGCACCCCCTCGGCGTCATGGAGCCAGAACCCGGTGATCGAGACCAGGAAGCGCAGCCCGAAGCTGACCACCACCGCCAGCACGACGGAGACCAGGAACAGCGCCCAGGTCAGCGGGTGTTCGGGCAGCCGGATGCGGAACACCAGCGCGCCGATCAGCATCGGCACGGTGCCGCGGACCAGCGCCTGGAAGGCGGCCCGGCCGAGGTCGGAGGCCAGCCACCAGCACTGGAAGTCGACCGGGCGGTAGAGGTCGACGGCGATGTCCCCGCTGCGGAAGCGGGCCTGGAGGTCGTCCTGGAAGCCGCCGCCCCACACCGCGACGGTGACCAGCAGGCTCTGGCTGACCCAGATGTACGTGACGGCCTGGCCCTGGTCGTAGCCGCCGAGGTTGGGGCGGGCCTGCCAGAGGGCGAGGAAGGAGGAGGCCAGGATGATGCCGAAGACGGTGTTGGTGACGGTGCCGGCCACGGTGGCGGCCCGGTAGGTGGAGTAGCGGCGGAAGGCGCCGCGAGCGACGGCGGCGTAGAGCATATTGTCTCCTTGTCGACAAATATGGGCGGAGAAGAACGCCCTGCGACCTCCGCGCACACCCCAGCGGCTCCGACCGTCCCGACCCGGGGGTGCCGGGCGGACGAGCGGAGCTGCGAAAGTGGGTGCGCTATGTGGTTTGCACCTTTCACCGTACCGCCGGGCCCCACCACCCGCACCCGGTTTTCCGCGCCTGACCGAACGTCAAATAGCAGATAATCTCGCCATGACCCTGAGCACCCGCCGCCAGGCCAAACGGGCCGCCCGCCGCGAAGCCCGCCGCGCCCTCCCGTTCCGGCGCCGGCTCCTGCCCACCTGGCGGGTCACCCTCGGCACCCTCGCCACCCTGCTGCTGCTCGCCGCCGGGGGCTTCGCCGTGCTCTACGTCATCGTCCCGGTGCCTGACCCCAACGCCCACGCCGTCGCCCAGAACAACATCTACCTCTACGCCGACGGCACCACCGAGATCGCCCGCACCGGCGCCGTCAACCGCACCGACGTCACCATCGACCAGATCCCGCTCCAGACCCAGCAGGCCGTCGTCTCCGCCGAGGACCGCACCTTCTACCAGAACCGTGGCATCGACCTGAAGGGCATCCTCCGGGCCGGCTGGAACAGCCTGACCGACAAGGGCAAACAGGGCGGCTCCACCATCACCCAGCAGTACGTCAAGAACTACTACCTCACCCAGGACCGGACCCTCGAACGCAAGGGCCGCGAACTGCTCATCACCCTCAAGGTCGACCAGCAGCTCGACAAACCCGAGATCCTCGCCGGATACCTCAACAGCAGCTACTTCGGCCGCGGCGCCTACGGCATCCAGAGCGCCGCCCACGCCTACTACGGCGTCGACTCCTCCCGGCTCACCCTCGGCCAGGGCGCCTACCTCGCCTCACTGCTCCAGGCCCCCAGCCTCTACGACGTCAGGACCGCCACCCCCGCCAACCGCGAGAAGGCGATCGCCCGCTGGCACTACACCCTCGACGGCATGGTCCAACTCGGCTTCCTCACCCCCGCCGACCGCGCCGCCACCGCCTTCCCCGAACCGCTCGACCCCAAGCCCGCCACCGGCCTGGCCGGCCAGGCCGGCTACCTGGTCGGCGTCGCCGACGACTACCTCATCTCCTCCGGCACCCTCGACGCCGCCACCCTCAAGTCCGGCGGCTGGCGCATCACCACCACCTTCGACGAACCCCGCCAGAACGCCTTCGTCAAGGCCGTCCAGGAACAGCTCACCGGCGAACTCGACCCCCGGGCCCGCCCCACCACCGACACCGACGTCCGGGTCGCCGGCGCCTCCGTCGAACCCGCCACCGGCCGGGTCGTCGCCGTCTACGGCGGCCCCGACTACGCCAAGCAGCCCTACAACGACGCGCTGCGCCAGGACAACCAGATCGGCTCCACCTTCAAACCGATCGACCTCGCCGCCGGCCTCATCGCCCAACACACCCTCGACGGACGCCCGATCACCACCGAATCCCGCTACGACGGCACCAGCGAACGCCCCGTCACCGGCGGCCCCACCCCGTACGCCCCGCCCAACGAGGACGACACCGACTACGGCACCATCACCCTGCGCCAGGCCATGGTGAAGTCCGTCAACTCCGTCTACGCCCAGGAAGGCGTGGACGCCGGACTCGCCCGCGTCCGCGAGACCGCCATCAGACTCGGCATCCCCGACAGCGTCCGCGGCATGGACCCGGCCAACACCTCGATGACCCTCGGCACCGCCACCCCCAGCGCCCTCGACCTGGCCGGCGCCTACGCCACCCTCGCCGCCCACGGCCAGGCCCACACCCCCTGGTCCGTCCTCAAACTCGAACGCGTCAACCCCGGCGGCTCCGTCGACGTCCCCAAGATGCCTGAACACAAGGCCACCGAAGCGCTCGACCGCCAGATCGCCGACTCCGTCACCGACGTCCTGCGCGACGTCATCAGCCCGCGCGGCACCGGCTCCGCCGCCCTCGACCTGAACCGCCCCGCCGCCGGCAAGACCGGCACCACCGACTCCAACCTCTCCGCCTGGTTCGCCGGCTACACCCCCGAACTCGCCACCACCGTCGGCCTGTTCCGGGAGAACCCGAAGACCCACGCCAAGGAACCGCTGGCCGGCACCGCCGGGTTCACCCGGATCAACGGCGGCGCCTTCCCCACCCGGATCTGGACCGCCTACATGACCGCCGCCCTCGACGGCACCCCCACCCAGGACTTCGACCTCCAGACCGGGCCCGCCACCCCCACCGGCCCCGTCTTCCCCACCATGCCCGTGAGCACCGGCCCCAGCGCCACCACCACCCCGAGCCCCGGCCCCACCGCCGCCGGGCCGACCCCCACCCAGGCCCCCGCCCAGGCGCCCAGCACCCCCGCCACCGGCCCGACCGAGCCCAGCCCACAGGCCCCCAAACCCACCGACCCGGAGCAGCCCAGCCCCGCCCCCAAGCCCACCCCCCGGCCCACCCGGTCCACCGGCGGGCCCACCGCCACCGGCGGACCCGTCACCCCGCAGGGGACACCACCCGCCCTCAGCCCCTGAGTTCACGCTCCAACGGCGTACGGAAGCGCGGCGTCACCCGCACCTCCCCCAGCCAGGCCGCCAGCCGCTCCGCCTCCACCGCGACGGCCCGCCCGGCCTGCGCCCCGACGTCCCGGAACAGCCGCCACACCACCGTGCCGTCGGCGCGCTGCGCCCAGCCGCCCACCACCTCGCCGCACCACCACACCGTCGGCCCGGCGTTGCCCGCGCGGTCGAACAGCGCGGGCACGTCCTGCGGCCGCAGGTACCAGTCCCGCCCGCGCCAGCCCATCACCGCAGGATCCAGCGCCGGCAGCAGCGCCGCCCACGGCTCGGGCTCCGCCACCGGGCCCTCGTCCTCCGGCAGCACCAGTGCGGCCGATCCGTCGGCCAGCGCCACATCCCGCGCCCCGAGGTCGGCCAGCGCCCGACGGACGTCTCCCAGCGTCCAACCCGTCCACCACTTCACGTCCTCGACCGTCCCCGGCCCGTACGCCGCCAGCCAGCGCCGCACCACCTCGGCCTTGGCCTCCCGCACCGGCACCTCCGGCCACTGCGGCACCAGCGCCCACGGGTAGCTGTTGCTCAGCCAGGAGCCGCGCGGGCGGCAGCGGCGCACGTGCCCGTCCGAGGCCAGCAGCCGCAGCAGCCGACTGCCCACGCTCTGCGTCGCCGCGTACGGCTTGCCCGCCGACATCAGCATCGTCTCGCGCAACTGCGGGACGTCCTCGGAGAGTTCCTTGGTCGTCGCCTCGCCGCGCTCGGCCAGCGCGGCCAGCACCTCGCGCTCCGCCCGCGCCAGCCGGGCCTCGTCCCAGCCCTCGGCGAAGTCCCGCAGGTGCTTCAGCAGCGTCGCCCGCTCCTTGGCCGCGATGGCCCGCGCCGCCGCCGAACTCACGTACGGGGCCAGGTCCTCCGTCACCGCGAAGATCGTCCGACGCATCGACAACAGCTTCACCAGCGAGACGTCCTCGTACAGCGCCCGGTCCACCACCGCCGCCGAGGGCTCCGCCAGGCGCGCGCAGGCCGACAGGTACACGGAGGCCGGATCCGACGCGTGCAGCCCGACCACCGCGTCCGCCACGTCCTCCACCCGCGCCGCCCGCACCGACGGCGCCAACAACTGCCGCCGGCCCAGCCTGGCCCGACGCTCCCCGTCCCCGATCACCGGCACACTCATGCCGGGACCCTAGCCCCTGCCACCGACAGTCCGGGGCCGCCCGGCCGCGGAAAGGGCGGTGCCCCCGGCGCGGGCCGGGGGCACCAGGGCTCGTGCCGGGGGCACCAGGGGCTCGCACCGGGGGCTCGCACCGGGCTCGGAAGGCGGCTCAGTCGACCGGGCGGAACCGGTCCACGACCGTCCAGCGCGGGCCGAGCTCCGCGCGCAGCGCGTCCAGCGCGGCGCGGGCCCGGGCGTTGAAGCGGTCCTTCTCCTCCTGCGACCAGGGCGACGGGTCCGGCGGGTGGTCCCAGTCCAACGAGGACTGGAACCAGGCGGACAGCTCGGTCAGCTCGGCCGCCGGCCCGGCGCTGATCGGCAGCAGCTCCGGCTCGGCCGGGTAGCCGTACGGGCTGTCCACGTCGGCCGGCCACAGCGCCGTACCGACCACTCCCGGCTCGAAGAAGTAGCGCAGCCGCTCCGGGGCCGCGGGTTCCGGCGTCACGGGTGCCGGCGTCACAGGTAGAGCCCGGTCGAGCCCTCCGTGTCTCCGAAGCGGGTCGCGGCGACGGCGTGGAGGTCACGCTCGCGCAGCAGCACGTACGTGGCGCCGCGGACCTCGACCTCCAGCTTGTCCTCCGGGTCGTACAGCACCCGGTCGCCCGGCTCGACCGAGCGCACGCTCTGGCCCACCGCGACGGCCTCCGCCCAGGTGCAGCGCTTGGAGAGCTCCGCGGTCGCCGGGATCAGGATGCCGCCGGTCGAGCGGCGCTCGCCCTCGCCGCCCTCGATGCGCACCAGCACGCGGTCGTGCAGCATCCGGATCGGCAGCTTCTCACCGAGCCGGTCGTGGCGGGTGGGCTCGTGCGTCTGGTCGGAGCGGGTCGCTTCGTCGTTCGTACTCACGGTCCCGAAGGTACCTCCCCCGGGCGCGGGGCGTGACGCCAGCCCGGCATGCGGGAGGCCGGGCGGTCTGCGCGCCCGGCCTCCCGCCTCCCGTCGGCTCAGCCCTTGCGGCGCTTGCGGGCCGAGGCGACCAGCAGCACCAGGCCCACGCCGACCAGCACGGCCGGGATGACCCGCTCCCGGCGGGGCTGGCCCTTCTCGTCCACGAACTGCGCGCGGACCTTCTCCACCACGCCGCTGGCGGCCACGTAGACCCGGGCGGTCTTCTCCTCGACGGCGGCCGAGGCCTTGGCCTTGACCTGGGCGGAGATCGTGCTCGGGTGGACGCGGACGGCCAGCTCGTCCAGGGTCGACGCCAGCCGGTCACGCGTCCGCTCGATGTCCGCCTCGATCTGGGCGGTCGTCCGCGCCGACTTGTCCTGCGTGCTCGCCTCGCCCACTCGGGCCACCCCATTCACTTGCGATGTTGTTCCGTCCGATCCGTGCGATCGGTGCGACTGACCCAGTGTGTCAGCTGCCGCACACGGCCGCGCGGCCCCACCCACCATCGGAGGTAAGTTTGCCGTGGTACGACCGCCCGTCCCAGCACCGTCCCAGCACCCAGGAGAGTACGACCGTGAGTGAGCGTCTCCAGCCCGGCGACACCGCGCCCGCCTTCAGCCTGTCCGACGCCGACGGCAACCAGGTGTCCCTCGCCGACCACGCGGGCCGCAAGGTCATCGTCTACTTCTACCCCGCCGCCCTCACCCCCGGCTGCACCAAGCAGGCCTGCGACTTCACCGACAACCTGGAGGTCCTCGCGGACGCCGGCTACGACGTCATCGGCATCTCCCCGGACCAGCCGGCGAAGCTCGGCAAGTTCCGCGAGGCCGAGAACCTCAAGGTCACCCTGCTGTCCGACCCGGACAAGAAGGTGCTGGAGGCCTACGGCGCCTTCGGCGAGAAGCAGAACTACGGCCGCACCTACCTCGGCGTGATCCGCTCCACCATCGTGGTGGACGAGCAGGGCAAGGTCGAGCACGCTTTCTACAACGTGCGGGCCACCGGCCACGTCGCCAAGCTGCTGCGCGACCTCAAGGTCGGCGCCTGATCCGCTGGTCCTCTCATCCGGTGGTCCTCTGATTCGGTGGTCCTCCTGATTCGCTGAGCCTCTGATCCGCTGGCCCGGCGGCTGACGGTCCCCGGCCGGAGGCCGAACGGGAGACGACGAAGCGGTGGCGGCACACCCCCCGACCGGGTGCACCGCCACCGCCGTCCGTCACCTCAGCGGGCCTCGCCGATCAGCAGGCCCCGAGGTCGGTCCACACGCCCCACGAGCCGCTGGCCGCGGGGTCGTCGCCCTTGGTCCACCACTTGTTCTGGTAGTAGTGGCCCTTCCACGAGACCTTGGTGGGGGTCGCGTAGGTGGTGTCCGCGCTCCAGCTCGGGGCGGCCGTGCAGGCACCCGAGGTCGGCGTGGGGGTCGGGGTCGGGGTGACCGAGCCCGTCGGGGTCGGAGTCGGCGTGGCCGAACCCGTCGGAGTCGGAGTCGGGGTCGGGGTCGGGGTCGGCGTACCGCCGTCCACCGCGCCGCGGGTCAGGTCGCCCGTGATCCCGTACAGCGTGCCGCCCACGTTGACCGTCCAGTTCGACGGCGTGGACACCGGCAGGTAGTAGACGAAGTCCATGTCGATCGAGGCGCCCGGCGCCAGCGACTGCCAGCCCGGAAGCTTGACCGACACCCGGTTGTAGGTGCCCTTCAGGCCGCCGACGTTGCCCGGGCCCGGGTTGTCCTGCTTGATGACCTGGAGGCCGAAGCCGGACTGGTCCTTGGCGTTGCCCGGAGCCGAGTTGCTGTAGTCGAACTGGAACTCGGTGCCGCCCGGCAGGGTCAGCGTCGAGTTGTTGACGATGTGCAGCTTCGGGTTGATCGGGTAGTTCGAGTCGCCCAGCGCGAAGTTGTTGAACGACACGTCGATCGGCAGGGTCTGCTGCGGCAGCGCCGTCGTCGAGCGGACCGCGCCGTACGGGGACGCCGACTTGAACTTGTCGTACATCAGCGAGGTCAGCGTCGAGCCGGGGACGTACTCGCCCTTGCCGCCGTTGGCGGTGGCGTCCCACTTGTAGTCGCCCGCGAGCTCCCAGATCATCGCGCCGCCGGCGCCCTGGTTGACGAGGTAGTCCGCCTTGGCACCCACCGACTGCTCGTCCTCGGTGGAGAGGAACACCTTCTTGGTGTCGTTCCACAGCCACGGCGCCACCAGGGTGGAGCTGTAGTTGCGGGTGTAGGTGCCCTGGAGCGCGGTGTCGGTCACGCCGTACTTGGCCAGGTAGTCGGGCACGATGCCCTTCTCCAGGTTCTTGGCGTGCCACATCGGGTTCGACCCGGCCGGGGACTCCTTGCCCGCGTCGTCCTTGTCGTTCCAGATGTTGTCGATGCCGACCGCGCCGTCACCGCAGGAGGTCAGGCCGGAGCCGACCGGGCAGGTGGTCGCGGAGGCGGTGCCCCAGAGGCCGTTGGTGCCGCCCTGGACGTTCTTGAAGCCGCGGGTGTAGTACGGCAGGCCGACGTTGATCCGGCCGGCCGGCATCGCGCCGCGGAAGTAGTGGTACGACCAGTCGGCGTTCAGGTAGCCGATGCCGCCGTACTGCGCGGTGCCGTAGACGTTGGCGGCGGCGAGCTCGCCGTCCTTGCCGTCGTCGAACAGCGCGGCGTTCGGGCCGACGTACTTGTTCCAGGAGCCGTGCAGGTCGTACGACATGATGTCGACGTAGTCCAGGTACTTGGCCACCTGGAAGGTCTCCATGCCGCGCAGCAGGTAGCCGGACGACGGGGCGGCGACCGACAGCAGGTAGTGCTTGCCGTCGGCGGCGCCGGCCTTGTCCAGGCTCTCGCGCAGGGTCTTCATCAGCGCCGCGTAGCCCTTGGCCAGCGAGCCGCGCTTGGAGTTGGCGAGCTGCCAGTCCAGCGGGTTGCCGGCGTCCTTCATCGAGGTCGGGTACTCGTAGTCGACGTCGACGCCGTTGAAACCGTACTTGCGGATGAAGTCGACCGAGGAGGCGGCGAAGGTGTCGATGCCGGCCTGGTTGACGCTGCCGTCCGGGTTGACGGTCATCGAGTAGAAGCCGCCGCTGTTGACGCGCTTGCCGTCGTCCCCGAAGTAGCCGCCGGTCTCGGTCCAACCGCCCACCGAGATCATGGTCTTGACGTTCGGGTACTGCTTCTTGTACTTCGTCAGCAGGTTGAAGTGACCCTTGTACGGCAGGGTCGGGTCCAGCTCGGCACCGGGGACGCCGGGGAAGGACATCCCGGTGGCCGCGTTGTCCGGGCCGTCGGTGCCGACCGAGAGCTTGTTGTCGCTGCCGACGTGGCCGAAGGCGTAGTTGAGGTGGGTGACCTTGTCCCAGGGGATGTCGCTCACCAGGTACGGGGTGTCACCGTTCTTGCCGGTGCGCCAGCCGGTGAAGTAGCCGATGATGCGGCGCTGGTGGTCGGCGCCCATCTTCTCGCGCCCGTTGGTGTCGTAGACGGAGCAGTACGGGACGTCCACCCCGGGGGTCTGGTAGAGGCCGTCGGGGCGACAGGCCGCGTTGTCGACGGCCGCCGAGGCCTGCGAGGGCGCCGCACCGAGCGTCGCCATCAGCAGTCCGGCCAGCGAGGCCGCCGCGAGCGAGGCCACACCGGCCCGCGCCGCCGGGCTCTTCCGGCGCCGAGCGGCGGTGGGACGCCGCTCCGCCGTGTTTCGGATCAACACTCGGTCCTCCAGGAGAGAGTGTCGGCGCGTGCCTGTGGGGGAGCACGCACGTGGGGGATTGCAATTGGCGCAGAAGGTATGTGGTCTGAACCACATAGGTCAATAGGTCTGGACCAATTGGTAATCAACAGCCAAACATCACAGGTCGGAAGCCCTCGACAATCGGTCACCCCCTGGCCGAAACCCGCCCCGCCCGACGGCCTTCGATCGCCCTGCCCGAACTGCCGGTCCGTCACCCCCGGCCCGCTGCGGCCGGAACCCGAACCGGGCGGCGAGCACTGGAGGCGCTGCCGCCCGGCCCGAAACGTGGCGCCACCAGAAGGCACCAACCGGTACCCTTGTGGGGACGTGCGCCCGTACTCCAGCTGGCTAGAGAGATGCGGTTTAGGTCCGCAGTGTCGTGGGTTCGAGTCCCACCGGGCGTACCGAGTGAAACGGCCCGGCCTCCTTCGAATCGAAGGAGGCCGGGCCGTTCTCGTTCCTGCGGGCCGTCAGGCGACGAGGTCCTTCACGACCGGGGCGAGGGCGCGGAAGGCCTTGCCGCGGTGGCTGATGGCGTTCTTCTCCTCCGCCGTCAGCTCGGCGCAGGTGCGGGTCTCGCCGAGGGGCTGGAGGATCGGGTCGTAGCCGAAGCCGCCGGCGCCGGCCGGGGCGGTGCGCAGGGTGCCGAGGAGGCGGCCCTCGACGACGCGCTCGGTGCCGTCGGGGAGGGCGAGGGCCGCGGCGCAGAAGAAGTGGGCGCCGCGGTGCGGTTCGGCGATGTCGGAGAGCTGGGCGAGCAGCAGGTCGAGGTTGGCGCGGTCGTCACCGTGCTTGCCGGACCAGCGGGCGGAGAAGATGCCGGGCGCGCCGTTCAGCACGTCCACGCAGAGGCCGGAGTCGTCGGCGACGGCGGGCAGCCCGGTGGCGCGTGCCAGGGCGTGGGCCTTGAGCAGGGCGTTCTCGGCGAAGGTGACGCCGGTCTCGGGGACGTCCGGGATCTCCGGGTAGGCGTCGGCGCCGACGAGTTCGACGTCCAGGCCGGCGTCCGCCAGGATGGCGCGGAGTTCGGTGACCTTGTGCTGGTTGCGGGTGGCGAGGATCAGGCGGGTGGACATATCGCCCACCCTACCGAGAGTCCGGGCGGGGTCAGCCGGCGCAGATCGAGGTGAGGTTGCCGGCCGCGTTGCCGAGCGGCTTGAGATCCGGGGCCTCGTTCTTCTCGGCGGCCCGCTGCACGTTCTCGACCTGCTTCTGGAGGTCGGTCACGGCCTTGGCGACGTCGGTGTTCTTGGAGTTCTTCCCGACCTGGTCGAGGTCGTTCTTGAGCTTCTGCAGGGCCTTCCCGGCGGCGGCCGAGTCGTTGCTCGCGTTGTCGTACGCCTGGGTGACGTCGGCGATGTCCCCGGTGATCTTCACGGCGGTGTTCCCGCAGTCGATCGCCTTCTGCGCGGCGGAGCAGCTCACCATGCTGAGCGGGAGGATCGCGATGAGGCCGGCCACGGCGAGGGCGGCGGGGCGGGCGATGCTGGACGGCATCCGGTCCTCCTGGGGGCGCGGGTTCCGTGGGGTGGGACGCGCGCCGAGGAGTGCGCGGTTCCCGCAGCGGGGTGCTGCGGGAACCGTACGGTCTGCGGGCCCGGCCTGTACAGCGGGCCGGCCGTTCGGCAGGCCGGTTCCGGTCGCGGCCGAACGGCCGTCCGCGCCACGGCTCGAACGGCCGCACACCTCTCGGTCTGACGGCCCGTCCGGCCCGCTCGGCCCGCTCGGCCGGGTCAGCCGGGTCGGCCGGGTCAGCCCGGTCGGGGGTCGCCGGGCCCGCGCCGGTTCAGCCCTCCAGGGCCTTGCGCTGGATCGCGTCCAGCTCCGCGCAGCCGAGGCTGCCGAGGTCGAGCAGCCGGTTGAGCAGGTCGCGGTCGAAGGGGGCGCCCTCGGCGGTGCCCTGGACCTCGACGAAGCGGCCGTCGGCGGTGCAGACGATGTTCATGTCGGTCTCGGCGCGCACGTCCTCCTCGTACTGGAGGTCGAGCATCGGGACGCCGTCGATGATGCCGACGCTGACGGCGCTGACGCCGCCGGTGATGGGCTGGCCCTTGGCGCGCAGCAGCTTCTTGTCCCGCGCCCAGGAGACGGCGTCGACCAGGGCCACGTAGGCACCGGTGATGGCGGCGGTGCGGGTGCCGCCGTCGGCCTGGAGGACGTCGCAGTCGAGGACGATGGTGTTCTCGGCGAGCGCGCGGTGGTCGACCACGGCGCGCAGCGAGCGGCCGATGAGCCGGCTGATCTCGTGGGTGCGGCCGCCGATGCGGCCCTTGACGGACTCGCGGTCGCCGCGGGTGTTGGTGGCGCGCGGGAGCATGGAGTACTCGGCGGTGACCCAGCCCTCGCCGCTGCCCTTGCGCCAGCGGGGCACGCCTTCGGTGACGCTGGCGGTGCACAGCACCTTGGTGTCGCCGTAGGAGACGAGGACGGAGCCTTCGGCGTGCTTGCTCCAGCCCCGTTCGATGGTGATGGGGCGGAGCTGTTCGGGGGTGCGGCCGTCGATGCGTGACATAGCTGTTGAGCGTAGTCGCTCCGGGGGGCCGCTTCCGGAACCGGCGGGGGCCACCGGGGGGGACGGCCGGACGCACCACGGCCCGCCGTCCCCCTGAGCGGGTCGGCGGGCCGGATGGAGCGGGCCTGGGTGGCTCAGCTCACATCATGTCCTCGATGTCGGCGGCGATCGGGTCGGCGTCGGTGCCGATGACGACCTGGATCGCGGTGCCCATCTTCACGACGCCGTGGGCGCCGGCGGCCTTGAGGGCGGCCTCGTCGACCAGGGAGGCGTCCTTGACCTCGGTGCGAAGACGGGTGATGCAGCCCTCGACCTCTTCGATGTTGTCGATGCCGCCCAGACCGGCGACGATCTTCTCAGCCTTGCTGGCCATCTGGTTTCTCCCTCTGTCTCGGCCCTTCGGCGGCTCTGCCGGGTGCCGTCCTGCGCTGGTGCTGGGGGGTGTGTCCCTCGACCGTCGGGCGGTGAGGTCCGTGCCGGCGGCTGACATGGGTTCAGCTGCGGTCGTGCTGCCGGGCAGCGCGACCAGCATCACCCGTGACCGTCCGGTCTGCCACGTTAGTCCACTTTTGGCCCATTCCGGCGGGCAGGGTCCCGATCGCCGTCCGAGGATGACGATCAGTGGGGCCAGCGCCCCGGATGCGGCCTGCGCTCCAAGTGGTCTACACCAATATATGTGTACTCCGGGGAACGCGGGAAAGGCCCCGGGTGTTCCCGGGCCCCGCCCGAGGGTCCCGCAAGGGGCCACCGGTCGGCAACTGCTCCCGGAGGGCGAAGGATGAGTTCGGCAGGCGCCACGGCCCCGCAGACCAAGCGGTGGCACACCTTCTACGGCGGCCTCCAGAAGATGGGCCGCTCCCTTCAGCTGCCCGTGGCGGTGCTCCCCGCCGCGGGCATCCTCAACCGGCTCGGCCAGCCCGACGTGTTCGGCAAGGACGGGCTGGGCTGGGACAACGTCGCGAAGGTCTTCGCCGCCGCGGGCGGCGCGCTGCTCGACTCCTCCTTCGGCCTGCCGCTGCTGTTCTGCATCGGCGTCGCGATCGGCATGGCGAAGAAGGCGGACGGCTCGACGGCGCTGGCCGCCGTGGTCGGCTTCCTGGTCTACTACAAGGTCCTGCACGCCTTCCCGGAGAGCTGCCCGGCGGGGACGACGCTGGTCCCGGACGCCTGGACCGGCCAGTGCGTGAGCTACTCGTCGGCGAAGATCGCGGCCGCCACGTACCAGAACCCCGGCGTGCTGGGCGGCATCCTGATCGGCCTGCTGTCCGCCTGGCTGTGGGTCCGGTTCCACCGCACCAAGCTGGTCGACTGGCTCGGCTTCTTCAACGGCCGCCGCCTGGTGCCGATGATCACCGCCCTGGTGGGCCTGGTCATCGCCGTGGTGGCGCTCTGGGTCTGGCCGCCGATCGGCCGCGGCCTGAACGACTTCTCGCAGAACCTCTCCGACCTGGGGGCGGTCGGCGCCGGCATCTTCGGCCTGTTCAACCGCGCGCTGCTGCTGATCGGCATGCACCAGCTGCTGAACACCTTCGTCTGGTTCCAGTTCGGGGAGTTCGTCAAGCCGGACGGCACGATCGTGCACGGCGACATCCCGCGCTTCCTGGCGGGCGACCCGACCGCCGGCCAGTTCCAGTCCGGCTTCTTCCCGATCATGATGTTCGCCCTGCCGGCCGCCGCGCTCGCGATCGCGCACTCGGCGAAGCCGCACCGGCGCAAGGAGATCTACGGCCTGATGCTCTCGGTCGGCCTGACCTCCTTCGTCACCGGCGTCACCGAGCCGATCGAGTACTCCTTCGCCTACATCGTCCCGGCCCTGTACGCCGTGCACGCGGTGCTGACCGGCGTCTCGATGGCGGTGACCTGGGGGCTCGGGGTGCACGACGGGTTCAGCTTCTCGGCGGGCCTGATCGACTACGCCATCAACTGGGGGCTGGCCACCAAACCGTGGCTGATCATCCCCATCGGCCTCTGCTTCGCCGTCGTGTACTACGCGCTCTTCCGGTTCATCATCGTCAAATTCGACCTGAAAACGCCCGGCCGGGAGGACGAGACGGAGGTCGAGGACGTCACCAAGGCCTGAAACCGAGCGCGGCCGCGCGATCCCGCCAAAGGCCCTCGGACCCGACGGTCCGGGGGCCATCGGCCTTTCCCGGAAAGGGCGGACGTCCCAGGCGGGGAGGGGCGGGCGGCTCCCCGATTTTGTTGCGCCATTAGCCAAAATCGATTTTGTTGCGCAATTGGCCAAAATCCAATACCGGTGGGTAATCATGATCGTCGCCGGGTAACAGGTTTCGATTTCATAGCGCTTCCCCGAAGTACCGCTTTCCGGGGTTCCTCGACTTCTCCGCCCGTGCTACAAAACTGGTCTACACCACGCGTGGTGTAGACCAGTTCGCGGTTCGGCCCCTGTGCCTCCCCCCGACCGACCGCCATGCCGTTAGGAACCCACCCCCATGAGTCAGTCTGCGCAGGCACCGGCGCCCGCCAAGGCTCCGACGCCGATCAAGAAGTTCGGAACCAGCGTCCTCCCCGGCCTCCAGAAGGTCGGCCGCAGTCTCCAGCTTCCGATCGCTGTGCTCCCGGCGGCCGGTCTGCTGGCCCGCCTCGGCCAGGACGACATCCATGAGAAGTGGCACTTCCCCGCGAAGCTCGTCGAGGTCTTCGGCGCTGCGGGTAGCGCCATCACCGGCGCGCTGCCCCTGCTGTTCTGCGTCGGCATCGCGATCGGCTACGCCAAGAAGGCGGACGGTTCCACCGCGCTGGCCGCTCTGGTCGGCTACCTCGTGTTCAAGAACGTTCTGACCGCCTTCCCTGCGGACGGCACCATCACCGAGGCCCTGCCGAAGGGCAAGCCGCAGGACCCCGGGGTCCTCGGCGGCATCGTGGTCGGTCTGCTGGCGGCTGTCCTGTGGCAGCGGTTCCACCGCACCAAGCTGGTCGACTGGCTCGGCTTCTTCAACGGCCGCCGCCTGGTCCCGATCATCATGGCCTTCGTCGGCACCGGCCTGGGCGTGCTGTTCGGCCTCGGATGGCAGCCCATCGGTGACGCCATCTCGCACGTCAACAACGGCCTGGTGGGCGCGGGCGCGATCGGCGCGGGCGCGTTCGGCCTGGTCAACCGCGCGCTGATCCCGGTCGGTATGCACCAGTTCGTCAACACCTACGCCTGGTTCCAGACCGGCGACTTCACCAAGGCCGACGGCACCGTCGTGCACGGAGACATCAACCGCTTCCTGGCGGGCGACCCGACGGCCGGCCAGTTCCAGGCGGGCTTCTTCCCGATCATGATGTTCGCGCTGCCGGCCGCCGCCATCGCGATCGCCCACTGCGCCCGGCCGGAGCGCCGCAAGGCCGTCATGGGCATGATGGTCTCGATCGCGCTGACCAGCCTCGTCACCGGTGTGACCGAGCCGCTCGAATTCACCTTCCTCTTCATCGCCCCGCTCCTGTACGCGATCCACGCGGTACTGACCGCGGTCTCGATGGCCGTCACCTGGGGCCTCGGCGTCCACGACGGATTCAGCTTCTCGGCCGGCCTGATCGACTACGGCATCAACTTCAGTCTGGCCAAGAACCCGCTGCTGATCATCCCGCTCGGCCTGGTCTTCGCCGCGATCTACTACTTCCTCTTCCGCTTCGCGATCACCAAGTTCGACCTCAAGACCCCCGGTCGCGAGGACGACGACGAGATCGAGGACGTCACCAAGGCCTGACGCTCCCGTCACCGCCGCTCCGAAGGCCCCGCCCCACCGCCGCTCCCCCCGGCGGCGAGGCGGGGCCTTCGGCGTCCCCGGGCGCCCGGCGGGAAGGGCGGTTGACGAACCGGCGGACGCCCTGGTCAACTGAAGCGGTGAACGCCTCGTGCCCGCTGGTCACCCGCAGCCACATCGACTTCGGTCGTGTGTGGTCCGCGGCGTGTCGCGGCTGAGCTGACCGTTCTCCCGCCGCCGCCCGGCTGACGTCCCGCCCGGCGCCGGCTCCCTCCTCCCCGCCCCCGCCCGTCCGGGCCTCCGCCCACGGGCCGCCACCGCGCACCCGCGTGCACCCGCGCCCCCGTGCCTGCGCACGGCCGCCGCCGGTGCCCGTACGCGTCCGCACGAGGAAGTCAGGCTCACCATGCCCCGCCAGCTGCACCTGTCCGCCGCCCTCGACAGCCCCGGCCGTTTCGACCCCGGGCACTACGCCTACCTGGCCCGCCTCGCCGAGCGGGCCACCCTCGACTTCGTCACCCTCGACGACTCCTTCGCCGCCGCGCCGAGCCGCCCCGACGCGCTCGCCGCGCTCGCCCGGATCGCCCCGCTGACCGAGCGAGTCGGGCTGGTGCCGACCGTCACCACCACCCACACCGAGCCCTTCCACACCTCGATCTCCGTCAACACCCTGGACTGGGCCAGCGAGGGCCGGGCCGGCTGGCTGGTCGGCGTCTCCACCACCGAGGCCGAGGCCCGCGCCTTCGGCCGCCGGCCCGTCGCCCCCGAGGACGAGCTGTGGGCCGAGGCGGCCGACGCCGTCGAGGTGGCCGCCCGGCTCTGGGACAGCTGGGAGGACGACGCGGAGATCCGCGACACCGCCACCGGACGGTTCATCGACCGCGACAAGCTCCACTACATCGACTTCACCGGCCCGCACTTCTCGGTGCGCGGCCCGTCCATCACCCCGCGCCCGCCGCAGGGCCGCCCCGTGGTCGCGGTGCCGGTGGACGCCGCCGACCTCGCGGCGGACGCCTCCCCGGGCGGGCGCGCCCGGGTCGCCGCCGCGATCCGGCACGCCGACGTGGTGCTGCTCGACGCCCCCGACCGCGCCACCCGGCTCACCGCCGCCACCGAACTGCGGCTGCGCTCCGGCGAGCACCTGCGCATCCTCGCCCGGCTCGACGCCACCGTGTCCGACCCGGCCGCCGAGGAGCGCCTGCTCGCCGAACTGACCGCGACCGGCACCGGGGTGGACGGCTTCCACCTCGTCCCCGGCGAGCCCGAACGCGACCTCGTCGCGCTGGCCGACCGGATCGCCCCCGCCCTGCGCGCCGCCGGGCTGCTGCGCGCCGAGTACACCGGCCGCACCCTGCGCGACCACCTCGGCCTGGCCCGCCCGGCCAACCGCTACGCCGTCGCCGCCACCACCGCTCCCGCCGCTTCCCCCGCCCTCACCGAGGTGACCCGATGACGGACCGACCGCTCAAGCAGATCCACCTCGCCGCGCACTTCCCGGGCGTCAACAACACCACGGTGTGGAGCGACCCGGCGGCCGGCAGTCACATCGAGTTCGCCTCCTTCCGCCACCTCGCGCAGACCGCCGAGCGCGGGAAGTTCGACTTCTTCTTCCTCGCCGAGGGGCTGCGGCTGCGGGAGGCCAAGGGGCTCATCCACGACCTGGACGTGGTCGGCCGCCCCGAGTCGATCACCCTGCTGAACGCGCTGGCCGCCGTCACCGAACGGCTCGGACTGGCCGCCACCGTCAACGCCACGTTCAACGAGCCGTACGAACTGGCCCGCCGCTTCGCCTCCCTGGACCACCTCTCCGGCGGGCGCGCGGCCTGGAACGTGGTCACCTCCTCGGACGCCTTCACCGGGGAGAACTTCCGCCGCGGCGGCTACCTGGACCGCGCCGACCGCTACACCCGGGCCGCCGAATCCGTCCAGCTGGTACGGGAGTTCTGGGACGCCGGGGAGGAGCCCGTGCGGCACTCCGGCCCGCAGTTCGAGGTCGAGGGCCGGCTCTCGCTGCCGCGCCCGCCGCAGGGCCACCCGGTGGTGATCCAGGCCGGGGACTCCGACGAGGGCCGCGAGTTCGCCGCCGCCGCCGCCGACGTGATCTTCTCCCGGCACTCCACCCTCGCCGACGGCCAGGCCTTCCACGCGGACGTCAAGCGACGGCTCGCCGCGTACGGGCGCAAGCCGGACGAGCTGAAGATCATGCCCGGGGCCACCTTCGTCCTCGGCGACACCGACGCCGAGGCGGACGAGCGGGCCCGGGAAGTGCGCCGGGCCCAGGTCAGCCCGCAGACCGCGATCCACTTCCTGGAGCAGGTCTGGGGCTTCGACCTGTCCGACCACGACCCGGACGGCCCGCTGCCGAGCGTCGACCCCGACCCGGACAGCACCGTGATCCAGGGCCGCGTCCGGCACGGCGACCCGGTGGCCGTCGCCGAACGGTGGCGGGCGGTGGCGGCGGAGAAGAACCTGACCAGCCGCGAGCTGGTGATCGAGGTGACCGGCCGGCAGTCCTTCATAGGTTCGCCGGCCACCGTCGCCGAGCAGATCGACCACTTCGTGCAGAACGACGCCGCCGACGGCTTCATCCTCGTCCCGCACCTCACCCCCGGCGGCCTGGACGAGTTCGTCGACCGGGTGGTGCCGCTACTCCAGGAGCGCGGGGTGTTCCGCACCGACTACACCGGCCCGACCCTCCGGGACCACCTCGGGCTTCCCGTTCCCGGGCGGCGCTGAACCGCGCTCCACGGAACCGTATTTGACGACACGTCAACCAACAGACGTGCGCGGCCCGCCCGGAGCCCCGGACGGACCGCGCATGGCGGACGGTCAGCTGGCCCGGCGGCGACGGACCAGCGTGAAGGTCGCGGCGCCGGCGCCGATCAGCAGCGCGCCGAGGCCCGCGAACAGTCCGGTCCGGTCGCCGTCCGAGCCGGTGGAGGCCAGGTGGCCGCCCACCGGCTGCGGGTCGGCCGCCGGGGCACCGCCCGCGGGGGAGGCGGTGGCCGCCGGAGCGGCGGGCGCCGGAGCCGTGGTGACGTCACCGGCCGGCTGGACGACCGGCGCGCCGCCGGAGCCCTTCGAGCCGCCCGAACCGTTCGAGCCGCCGGACGGCGTGGTCGGGGTGGCGGTCGCGGTGGCGTCGAAGGTGGGGGTCGGCTCGGGCGTGCCGCCGGGCTTCGGCTGGGGCGCGTCGATCCGGACGGTGGCGCCCTGCGAGCACATGGTGGTGCCCAGGAACGGGGTGTCGCCCTCGTTGACGAACACGCACGGGTTCAGCGCGGTGTTGCCGACCGGGATGCCGGCGCCGTAGCTGACCCGGACCCGCTTGGTCTGCGAGCTGTTCGGCGCCGCCGAGGAGTTGCGGCCGTCCAGGTAGAAGCCCGCCTTCTCCGAGGACTCGGTCGTGACGGCCGGCACCGCGGTCCACCCGCCGTCGGCGCCGCGGACCTCGACCTTGGCGTTCCGGTCGGCGAACAGCACGTTGCCGAGGTTGGTGTAGGCCGACGGCGTCGGGTTGGTGAGCAGCGCGTCGAACTCGATCGGCGCCCCGCCCCGGACGGCGGTGGCCGGGACCCCGCTCAGACCGTTGTGGATCGCGTCGACCTTGATCACGTGGGTGTCGGTGAGCGGCGGCTCGATCGGGTGGTCCTGCCACCAGCCGTGGACGGCGGTGCGGAAGGTGAGGTTCGGGCCGACGCCGCCGTTGGTGGCCCCGTCGTGGGGCGTGCCCATGGGGGCGCCGAGGCGCAGCTTGATGTCCGAGCCTCCCGCCAGGGCGTAGAGCTTGCCGGAGGAGCCCCGGTAGACCGTCTTGTCCGCGCCGGGGTGCTCCTCCAGTTCCACCGGCAGCCACTTGTCGAGCGAGTTGTCGTAGTACTCGAGGCTCAGCGCGTGCGGCGGTGTCCCGAGGCTGGTCTCGATCTGGAACTCCAGCCAGACGGCGGAGCCCTGGTCCCCCGGGTTGCCGATGTGCTCGGTGAACTCGACCGGCCCGCCCGCGCCGCCGATCACGGCCGGGGCGTGCACGGTGAGGCTGAACGGCCCGGCGGTGGCGAAGGCCGGGGCGGCGGTCACGGCGCCGCCGGCGACCAGCGCGGCGGTCAGCGCGACCGCCGGGACGAGGCGGCGGGCCCGGGTGAGGGCACGGTCGGTCTTGCGCATGGGAATCCCCCCTGGATTTCCGCCCCGGACCGGCACGGGCGGGTCCGGGCAGTGCGAAACACGCCTGGTGACTGAGTGAGGTGGTGGCGGACCGGCCCGACGGGCCGGCCGTTCCGGCGACGTTTCCGCCGCTCACTGGGTAGGACGTGCGGGGGGCGCGGAGGTTGCGGGTGGTTCCCGAACTTTTTCGGTGACCCGCGATTCCCTCGCGATGCCGACCCGATCAGGTCTGATCAGGTCTGATCAGACCTCGTACACGGCGCCGGCCCGGGCGACCTCGACCGGCCCGGGGTAGACGGCCGCGGCGTCCCGGCGGTTGTGCTCGGCGTCGGTCCACGGGGGGATGTGGGTGAGGACGAGCCGGCGGGCGTCGGCGGCGGCGGCGTGCTCCCCCGCCTCGCGGCCGTTGAGGTGGACGGCGCGGAAGGTGTCCCGCCCGTCGATGTACGCGGCCTCGCAGAGGAAGAGGTCGGTGTCACGGGCGAGTTCGACGAGTTCGGCGCACTCGCCGGTGTCCCCGCTGTAGACCAGCGAGCGGCCGCCGTGCTCCAGCCGGAAGGCGAAGGCGTCGACGGGGTGGTTGACCTGGGCGACGTCGATCCGGAAGGGGCCGAGTTCGAAGCTGCCGGGGGTGAGCGTGCGGAACTCGAACACCTCCTTCATCCCGGGGTTCTCCGGCATGTCGTAGGCGCGGGCCAGCCGCTCGGCGGTGCCGGCCGGGCCGTACACGGGCAGCAGTTCGGGGCAGCCTCCGACCCTGTAGTTGCGGGCGACCCAGTAGGCGCACAGGTCGATGCAGTGGTCGGCGTGCAGGTGGCTGAGGAGGACGGCGTCGACGTCGTAGAGGCCGGAGTACTTCTGGAGGGCGCCCAGGGCCCCGTTGCCGAGGTCGAGCACGACGCGGTAGCCCTCGGCCTCGACCAGGTAGCTGGAGCACGGCGAGTCGGCGGACGGGAAGCTCCCCGAGCACCCCACCACGGTCAGTTTCATCCGAGCCCCTCCGCCCCGACACGTCCTGGCTGCTGCCGGCGAACGGTGTTCGGCGTTCGCCTTCGAAAACGGCATGGAAAACGGCAGGCCGGGCCGGTGAACCGGCCGGTAGCACTGCGTTGGTGTGTCGAGGGTAAGGGCGGAGCGGCACTTTGCCCCCGTCCCCGTGCCGGGCTGTGGGCGGAATCACCAGAACGCCCGGGGCGGGTGCGCGGGCGGTTGACGGGCCCGCGATCAGCGGCTCCTGGGCCGGTTGCGGGCCCAGCTGCGGATGGTGAAGGGGTACCAGCGGGGGTGTCCGCCGGCGTCGATCACGTCGGGGTCGGGCAGGAGCCGGTGCCTGCGGTAGCTGCGGACGGTCGCGGGCCGGACGTTGATGTGGCGGGCGATCTCGGCGTAGGACCACAGTTCGGGGCCACGGGCCACGGGGCACCTCCGGGGGGACGGGGGCGGACGTTCGTGACGCAGCCTGACGGGGTCCGGGTGGGGTCGGGGGCGGGGAAACGGGCATCGTGGCCGTTCCGTGACGAACCGGGAGCAATGCGCGGACAAATGCCGGACCGTCACGGCCGGCTCGGTGGTGGCGTTCGGCCCCGGCCCGGTACGGTTCGCCGCATGAACGGCATGACCGGTACCTGGCTCGTCCTGTCGCTGCTGGGCGTCGTGCTGTCGGCCGCCGCCGTGGCGGCGCTGCTGCGGCGTGCCCGCACGGCGGGACGTCCGGCCGAGCGTCCGGCCGCCCGGCCGCGCGGTCAGCGGCAGGCCGCCCCGCAGCCTCGGGAGATCTGGTGGGCGCGGGTGCCGTTCGAGGACGGCCCCGGCTCCAAGGACCGCCCGTGCCTGGTGCTGCAGGTGCGCGGCAAGGCCGCCACCGTCGCGAAGATCACCAGCAAGCACCACGCCGAGCGCCCGGGCGTGCTGGCGCTGCCGCCGGGTTCGGTGGGCGACCGGCGGGGCCGGGCCAGCTGGCTGGAGACGGACGAGCTGCGCGAGGTGCCGCTGTCCGCCTTCCGCCGCCGGGCCGGCACGGTGGACCGTCGGGTCTGGAGCCGGGCGGAGCGGGTGCTCCAGGGCCGCTAGCGGGCGGTCACGCCCAGAGCTGGCCCTGGAGGGCCTCGACGGCCGCCTCGGTGGACTCGGCGGTGTAGATGCCGGTGGACAGGTACTTCCAGCCGCCGTCGGCGACCACGAAGACGATGTCCGCGCGCTCGCCCGCGGCCGCCGCCTTGCGGCCGACGCCGATCGCCGCGTGCAGGATCGCGCCGGTCGAGACGCCCGCGAAGACGCCCTCCTGCTGGAGGAGTTCGCGGGTGCGGCGGACGGCGTCCGCGGAGCCGACCGAGAAGCGGGTGGTGAGCACCTCGGCGTCGTACAGCTCGGGGACGAAGCCCTCGTCCAGGTTGCGCAGCCCGTACACCAGGTCGTCGTAGCGCGGTTCGGCGGCGACGATCTTCACGCCGGGGACCTTCTCGCGCAGGTAGCGGCCGACGCCCATCAGGGTGCCGGTGGTGCCGAGGCCGGCCACGAAGTGGGTGACGGTCGGCAGGTCGGCGAGGATCTCGGGGCCGGTGCCGGAGTAGTGGGCGCCGGCGTTGTCGGGGTTGCCGTACTGGTAGAGCATGACCCAGTCGGGGTGCTGGGCGGCGGTCTCCTTGGCGATCCGGACGGCGGTGTTGGAGCCGCCGGCGGCCGGGGAGGAGATGATCTCGGCGCCCCACATGCGGAGCAGTTCGCGCCGTTCCTCGCTGGTGTTCTCGGGCATCACGCAGACCATCCGGTAGCCCTTGAGCTTGGCGGCCATCGCCAGCGAGATGCCGGTGTTGCCGCTGGTGGGCTCCAGGATGGTGCAGCCGGGGGTGAGCCGGCCCTCCGCCTCGGCGCGCTCGATCATGTGGAGCGCCGGGCGGTCCTTGATCGAGCCGGTGGGGTTGCGGTCCTCCAGCTTGGCCCAGAGGCTGACCAGTCCCTCGGTGTTGCCGGGGACGGCGGCGGACAGCCGCGGCAGGCGGACCAGCGGGGTGTTGCCGACGGCTTCGAGCGGACTGTCGTAACGCAAGGGAGGCCTCCGGCCAAGGCGGTGAGGGTGGCGGCGGGTGGCTCCCCCCGCCGCGGTGGCGGGGGGAGCCGGGAGGTCAGCGGGCGCCGCCGGCCACGGCGGGCAGGATGGTGACGCTGTCGCCGTCGGCGACGGCGGTGGAGATGCCCTCCAGGAAGCGGACGTCCTCGTCGTTCAGGTAGACGTTGACGAAGCGGCGCAGTTCGCCGCCCTCGACCAGGCGGGCGGCGATGCCCGGGTGGCGGGCGTCGAGGTCGGTGAAGAGTTCCCCGAGGTTGCTGCCGTTGCCCTCGACGGCCTTGGCGCCGTCGGTGTAGGTGCGGAGGATGGTCGGGATGCGGACCTCGATGGCCATGAGTGCGCTCCTGTGCGGGTCGTGGACGTGGGTGGCCGCAGCGGACGCGGCAGGGGGCGGGCGGGCGCCCGGGGCCCGGTGCCGCCGGCGGGCGGCGGGCCGGGCGTGGTGAAGCGGCTCTCAGCGCGAGCGCGCTGGCGTGCCGGGACAGATCGCGCCGGCGTGCCGGCACAGGTCGATGTGCAGGCGCGCCACGAGGCGGGTGCCCGGGGCCTGAGTGCTCACATCGACGGAACGCATGGACTCATCGTATAGATTCCCGGGCCCGCTCCGACATGCCCGTCTCGGCATCCGGATGTTCTCGTTCCCAGGGTTGAGACGACGGCGGCCCGCCGCCCCTTCGGAGGGGTCGGCGGGCCGGGTCCGCGGGGATGCCGGTCAGCCCTGGTAGGCCTCGACGACCTGCACGTCTTCCTCTGTGATCTCGCCGTCCACGATGCGGAACGAGCGGAACTGGTAGGGGTCGTCCTCGCCGTTGCCGTCGGCGGTGGAGACCAGGACGTAGTGGGCGAACGGCTCGGAGGCGTAGCTCACGTCGGTGCGCGAGGGGTAGGCCTCGGTGGCGGTGTGCGAGTGGTAGACGATCACCGGTTCCTCGTCGCGGTCGTCCATCTCGCGGTAGAGCTTGAGCAGGTCGCCCGAGTCGAACTCGTAGAAGGTGGGCGAGCGGGCCGCGTTGAGCATCGGGATGAACCGCTCGGGCCGTCCGCTGCCGGCCGGTCCGGCGACCACGCCGCAGGCCTCGTCCGGGTGGTCGGCGCGGGCGTGGGCCACGATCCGGTCGCGGAGTTCTCGGGTGATGGTCAGCATGCGGTCAGGATAGCCACGCTCCGGCGGGCCCAGAACGGGTGTCCGCCGGAGCGTCCGAGGCGTGGTCAGCGGACGGCGTCCGGGTCCCCGTCGGCGGCGGGCAGCCGCTCCAGGACGGGGCCGCGCAGGGCCTGCGGGTCGCGGCGCTTGACCGCCTGGTAGCCGATCACCAGCAGCAGGGCCCAGCCGGGGAAGACGAACAGCGAGATCCGGTTGTCGCGGTCCAGGCCGATCAGCACCACGACGACGGCGAGGAAGGCGAGCGCGGCCCCGCTGGCCCAGGCGCCGCCGGGCGCCTTGAAGGTGGGCGGCGGCAGGTGGCCGGCCCGCCAGGCCCGGCGGTAGCGGATCTGGGAGATCAGGATCATCGCCCAGGTCCACAGTCCGCAGACGGTGGCGGCCGAGGTGATGTACTCGAACGCCCTTGCCGGGACGAGGTAGTTGAGCACCACGCCGACACCCATCAGCAGGCAGGAGACGGTGATCGCGAAGGCCGGGGTGCGGCGGGCGTTGAGCCGGGTGAGGCGTTCCGGGGCCTGGCCGCTCAGCGCGAGGTCGCGCAGCATGCGGCCGGTGGAGTACATCCCGGAGTTGCAGGAGGAGAGCGCGGCGGTGAGCACCACGAAGTTGATGATGCCGGCCGCGGCCGGGATGCCGATCTTGCCGAAGGCGGCGACGAACGGGCTGACGCCGGGCTGGAACTCGGTCCACGGCACGAGCGAGAGGATCACCACCAGGGCGCCGATGTAGAACAGCGCGATCCGCCAGGGCAGGGTGTTGATGGCGCGCGGCAGGGTCTTCTCGGGGTTCTCGCTCTCCCCCGCGGTGACGCCGACGAGTTCGACGCCCAGGTAGGCGAACATGACGATCTGAAGGGTCATCACGGTGGAGCCGACGCCCTTCGGGAAGAAGCCGCCGTCCTGCCAGAGGTGTCCGAGTGACGCGGTGTCACCGGCCTTGCTGAAGCCCAGGGTCAGCACTCCGACGCCGATCAGGATCATGCCGATGATGGCGGTGACCTTGACCATGGAGAACCAGAACTCGATCTCGCCGAACAGCTTCACCGAGATCAGGTTGGCCGCGTAGAGCAGCACCAGGAAGGTCAGCGCGCTGATCCACTGCGGTATGTCGGGCGCCCAGAACCGCACGTAGACGGCGGCGGCGGTGGTCTCCGCCATGCCGGTGACGACCCAGAACAGCCAGTACGTCCAGCCGGTCACGTAACCGGCGAAGGGGCCGAGGAACTCCCGGGCGTACTCGGCGAAACTGCCGGAGACCGGGCGGTAGGTGAGCAGTTCGCCGAGCGCCCGCATGATCACGAAGATCACCAGGCCGGCGACGGCGTAGGAGAGGATCAGGCTCGGGCCGGAGCGGGAGATCGCGGTGCCGGCGCCCAGGAAGAGGCCGGTGCCGATCGCTCCGCCGATGGCGATCATCTGGATCTGGCGGCCGCCGAGCCCGCGCTCGTAGCCCTCGGCGTTGGCTGTGCTGTCGAGCCTGTGGTCGTACGACTTCTCGGCCACGGTGCACCGTCCTGTCCTGGTCGGTCTCGGGGGTGGAGAAGTCGTACCACGCGGGGTTCGGATAGCGGTGTCCATCTGAGCGTTATTTGAGCATGACCTGGCATGGTTTGCCCGATTTTCATAAGAAATGCCCCGACCGATCGTCCGCATTCTGGACGAAACGGCCGGGGCTTGCCCGGAACCGGGCAGGATCGCACTCCCGGGGTTCTCCGGGGTCAGTCCGCGATGGCCTCCAGCAGCGACTCCTGAAGGGCGCCCAGCCACAGGTACGCCATCACCAGCGGCTTGCGCTCGTCGCCGTCCGGCAGTTCGTAGAGGCCGTCCTCGTCGTCCTCGGTGACCTCCAGCCGGACGCCGACGGCCAGCCGCAGGTCGTTCAGCGCGCCCAGCCAGCGCAGGCAGTCGGGGGCGCCGAGCTTGAGCACCCCGCCCCCGTCGCCGAGGCCGTCCAGCGCCCGGACCACGAACAGGGCGTCGTCCCGCTTGCGGGCCCGCAGGTCCAGCTCGGTGAAGCGGCGGAACTCCCCGGACGCGAGCCTGGCCTCCTCGTCCTCCGGCTTCCGCGGATCGCCGTAGGCGTTCGGGAAGAGCCGGGCCAGCACCGGGTCGGCGGGCGCCTCGGTCGGGCCCTCGGCGAACAGCGCGGCCAGCGGGTCGCCGTCCTCCCCGCCCGGGCCGGGGCCGATCAGCTCCAGCAACTGCACTTCCAGCGAGCGCAGGATGGAGGCCTCCCACTCGTCCAGCGCGATCGCCGCGCCGCCACCGCCGGTGCTCTCGAACAACCCAGCCATCTGTATCGGTCAGCCCGTCTTCGTCGTCTTCGGTCGGGGGCGCCCCCGGTGCGGGACCGGTGGCCCCGCGCCGGTCGGCCCGGCGTCAGTCGTGCTGCAGCGTCGCCCAGAGGCCGTAGCCGTGCATCGCCTGGACGTCGCGCTCCATCTCCTCGCGGGAGCCGCTGGAGACCACCGCCCGGCCCTTGGTGTGGACGTCCATCATCAGCTTCCGGGCCTTGTCCTTCGGATAGCCGAAGTAGGCCTGGAAGACGTGCTGGACGTAGCTCATCAGGTTCACCGGGTCGTTGTGCACGATGGTCACCCAGGGCGTGTCCGGTTCGGCCACCGGTACCCCTTCGACCTCCGGGCGCTCGATCTCCGCGGGCGCGACACTCACGCCGGGTCCTCCTCGCTGGACAGTCGTCGGTAACCCCTCACGCCCCATGCTGCCATCCGGGGGACACCCGGGCGATTCCGGGCCCGCCCGCCGAACGAGAAATCGTCAGTCTGACGCTAAGTGGTAGTAGCATCATCTTCATGGACGCCACTTCAGTGCGCGCGGCCGGCTCGACCGCGCTGCTCACCGACCGCTACGAGCTCACCATGCTGCAGGCCGCCCTGCGCAGCGGGGCCGCGCACCGCCGCTCCGTCTTCGAGGTGTTCACCCGGCGCCTGCCGGGCGGCCGCCGCTACGGCGTCCTCGCCGGCACCGGACGGGTGCTCGACGCCGTGGAGGACTTCCGCTTCTCCACCGCCCAGCTCGACTGGCTGGCCGACCAGGGCGTGGTCGACGAGGACACCCTGCGCTACCTCGCCGACTACCGCTTCCGCGGCGACATCCACGGCTACCCCGAGGGCGAGGTCTACTTCCCCGGCTCGCCGCTGCTCACCGTCGAGGGCACCTTCGCCGAGGCGGTGATCCTGGAGACGGTGATCCTCTCGATCCTCAACTTCGACTCGGCCGTCGCGGCCGCCGCCTCCCGGATGACCGCCGCCGCCGGGGGCCGCCCGGTGATCGAGATGGGCGCCCGCCGGGCCCACGAGCGGGCCGCCGTCGCCGCCGCCCGCGCCGCGTACGTGGCCGGCTTCGCCGCGACCTCCGACCTGGAGGCCGGCTTCACCCACGGCATCCCGACCACCGGCACCGCCGCACACGCCTTCACCCTGGTGCACGACAGCGAGCGGGACGCCTTCGAGGCGCAGATCGCCTCGATGGGCCGGGGCACCACCCTGCTGGTCGACACCTTCGACCTGCGCGAGGCCGTGCGCACCGCCGTCGAGGTGGCCGGCCCCGAGCTGGGCGCCGTCCGGATCGACTCCGGGGACCTCACCCTGCTGGCCCACCGGGTCCGCCGCCAACTGGACGAGCTGGGCGCCGAACGGACCAGGATCATCGTCACCTCGGACCTGGACGAGTACGCGATCGCCGCCCTGGCCGCCGCCCCGGTGGACGGCTACGGCGTCGGCACCAGCCTGGTCACCGGCAGCGGGCATCCGACCTGCGCGATGGTCTACAAGCTGGTCGCCCGGGCCGAGAGTGACGGCGGGCCGATGGTGCCGGTGGCCAAGCGCGCGGCTGGCGGCAAGACCAGCATCGGCGGCCGCAAGTGGGCGGCCCGCCGGCCCGACGCCGACGGCGTGGCCGAGGCCGAGGTGGTCGGCACCGGGCCCGTCCCGGACGAGCTGCGGCCGTACCTGACGCAGGTGCCGCTGGTGCTGGGCGGCGAGACCGTCGGCCGGGAGCCGCTGAGCGCCGCGCGCGACCGGCACGTCCGCGCCCGCGCCGCGCTGCCGCTGTCGGCCACCCAGCTGTCCAAGGGCGATCCGGTGCTGCCGACCGAACTGGTCCTGCCCGCCGAGACGGGCCGCTGACCGGAGCCCGGGGGCCGGGCCACCGGACCGGCCCCGGGGCTTCCGCCTCCGCACGCCACTGCCTAGAGTCAACCGTAGAGTTCCCCGGAGTTCTCCGAGAACCCCCGCGCCGCGCCCGGCCCGGGCCGCGTACTCCCGAGGGCTCCCCCACCGGGGCGCCGCCTCCCGCGGGCCCCCGAGATCCGAGGATGCCAGCCATGCACCGGGCACTGATCGTCGTCGACGTGCAGAACGACTTCTGCGAGGGCGGCAGCCTGGCCGTCGCCGGCGGCGCCGAGGTGGCCGCCGCCATCACCGACCTGATCGCCGAGTCCACCCCCGCCTACCGGCACATCCTCGCCACCCGCGACCACCACATCGACCCGGGCGACCACTTCTCCGCCGAGCCGGACTTCGTCCACAGCTGGCCCCCGCACTGCGTGGCCGGCACCGAGGGCGTGGGCTTCCACCCCAACTTCGCGCCCGCCGTCATCTCCGGCGCGGTCGAGGCGGTCTTCGACAAGGGCGCCCACTCCGCGGCGTACAGCGGCTTCGAGGGGCTGGACGAGAACGACCGGAGCCTCGTCGAGTGGCTGCGCGAGCGGCAGGTCGAAGAGGTCGACGTGGTCGGCATCGCCACCGACCACTGCGTCCGGGCGACCGCGCTGGACGCCGTCCGGGCGGGCTTCACCACCCGGGTGCTGCTGGACCTCACCGCCGGGGTGAACCCGGAGACCACCGGTGCCGCACTCACGGAGCTGCGGGCGGCCGGGGTGGAGCTGGTCGGCGCGCCGGTGGTGCGTTCGTAGCGGCGCCTCCCGGCGTCTCCGGCGTCTCCGGCGTCTCCGGCGCTTCCCGGCGTCTCTGGCATCTCCCGGCGTCCGCCGGCTCAGACCACCAGCAGTTCCACCACGTCCGTCCCGCCGACCCGGTACGCCTCGCGCAGTTCGCCGCCGACGGCGTCCGGGTCGGCGGCGAGCCGGGCGCCGGAGACGTACACCACGCGGATGCCCAGGTACTCCATCCGGTGCTGGCCGCCGTGCACCCAGGCCGCCTCGCCCTCGCTCACGCAGCGCAGCTCCGAGTCCACCTCCACCGCGACGCCCCGCTCCGGCCAGTAGAGGTCCGGAACGGCGATGTACGTGCCGCCGCGCATCCGCAGCTCGGGGGCGCTCAGCGGGGCGGGCAGCAGCGCCTCGTCCACCAGACCGGCGACCCGGTCCAGCGACAAGTCCCTTTCGGCGGCCAGCAGTTCGTCCAGCGCGGCGCGCACCCGGGGGTCGCGGGTCAGCCCGGACTCGGCCAGCTCGGCCACCAACTCCCGTGCCGCGCAACGGTTCTCGCCCAGGGCCACGGCCTCGCGCAGCACCTCGCGCACCGGCGCCGGGCCGCCCGGCCGGGCCGTCCACTCGCCCAGCGCGTCCGCCACCGCCCGGGCGACCGGCGCGCAGGCCAGGCCGTGCACCGAGCGGGACTCCAACTCCCTTTCGGTGCGCCGGATCCGGACCTCGCCGACGTCCTTCAGCCGGCGCTGGCGGGGCACCAGGACGTCCACCCCGGTGACGGCGGGCAGCCGGGGGACGGTGGTGAAGCCGTACAGCGCCAGCGCGGCCGTACCGGTGATCACCGCGCCGGCGCGGCGCCCCTCCTCGCGGCCGTTCTGCGCCGCGTACAGCAGCGCGGCCCACATCCGCTGCTCCGGCGTGGGCTCGGCGGACTGCAACAGGTAGACCCGGGGCAGCAGTCGCTGCCAGGGGCCGCCCCGGCGACAGTGCTCGGTGATGATCCGGGCCGGCACGCCCCGGGCGCGCAGCTGGCTCGCGGTGACGACGTTCTGCTGACGCTTCGCCAGATCCTCCAGGGAGGGCGGCGGTGACGGAATCCGGTAGCTCATGCCGACACCATCCCCAACCGTCCGGACCCGCGACCGGGAGCCTGACGCACTGTTACTCAACCGTCGCGAAACCGGGATCAGCTCGCACTAAAGTCCTCATACCCTCACTCATTTGGAGTAATTGACGCTCATCAGGTTGTCATATGTGATCGAAAGCGATCGCCGACCTGGTCGCCTGACCCAGAGTGACCAAGGGCATACGGCGAGGGACCCTCCGGACGTCAATCCCGCCCCGGGGATTGCCTAGGCTTGCGTCATGTCACGTGACGAGACCGCAGGCCTCCGCGCGGCCCAGCTCCGCCTCGGCCGTCTGCCCGGATACGTCCGCCGCCCGGACCCGGCCCGCCGCAGCGGCGAGAAGGGCCATACGTACAAGAAGGGCTGGGAAGTCCGCTTCACCGCCCGCAGCGAGGCCGAGATAGCAGAGATCCGCGACCTGGTGGTCGCCGCCGGGTTCGCGCCGGCCAGGCCCTTCTTCAAGGGGCACCAACTCATCCAGCCCGTCTACGGCATGGCGGCCGTTCAGGCCTACCTCGCCGCTAGACAGGCGGCCGAGGAACACGCGGCCCGGGCCGCCCTCGGCCGTCGGCGACGCGCGTCGGGGGTGGCCACGGGGGGCCGCACGTCGGGGACGCACTCGTCCGGCGGGCACGGCGGCGGGGCGCACCCGTCCGGCTCGCACTCGCCGGGGACGCACGGGGGCGGGAACCTCACGGGCGGGGCCCGCGCCGCGGGTGCGGCGCACCGGGGCGAGCGCGAGGAGGCTGCCGCCGGAGCAGCTGCGGCGGCTGCGGCCGCGGCTGCCGCAGCCGCGCAGGCGGCCCGGCGGCGGGCCGTCGAAGCCTTCCCGACCCAGGTCGAGCGGGGCACCGCCGCCGACCGGATCTCCCCCACGGAGGCCCGGACGACCTCCTGACGCCCGACCGCTCCGGCGGCCGTCGCGCCCCGGCCGGTCCTGTGCGGGGCTTCCCGTGCGGGACTTCCCGCGGGCCTCCCGTGCGGGGCTCCCTCTGCGGGCTCCCGACCGGGTCGGCTCCGTCACGGCCGGGCCCGTTCAGGCCGCCGGGGTGTGGTCGACGTGCACGGTGGCGGCCAGCAGGCGCGGGACCGCCCGGATCAGCGCCTGCTCCGCCGCCTCGGCCACCCGGTGCGCCGCCACCACGGTGAGCGCACCGTCCACCACCACGTCCGCCTCGGCGCGCAGCGAGTGCCCGATCCACCGCATCCGCAGCGCGCCCACCCCGCGCACGCCGTCCACCGCGCGCAGCGCCTCCTCGGCGGCGTCCACCAGGCCCGGGTCCACCCCGTCCATCAGCCGCCGGCCGACCTCGCGCGCCGAGCCGCGCAGCACCCACAGGATCGCCGCCGTGATCAGCAGACCGACCAGCGGGTCGGCCCAGCGCAGGCCGAGCCCGGCCCCGGCCGCGCCGGCCAGCACCGCGAGCGAGGTCAGCCCGTCGGTCCTGGCGTGCACGCCGTCGGCGACCAGCGCCGCCGAGCCGATCCGGCGGCCGGTGCGGATCCGGTACCGGGCCACCCACTCGTTGCCCAGGCAGCCGACCAGCGCGGCGGCGGCCACCGCCACCAGGTGGTCCACCGGCCGGGGGTGCAGCAGCCGGTCCGCCGCGGTCACCGCGGTGAACACCGCCGAGGCCGCCACGGTGAGCACGATCGCCACCCCGGCCAGGTCCTCGGCCCGCCCGTAGCCGTAGGTGTAGCGGCGGTCGGCGGCCCGGCGGCCGAGCAGGAAGGCGATCCCGAGCGGGACGGCCGTCAGCGCGTCGGCCGCGTTGTGCACGGTGTCGCCGAGCAGCGCCACCGAGCCGGAGAGGACCACGATGACGGCCTGGAGCAGCGCGGTGGCGCCGAGCACCGCGAGCGAGGTCCACAGGGTGCGCAGCCCCTCGGCGGAGGCCTCCATGGCCCGGTCCACCCGGTCCGCCGCGTCGTGCGAGTGCGGGCGCAGGAGGTGGGCGAGGCGGTGGGGCAGCGCGGCGGGACGGCGGCCGGGGTGCCCGTGGCCCGGCCCGTGCGCGTGGCCGTCACCGTGGTGATGGCCGTGCCCCCGTCCGTGGTGATCTTCGGAGCGATCACGAGTGCGGTTGTGCGGGTGGTTGTGCGGGCGCAGGTTCGCGCCCTGGGCGTGGACGTCAGCCTCCATAGGCCCTACGGTGGCACATCAACCGCCTTGCAGCCATTGCCGTCCTACACCCTCTGACCAGCTGCGACGCGCTCGCAACTACGTCTCCCCCGTCACTGCGCAGCACTGCCCCGCCGACCTCCGGGCCGGCCCCCGCCCGGCAGCCCCGCCACCGCCCCGTACGCCGGTCTCCACCGGAACCGGACCGGTGGCGACGGGTTCCGGGCATTCCATCGGATTGGTCACCCAGCGCACCGAGGGCCTACCGTAGAGTGAGCACAGATGATCGACCGTCAGAAGTCCATCTCCCTTTCCGAGAAGCCGAGATGACCAACCGTCACCAGAGTCCCGCCGAGCCGCCCCCGGGGCCCGGCGAGCCAGCGGACGTACCGCTGGAGTTCACCGCGTTCTGCGAACTCCACCGCCCCCGGTACCTCAGCTACGCGCGCGTGTGGCTGACCGAGCACAGCAGCGCGGCCACCGCCGTCCAGCAGGCGTTCGCGGAAATCGCGGTGCACTGGCGGGAGTTGATGGGCAGCTCCAATCCCACCGCGCACGCCTGGGAGATCCTGCGCGGCACCGTCGCCGAGCACACCCGGCAGGTGACCGCCGCCCCGGACCGCCACCCGGCCGACGACGACCTGGCGATCCTGCACTACGTCGTCGGCCTCGCCGCCCCCGAGATCGCCGACGTCATCGGCACCGACGCCGCCAGCGTGGCCGGACGGCTGCGCCGCACCATGCTGCGCGAGGCCTCCGGCTGGTGACCCCGCGCCCCGCCGGGCCCCGCGACGGCCTCAGACCACCCGCTCGCCGGTCACGTCGACCAGGTGGTGCACCGGGTCGTGCACCAGGTACCTGGAGAACGACTCGACCGTGAACCGCGCCCCGTCGCTGCGGTTCCCGGTCCGGCCCCACTGCTCGCCGGCCACCGCGTCGAAGGCCGCGGCGAGCGTCTCGGCGGCCTCCGCCAGCTCCCCGGCCACCACCCTCGGGTCCTGCTCCCGGTAGCGCTCGGCGACGGCCGTCTCGTCCTGGTCCCAGTTGGGGAACAGCGGGCCGTCCTGCTCCAGCATCAGGCCCAGGCGGACGTGGAACAGCCGGAAGACGTCCCGGACGTGGCACGCGTACTCCAGGCCCGACCAGACCCCCGGCGCGGGCCGCCGCCGCAGGCCGTCCGCGTCCCCGGCCAGCACCTCCAGCCAGCCCCGCGCGTTGGCCCGGACCATCCCGGCGACGTCCTCCCGGGCCACCCTGGGGGTGTCCAACCCGCAGTCGGGGCAGGGGCGTTCCAGGACCCAGGTCCAGTCCTTGGTGTCCGGGACGATCTCCTCGTCGGTGGTGGGGGCTGCGGTCGGCGTGTTCTCAGGAGTGCTCATGGCCCCAGCATCTCCGCCGCCGGAGAGCCCCACCAGTGGCAGGAACGCCACCGGGCGCCGAAATACTGCCACGCACCCCGGCGCATCCACCCGGCGCACTCCTCCATCACGCGCCCCTCGCCCCGCGCGCACTCCAGCTCGGCGCGCGCCCGCACGCCGTCCGCCGGAACGAAAAGATGCCCGGCCGCCGGCACCGGCACCGCCCTCGCAGGCCGCGCCGGCCGGGCACATGGCGCTCCCTACGCGCGGAACGGCTCGCCTCTCACTGGTGCGTCCCCCCATACGGCGGCTGCCCGTACCCCTGCGCGGCCTCCCCCCGCCGCCGACGCCTCGCCCGGGCGACCAGCACCACGACGAGCACCACGGCGCCGACCACCACGACGACGCCGGCCCCCAGCCCGACCCAGATCCCGGTCGTGCTACCGCTCCCGCTGTCCCCTTCGGGAACCATGGGCTCCACGGAGGGCTCGTCCGTCTCCTCATCGGTGGGCGGCGGCGTCCCCTTCGCCTCCGGCCGGCTCACCAGCGGATTCTCCCGCGGCCCGTTGTCCACGGCGGGGTTCGCCTCCAGGGCCCTGGCCGGCGAGAGCAGGCCGTAGCCGTAGTGCTCGTCGGGCACCGCCGCCCCTCCGGCCGGCGGAGTCGCCGACTTGATCATCCGGTTGATGACCTGCCCGGCCGACAGGTTCGGATACTTGGAACGGATCAGCGCGGCGGTGGCCGAGACGTAGGCGGTGGCGTCCGACGTACCGCTTCCACTCGCATAGGCAGTCGGGGACTTCGCCGCCGCGTGGTTGATACTCACCCCGGGTGCCACGAGCGTCGTTTCGGGGCCCGCTGCGGACTGGCCCCATACCGCCCCCTTGGAGTCCACGGCCCCTACCGCCACCACTCCCGGGAAAGCGGCCGGGTACTCGACTCCCGTGCTTGACCCGCTGTTGCCCGCGCCGGCCACCAGCACGACATCCTTCGACACCGCGTAGTTGACGGCCTTCCTCAGCTGCGAGTCGAAGCGGTAGGACCCAGAGAGGGAGATGTTGACGACCTTCGCGCCGTGATCGACCGCGAAGCGAATCGCTTCCGCGAAGCCGTTCCGGTTCGCATCCGAGCCGTCCGAAGCAGCGGGATCGGACGGAGGACCGGAAGTGTCAGCGTCCGTCCTGACCCTCACCGGGAGGATCTTCGCCTTCGGGGCGAGCCCCATCACCCCTGCCCGATCTCCGTGCCCGTGGCCGGCGATCAGACTCGCCATCGCAGTACCGTGGCCGTCGCTGTCCACCCGCCCATCGGTCTTGCCATCAGAGAAGTCGGCGCCGGGAAGCACCTGTCCCGTCAGGTCCTGGTGGTCCTGGCTCACTCCCGTGTCGATCACCCCGACGACCACCCCGTCGCCCTGGCTGACCGGCCAGACCTTGGTCTCTGCCTCCAAGGACTTCAACGCCCATTGTTGGTCCCTGGTCTGGTCGGCCGAGGCCACGGGAACAGCCAGGCCCAGTGTCAGTACTCCGGCGGCCAGAGCCGCCGCATGCCTTGCCAACCGGCGGCTCGTCAAACCCGGTCACCCCACTCAGCGAGGCATCCCGCAAGTTGTGGACCTGCGGGATGCGATCAGATCACCCGTCCGTTCACGGACCGGTTTCATTCCACCACGTTCGGATTCGCGGGCTTGTCCGACGCCCAGGTCTCCTCGTCCTCGACGAGGTAGTCCGGCCGCTTGCCGTTCTTCTCCCGTTCCTTCTTGCGACCGTGCGCTCCGCCCATAGGGGCGCCCGCAGACATGCCGTTCGCGCCGGCGACGCCCGGTTCGCCCCTCAGCCGGTTTCTCGCGCCCAGTCCGGACCCGCCTTCCGTGAACGCCTGTCCGCCCCGCGCTCCCCCCTGCTTGGACCCCTCCCCCGAAGCCCCGCCAGGTCGTGCCGGAGATACCCCGCCCTGAGGGCCGTGGGGCGCTCCGCGACCCCCGGCACCGATGCCCGGGTAGACCTCACGAGCACCGCCCGGAGTGCTGCGGCCCCCACGCGCTCCGGCCCCTTCGGCCGCCGTCACGCCACCCGAGATCTCCTTACCACCGGGGGCCACCTTGCTCTGCCCGACGATCGGTCCGACCGGCGAGGCCGTCATGGGGCCCGTGGAACGGGGGACTTCAGACCCACTGACGCCTCCGACCGGCCCGATGACAGGGCCTCCGGACCTCGTCGGATTCAGCCCCGAGGGCTGTGCCCCGGCAAGCACCGGACTCGGCACGCTTCCGTTCGAAGGCGTCACCGGCCTGCCGGAGATGCCTTCGCCGGAACCATGGCCAGGAGCAACCGGTGACTTCGGCGGAGCTTGTGCCGTACCGCCCTTGATCCCCGGATCGGTCGGAGCGGATGCGCTCTTCGCCACTGGCCGGGGCGTCGTGGGCGGCTGGAACGTCCTAGAGCGCTGAGCGGACGGAACGGTCGTCACCCGTCCCGGAGTTCCCGCTGCGCCCAGCGAAGTGCCCGACACCATTGCGACTGCCGCTGCCGCTGCCCCAGTCGGGTCGTCCGTCGATCCGGTGTCGGGGGACTCGACTCGTTTCGGCCCCTTCGGGTCGTAGGGCGGCGGGGGCTTCAGGGCCGGGGTGGCGACGCGGTAGTGCATGGCGAGGGTCTGCATGACGGCGGCCGCTTCGGCCTTCTTGCGGTCGGCGATGGGGATGTGTTCGTCGTCGTCGCCGAAGAGGGCGTCGCCGACGGTGTCCTTGATCTGGTCCCAGTTGCCGGGTTCCTCGGGCATCTCGCGCTTGGCCCTGGCCATGGCCTCGGAGGTGCTGTGGAGGATGTTGGCCGCGTCGTTGGCGTAGGCGGCGGCGTTGTTGATGCTGGCGGCGAGGGCGAGCATGCGGGCGTGGAAGGCGTCGCTGGTGGTGCCCTCCCAGGCGGTGGCGGTTTCGGTGCTGGCGTTGGTGAGGGTCTGGCGGATCTGCTTGAGGGTGTCCGCGGCCTTGCGCCAGGGGTCGCCGGCGGCCATCACCGCGCCGGGGTCGAGGGCCTGCGCCATCTTGCGGAGCTGGGCGTGGCTGTACTTGGTGAAGTCGGTGTAGACCACGGCTGGTCGGCCTCCGTTCGGTTCCGGGCCGGCGGCGGCTAGCGGGTGGCGTTGCCGCGGTTGGACGGGGTGACGTTCTGCCGGGCCGCGGCCTGGCTGGTGGCGGAGGGGTCCGCGACGGACCAGCCGTCGTCGCCGAGCTTGAGCTTCGAGGCGGTGCGCTGGTCCTGCTCCTCGTAGTTGGTCGCGGTGAGGTCGGCCTTCAGCTGGGCGTCGTTCACGGCTTCCTGGAGCTGGTTGAGGACGTCACGCAGGGCGTCCCGCATGGTGCCGTAGCGGCCGTGGAACTCGGTGGCCTCGGCGAAGGTCCCGAAGGCGGACTTGCCGATGCCGCTGCGGCCGTGCGCGTCGGTGCCGTCGGCGTGCTTCTGGAAGTCGGCGAGCAGCACCCGGACCTGACCGGCGAAGGTGCGGAGCTGTTCGATCTCGATGCGGTAGCCCTGCCCGGTCCCACCGGTGGAACCGGTGCCCGCGCTCCCTGCTCCCATGTGTCGGCGCCTCCCCCGTGCGTCCGTCCCTGGCGGCCGGGGCCGGGCCCCGGTGTCTCATGTCTAACACACGGGGCCCGAATCCCGCCCGGGACAGGGTCAGTTCGCGGTCGTCCCGGCGCGCTGGGCGTCGGCGAGGGCGCGCCGGCAGAGCGAGTCGGCGTGCCGGGTGGTCTCGGGGAGGCGGTAGTGGCGGGCGAGGTCGAGGGTGGTGCGGACGGCGGTGTCGAGGCCGATCCGGTGGCCGACGGAGACGAAGACGGGCTTGACGCCGGCCCTGGTCCGCACCGCGCGGCCGACCTCCTCGCCGGTGGCGGGATCGGTGAGCGGGGTCCAGGAACCGCGCGGCGCGGCGGGTTCGTGGTGGTCGAAGGCGAAGGGGGTCTTGGCGACGCCGAGGGTGCGCAGTCCGGTGAGGACGCCGAGGTGACTGGCGAGGCCGAGGCGGCGGGGGTGGGCGAGGCCGTAGCCGTCGCAGACGACGGTCTCGGGAGTGCGGGTGAGCGCGGCCAACGCGTCGAGGACGGCGGGGAGTTCACGGAAGGCCAGCAGTCCGGGGACGTACGGGAAGACGATCCGGCCGACGGCGGTGGCCTGTTCGACCACCTCCAGGGTGTCCCGGTCGAGCAGGACCGCCGCGGCGGCGACGAGGTCGCGGTCGTCGTCGTACGCGACGTCCACGCCGGCGATCAGCCCGCCGGTGGCCGGTTCGACGGTGGCCGGTTCGCCGGGGGCGGGCTCGTCGTCGTGGGCCTGGACCAGCGGGCGCAGCCGCTGCTGTTCGGCGAGCGCCTCGGCCTCGGTGGTGGGCCAGTCGGCGGGGATGGGCATGGTGGTGGTCCCCCCGGGGGTGTGCTGGTGCGTGCTGCCGTCAGGTTCCGGTTCACCGTACCGACCGGGGCGGACGACCCCGTGGTGAGCCCGTGCGCCCCCTGTGCTCCCGGCTCCGGGGTCTAGCCTGGACGTGCCCGACTCCCCTGCGGGGCAGGGCCGCTGGAACCGGTACCGCTCCCGCCCGTTCCCCCCGACGTGCGAAGGACTCCCCGCCATGCCCCGCCCCTCCGCCGCCCAGGTCTGCCTCGGCTCGGGCACCGTCGTCGCCACCACGGTGGCACTGCTGGCTGTCTCGGGCGCCTCGGGCGTGCCGGTGGTCGCGGTGCTGGTGGTGTTCGCGCTGGTGCTCGGCACCGTGGTGACGGTGCTCTCGATGTCCGCCACCTCGGCCGGGGCCGCCGCCACCGAGGCGGCCCCGGCGGCCCCGACGGCCTCGCCCGAGGCACCCCATCCCGCCACCGCCGCTGCCGCCACTCCCGCCACCGCTCCCGGTCAGGCGTACGCCCGGCAGCGCTGACCCGCCGCCGGGCGAAGGAGCGTCCCGTGCCGCCGCTCAGACCTCCGTGGTGACCACCACGGTCTTCGCGGCCTTGTCGTGCAGGCACTGCCGGTAGGGCCGGTCGAAGACACCGAAGAACCCGTCGACGACCCACCAGAGCGCGGCGCAGCAGACCACGGCCGGGAGGATGAAGACCGCGGCGCGGGTCCAGGCGGCGGACGGGGTGGGCTTGTTCCCGTCGGCGAGCATGGCGACCCGGATCTTCATCGCCTTCCTGCCGAGGGTCTGGCCGTCCCGGCTGAGCATCAGGGCCTCGTAGACGAGGTAGACGAGGCAGCCGAGCCAGAACGCCTCGGTCGAGCCGTTGCGGGTGCTGAGGTCGCTGAAGGGCCCCACGACGACCACGCCGATGATCTGCACCAGGACGTAGTCGATCAGCCGGGCGAGGATCCGCCTGGGCCAGGTGCCGATCGGCGGCATGCCGGGGATGGGCCCGGCGCCGGGGGTGCCGTACGCGCCGGGGCCGTAGCCGGTGCCGTGGCCGGGCGGGGGCTGGTCGTACGGGGGCTGGCCGGAGGGGTACTGGCCGTACGGGTCCTGGCCGTACGGGGTCCCGCCGTAGCTGCCCGGGTAGGCGCCCGGGCCCTCGGGCGGCCTCTCGGACGGCCTGTCGGACGGGGTCGGGCCCGACGGCTCGCCTTCCGGCGTGCCGCCGCCCGGCTGCGGGGGCTGCTTGTCGAAGGAGGGCTTGCCGCCCCCCTCCGGCTGGGGGCCTGAGGGGTCGTGGGTGCTCATGTCCCCGAGTAGAACATCACACATTCTCTACGCTCGGGACATTTTGCCCGTTTTGCCCCTGCCCTGATGCCCGCGAACCGACGAGGAGCCGACGGGCCGACGGGCTTTCAGTCCCGCACCACCCGGGTCCGGGCCGCGCGGTCCTGCCAGCCGCGCCGGGCCCTGCGGTCGAACACCGGCCAGACCAGTCCGAGCAGCAGCACCGTGCCCAGTTGCCGGACGGCCCACCGGAGCAGCGAGCGGCCGAGGCTCGGCCCGGTCCGGGTGGCCGGGGCGGCGGCGTCCACCACCCGGATCCGGGCCAGCCGCTTGCCGAAGGTCTGCCCGGTGCGGGCGATCGGCAGCACCTCGTAGAGCAGGCCGACGAACAGCAGGATGCCGATCAGCACGGCGGCCTTGCCCAGCACCACGTCGTCCACCAGCCAGACCTGGATCTGGCGCCGGGTGAGCGCGCTGGTCATCCGGGCCTGGTCGACCTTCTGATGGAGGTGGTCGGTCACCGAGCGGCCGAGCGGGATCCCGGCCGCGGCCGCGACCACCAGCAGCACGGCGGTGTCCACCGCTCGTGCCGCCAGCCGGCGGCCCAGCCCGGCCGGCTCGACGGCTCCGGCCGCCCGGACGGCCCGGGAGGCCGCGCGGGCCGGGACGGTGGCGGTGGCGGACGGCCGGGGCTGGACGGCGGTCTCCCGGACCGTCCGCACGGCGGGCAGCGGGGCGGCGGGCACGGCGACGGCCGCGGCCGTGGGCCGCGGGGCAACGGGAACCGGGGCCCGGTCACGGCCCGAAGCGGCCTCCCCGCCCACCACCGGCACCGGCCCCGAGGCCAGGACGGCCGACACCGGGGCCTCGCGCGCCTGCGCCTCGCGCACCTGGGTGTCCCGCACCGCCGTCGCGACGGCGGGCGCGCCGACAGCACCGGCAGCACCGGCGTCGGCGTCGGCGTCGGCGTCGGCGTCGGCGGCGGCGGCGGCGGCGGGTTCCACGGCAGCCGGAGCTCGCTCCGTTCCCCCACGCCCCTCCTGCGCATCGGCCGCCTCCGGAAGCACCCCCCAGGAGACCCAACGCGGCGCACCGCCCGTCTCCATCAGGCCCCGCTGGGCCCGCGGATCGGCCTGCCATCCCGACTCCCCGGGCGCCGGATCCGGACCCGGGGCCGGAACCGGAACCGGGGCCGGAACCGGAACCGGGGCCGGATCCGCAATCGGTTCCGAAATCGGGGCCGGGCCCGAGGCCCGGATCGGGGCCCGCAGCGGATCCGGGGCCGGATCCGGGGCGGCGGCCGCAGCCCCCGCGAAGCCCGGCAGCGGCCCGGTCGCCTCCACCGTCCGGAACACCGGCCCGCCGATCACCTCCGCCACCCGCGGCCCGAGCACGAAGGAAGCCCCGCCCGTGGTCTGGTCGAAGTACACCGGCCCGGTGTCACCGCCATCCGCCGGCGGCCCACCCGCCACCACCTCCGGCACCGCCGCCGGCCCGGGGTCCATCACCGGGTCCACCACCGGCGGGTCCACCACCGGCGCCGGGTCCACCACCACCGGCGCCGCGTCCGCCACCGGCGGCGGCACCGCCCGCGCCGGTGGCCCGTCCGGAGCGGGCCGCCGGGTCGCGTAGCGGGGCGGCTCCAGCACCTCGCCGGCGGCCGGCGCGGGCCGGCTGGTGCCGGGCACCCAGGCCGAGCCACCCCAGTACCGGACGAAGCCGGGGATCGAGGGATCGGGGTAGTAGCCCGGCTCGGGCGCGACGGCCGGGTCGCCGTCGGCGGCGAAGGGGCGGTCCGTCATGGGGGTCTTCTTTCCTGGCAGGTCCTGACGAGGGCGGCGCGGCCGGGCGGCCCGACCGCCGCGGACGCGTCCGCCCAGCGCGTACGGCCCGGCGCGCGCCCGGAACCCGGCACGTGTGGGGGCAGCGCCGATGGGCGGACAGTCGCCGGGCAGTCACAAAGGGTAGTACCTCGCCGGAGCCGGGACGGAAAGTTCGCGATTCCCCGGACACCGAAGGGTCGCTCACGGTAGGGAGCCCGGCGCGCGGCGCATTGTCGCGCGCCCTGCCGCCCGCTGTTCACCACTGCTCACCACCTCTCACCAAATTTCCCGGAGAAATCCCGGAAACGTGTGTAAGAGCCGGTGCGGACCGCCCTCTCAAAGGTCACAGGGCCCGGAACCGGGCACCGCCCGGAGGAAGAGAGGAAGACGATCATGGAGCGTCCCGTCAGCGTCGTCGAACACGAGCTGGAGCTCAACCTGGTGCTCTCGCCGGAGCACAGCATCCCCGTCCCGGCCCGGCTGTCCTACGGCAGCCACGACCCGTACGCGGTGTACATCACCTTCCACCTGGACACCGGCTCCCCGGTGACCTGGGTGTTCGCCCGGGAGCTGCTGGTCGAGGGCACCTTCCGCCCGTGCGGCCAGGGCGACGTGCGGATCTGGCCGACCCGCTCGGGCCGGCGCAGCGTGCTCTGCCTGGCGCTGAGCTCGCCCGCCGGGGACGCGCTGCTGGAGGCTCCCCTGCCGGTCGTCGCGGCCTGGCTGGAGCGGGCGCACCGGCTGGTCCCGCCGGGCAGCGAGCTGGGCGTGCTGGACATGGACGGCTCGCTCGCCGAGCTGCTCGCCTAAGCGTGCGCCGGAGCGCGCACCGGCGCGTACGGCACCAGGGGCGCGAACGGGAGTTCGGGCACGCCCCCACCCAACGGTCCCACCCCGAGGAGCGGGACCACCCGAACGAGCGGAACCGGAAGGAAGCAGGAGCGGTGCCCCCGCCGGCTCAGCGGGCCGCGGGGGCCTGCTGACGACCGCGGGCGGCGTCCGGGCCGCCGCCGTCGCGCTGTCCGGGCAGCCGGACCAGCGGCGCGCCGGCCGAACGCCGCCGGGCCCTTATCCGGATCGCGGCGGCGAGCAGGAAGCAGAGTCCGACCCACGGGTAGACCGAGGTGGGCAGCTGCCGCCACGGTGACAGGTCGAGGACGGCCGAGCCGACCGGCTTCGCGGCCCACATCGCGAAGGACAGGAAGGCGACCAGCGTCGCCCAGAAGGCCGCCCGCCAGCGCAGTCGGCGCACACCGGCCGGGCGGGCGTGCTCCACCGAGGCCTCGGCGGCGAGCAGGACGAGCATCGGCACGCACCAGACCCAGTGGTGGGTCCAGCTGATCGGCGAGATCAGCACGGCGGTGACGGCCGCACAGCAGACGCCCCAGGCCTCCGCCCGGGGCAGCCAGCGGCCGCTGCGCGCGGCCCAGGCGGAGACGGCGAGGCCGGCCAGCGCGACCAGGCCCGCCCCGACGGTGGCGAGGGTGCCCGGCTCGGTGGTGTGCAGCAGCCGGGCGAAGGCGCCGCGCAGCGACTGGTTGTCGACGATCCAGGTCTTGCCGACCCGGGAGGAGTCGTAGAGGTACTCGGTCCAGAAGCCCCGGGTGGCGTCGGGCAGGACGAGCGCGCCGAGCAGGAACGTGGCGAGGAAGGTGAAGCCGGCCACGAAGGCGGCCCGGATCCGGCCGGTGATCAGCAGGTAGACCGCGAACAGGCCGGGAGTGAGCTTGATGCCGGCGGCGATGCCGATCGCCACGCCCTTGCTCCGCTTCCCGTCCGGGCGGGTGAGGTCCCAGAGGATCAGGCAGGCCAGCGCGAGGTTGATCTGGCCGTAGCGGAGCGTGGTGAAGACCGGTTCCAGCCAGACCCCGAGGCCGGTCACCAGGACCACGCCGACCGCCCGCAGCTCGCGGCGCGGCCAGCCGGCCAGTTTGAAGGACAGGTGGGTGAGCAGGGCGAGCAGCCCGACGTTGCCGAGAGTGATCGCCACCCGGAGGAAGGGAACCGGGAACCAGGTGGTCGGGACGAACAGCATCGCCGCGAACGGCGGGTAGGTCGCGGGCAGGCTCCACTCGGTGACGCGCAGCGCGTACAGGTCCTTGCCCTCGGCCACGGCGGCGCCCTCGGCCCGGTAGACGATCATGTCCACCATCGAGGTGTGGACGAAGTGGCGGACCACCGCGTACACCAGCAGGGACAGCAGCGCCACGGCGGAGGCGGCCAGCAGCGGGCGGCGGGGGGCCTCGCGCAGCGCCCGGACGGGAGCGCCGAGCGCGTGGCGCAGCCGGTCCGGCAGGGGGGCGGGCGAGGGGGCGGGGGCGGTCCGCACCGGGCTTCGCTCGTCTTGCACCGCTGTCACTGTCCACTCCGTCCACCACTCGGCCAACCAGCGACGATACCGGATGCCGCCCGGCGGGCCCGGAGTGATTCGACTACGCATCGTGACGAAAGTGGCTCTGACCGGCCGGGCTCCGAAGGGCGGGGCACGGCCGACCGGAGGACGACGGCGCGGTGCCGGAGGCCAACGGCGCGGGCGCGGCGGACAAGCCCCACAGGAGAACCCCCAGGGGAACGGCCCGCAGGAGAGCAGCCCGCAGGGGAACGGCCCGCCGGAGAGCAATCCGGAGGACAACGGCCCGGAGCCGCCGGGTGAAGCGAGGAGTCCACGAAGAGCGCGAAAGCCGGCCCCGGCGCCGACCGGGGGAACGGGCCACACCGGCCGCCGTGGGGGTGACGGCCGGGGTGACGGGCGGCGCCGGGGTGCTCGGCTTCGCCGTCGGAGTGACGGTCCGGGTGGCGGCCCCGACCGCAGTGGCGCGGGTGCGCGCGGGCCTCCGGGCGGCCGGCCCGGCTCGGTCGGGTGACCGGCGCGACCGACGCTAGCGGCGCTCCGGGGGTGCGGCCGCCTGGCTGAGCAAGGGGTAGAACTCCCTTAGGACGCCGTTAAGGAACTTCCCGATCCGCCGTCAGCAGCGCGGCCCCGGCCCGGCTTCGCCCCCGTCAGGCACGGTGCCGACGTCCCGTCACTTCTGGAACAGCGCGCCCCGGGTCCGCCGCCGCCCGCCGCGCGCGGGCTCCTCGGGCTGCGGCCGGGTGCGCAGCCGCAGCCGGGTCTCGGCCCCGCCGAGCACCGCGGAGCGGCCGAGCACGACGTCCCCGCCGGTGGACTCGGCGAGCTTGCGCACGATGTCCAGGCCGAGGCCGGTGGAGCCCTCCCCGCCGTCCCCCTCGCCGCGCTTGAGGGCGGCGGACGGGTCGCTGTACCCCGGTCCGGCGTCGCCGACCAGCACGATCACCGAGCCCTCGGTGACCAGCACGTCCACGGAGAAGGCGGTGCCGACGGCGGTGTGCCGGAAGACGTTGCCGAGCAGCGCGTCGACGGCCGCCGCCAGGTCCCCGCGCTGGACGGGCACCGGCGCCGACCGCTCGGCGCCGGCCAGTTGCCAGCGGCGCCCCTCGTCCTCGGCCAGCGCCGACCAGAAGGCGGTCCGCTCCCGGATCACCTCGACGGCGTCGCAGCCGACCGCCACGGCGGGCGCGTCCTCGGGGGCGCGGCGGGCCGAGCGGATGATCTGGTCGACCTCGCGCTCCAGTTGGGCGACCGCGTGCCGGGTGGCGACGGCCGCGTCGCCCTCGCCGAGCGAGGCGGCGTTGAGCCGCAGCACGGTCAGCGGGGTGCGCAGCCGGTGCGACAGGTCGGCGGCCAGTTCCCTTTCTGCGGAGAGGAGTTGGACCACCCGGTCGGCCATGGTGTTGAACGCCTGGCCGGCCTCGCGCAGTTCCTCGGGGCTGCCCTCGACCTGCTTGCCCTCGACCGGGACCCGCACCGAGAGGTTCCCGGCGCCGAGCGAGCGGGCGGCGGCGGCGAGCTTCTGCGCGGAGGCGACGATGCGGTTGCCCATCCGGTCGGCGACCAGCACCGAGATGGCGACCAGGCCGAGCGCGACGGCGGAGAGCACCTGCCAGGCGGTGGAGACGCCCCGGGTGAGGTCGCTCTCGGCCACGAACACCTCGACCACGGCGCGCCCGGTGTCCACCGCGACCGGTTGGAGCAGGGCGTACCCGCCGCCCACCTTCACGGTGAAGGAGCGGCCCTGGCCCCCGGCCGCGGCCAGGTCGGAGGCGCTGGCGCGCCCCTCCCCCAGCGTCGGGCCCGCAGGCTCGCCGGTCCCGGCGGGGGCTCCGACGGCGGTCCCGGGGCTCCCCGCCCCGGCGGCCGTCCCTGCCGCGGCGGTCCCGGGGCCCCCCGTCCCGGCGGGCTGCCCGACCGCCGGCAGGTGGACCGCCATCCGCCCCTGCGCGCCGGCGTCCGTACTCGCCAGCGCCCGGTTGATCGCGTCCTGGTCGGTGGTGATCGCCAGGGCCGGCCCGAGCGCCGCGGCCTGCCGCTCGGCGGCGGTGAACGCCCGGTCCCGGGCGGTCTGTTGGACCATCATCCCGAGCGGGATGAGGAAGGCCAGCGCGACCATGGTGGTCCCGGCGACGGCGGCCTTGATCAGGGCCCAGCGCAGCGAGCGCCCGAACCTCCTCATGTCCGGTGCTCCGCCAGGCCTCCGGCGACCTCCAGACGGACCCCGACGCCGCGGACGGTGTGCAGGTAACGGGGGTTGGAGGCGGTCTCCCCGAGCTTGCGACGCAGCCAGGAGAGGTGGACGTCGATGGTCTGGTCGCCGCCGTAGGTCTGCTGCCAGACCTCGGCGAGGATCTCCTTGCGGGGCACCACCACGCCGGGCCGGGCGGCCAGGAAGGCGAGCAGGTCGAACTCACGGCGGGTCAGGTCGAGCGGCCGTCCGTCCAGCGCGGCCTCGCGCCGCTGGAGGTCGATGGCCAGCCCGCCGACCCGCAGCACTTGGGCGACGGGTGCCGCGCCGCCGCCGAACCGGCGCAGCACGGCGGTCATCCGGGCGCTGAGGTGCTCCCCGGAGAAAGGTTTCACCAAGTAGTCGTCGGCGCCGTCGTTGAGCAGCCGGATGATCTCGGCCTCGTCGTCCCGGGCGGTGGAGACGATCACCGGCACGTTGGTCAGGCCCCGGATCATCTTGAGCGCCTCGCTGCCGTCCAGATCGGGCAGGCCCAGGTCGAGGATCACCAGGTCACAGCCCACCTGGGCGACCTCCCGCAGTGCCTCCAGGGCCGTGCCCACACTGCGGACCGCGTGACCGGTGTCGGTCAGGTGGCGGATGAGCGCGGAGCGTACGAAGGGGTCGTCCTCGACCACGAGCACTGTTGCCATGGGCCTGCACGGTACGCCATCGGCGGGCAGTGGTCTGTACCTCGGGGGCGGCTCCGGACATTGTGCAACTGCCCTGCCGAATACCGGGGGTGCCGCTCTCCATCCGTTTGGAAATACGGCAAGATGTGCGGACGATGCGGAACGGACTGGTACAGCTCGGCGCTTGGGCGGCGGCCACGGGGGCGGCGGTGGCACTGTCGTGGCTCGGTGTGCACGCGGTGCTGACCGGCGCCGCGTTCGAGCAGCCCACGGCGATCCCCCTGCCCTCCGCGAAGGCTGACGACCCGCCGCATCCGGCGACGCCCACCCCCGACCAGCACTCCGACCCACCGCCCACGTCCCCTTCCCCGACGACCGCCCCGGCCACCACGACCACCACCACCGCCCCGCACGGCCCGGCTCCCGCGAGCACCGCCACGCCGCCCTCCCACCGGCCCGCGCCCACCGCCGCCGCCACCCCCGCGACGAGCACGGTGAAGAGCTATCCGGTCCCGGGCGGCAAGGTCGCGCTGGACCTCAGGGGCGACCGGGCCGCCCTGGTCTCCGCCACCCCGGACCCGGGCTGGCAGATGAAGGTGTGGAACCAGGAGGGGTGGCTGCGGGTCGACTTCGTCCGGGACGACGAGGCCAACTCGGTGATCGCCTCCTGGAACGGCCACCCGCCGATCGTGGAGACGGTGGTCCGGTAGGAGCCGGTGGCCCGGTAGCAGACGGTGGCCCGGTAGGAGACAGTGATCCGGTAGGAGACGGTGGTCCGCCGGGCCGAGTCCGACGCACCCGTCAGAACTCCCGGCAGGGCACGTACCCCGGCAGGTACGGCCCCGCGTACCCCGCCCGGTCGACCAGCGTGTGCCTGGTCCCGCCCGGCACCCCGATGGTGGCCAGCACCACCGAGCCGTAGTCGTCCCGCACCTCGTGCGGCTCGGCCAGCGACAGCGCGCCGCGGTCCACCGCGTAGTCGTAGGCGTAGTAGGCGTCCGGCACGCTCACCGCGAGGTCCAGCACCCCGTCGCCGTGGCGGTCCAGGTACGCCGTCAGCTCCCGGCCGCGCGGGCCGGCGTCCCGCACCGGGGAGGTGAGCACGATCCGGGTGCCCGGCGCGACGAGCACGTACGAGAGCGCCTCCGGGTCGCCGGTCTCCGGCCCGGCGTACGCGGTGCAGCGCAGCCCGAGCGCGGCGCAGTAGCGGCGGGCCGCCCGCGCGGCGTCGGCGACGGCGAAGACCACCGCGTCGGCGTGGCCCATCGGCAACGGCCCCGCCTGCGCCCGGTCCGGTGAGGGGCCGGTGAGGCCGGCCCCGAACAGGGCGGGTTCGGCGGCGGTTTCGGTCATGTCTGCCCTCCCGGTCGGCGTACGAACCGTCCTTGGCCGCCCCCGGCACCGGGGGTGGGGTCCTGCACACGGGGGTGTGGCTGGAGGGTGGCGCCGGACCGACCTACGCGCAACTGTTCCGTTTCCTCCTGGTCAAACTGCGCCACCGAGCGGAAGAATCTGGCCCGCAGCTGTACAGAATGCCCACCACAGGACGGTTCTCCGATGCCCCCTGGTCACTCCCCGAGCTCCCCCGCGCCGCCCGGCTCCCCCTGCCCGCAGGGTGCACCCACGGCCCCGCAGGGCGCACCCACCACCCCGCAGGGCGCTCCCGCCGCCCCCGCGGGCAGCACCAACGACGCCATCGACGCCCTCGACGGCCGGCTGATCCGGCTGCTCGCCGAGGAGCCCCGGATCGGTGTGCTGGAGTGCTCGCGCCGGCTCCAGGTCGCCCGGGGCACCGTGCAGGCCCGGCTGGACCGGCTCCAGGCCAAGGGCGTGATCAGCGGCTTCGGCCCCGAGGTGGACCCGGCCGCGATCGGCTACCCGGTGACGGCCTTCGCCACCCTGGAGATCTCCCAGGGCCAGGGCTCGGACGTGCGGGCGCACCTGGCGAGCGTGCCGGAGGTGCTGGAGCTGCACACCATCACCGGGATCGGCGACATGCTGGTGCGGATCGTGGCCCGGTCCAACGCCGATCTGCAACGGGTGATCGACCGGGTCCTGGGCTTCGACGGCATCGTCCGCTCGTCCACCGCGATCGTCCTGGAGAACCCGGTGCCGTACCGGATCCTGCCGCTGATCGACCAGGCCGCCGCCGAGTAGGAGGATCCGTCCGACGCCACGCGCCGATTTGGCACATTCCCGAGGCGCCGTCGGCCGCAAGATTTATGCATGAACGTTCTACAATTCCTGGCGCCGTCCACCGGTCGGCTCAAACCCGTGGCGGCCCCGCCCTCCCCCGGGTCGGCCCCCGCATGACCGGCGCCGTCGCGGCCGACGGTACCGCCCCCACCCTCATCGCCTCCGCCCAGCGCGCCCTGCGCCTGCTGGAGGCGGCCGCCCGCTACCCCAGGGGCGCCACCGCCAAGCAGCTCGCCCGGGACACCGACCTCGCCCTGGGCACCGCCTACCACCTGCTGCGCACCCTGGTGCACGACCACTACCTGGAGCGCCGCAGCGGCGTCTACCTGACCGGCCCCGCGGTCGCCGGACTCGTCCGGCACGACGGCCCGGCGAGCGGGCCCACCCGGCTGCGGATGCTGATGGGCGCACTCGCCGACGAGCTCTCCGCCGCCGTCTACTTCACCTGGTACCGGCACGGCGAGGTGGAGCTGGTCGAAGCCGCCGAGGCCCCGGGCGCGCCGCTGGTCGACCGTCACCGCTTCCGGGCCGGCGCGCACGCCACCGCGGCCGGCAAGACCCTGCTGGCCCTGATGACCGCCGAGGAGCGCCGGGACCACCTGGCCCGCTACCCGATGGTGCCGCTGACCCCGTACACCCTGCGGGACCCGTGCAGCCTGCCACTGCTGCCGCGCCAGGGCCCGCGGCGGGCCGCCCCGATCACCCAGTTCCAGGAGTACCAGCTCGGCACCGCGGGCGCGGCGGTGCCGATCATCGCGGGCAGCGGCATCGGTGCGATCTCGGTCTCGCTGCCGATGAGCCAGGCGCACCGGCTGGCCGGGATCGTCGCCCAGCTGCGCACCCGGCTGGGCGACGACTTCGCCACGATGGCCTTCGGGATCTGACCCGCCGGGGACCGCCCGGCCCCCGAGGTCCCGCCCCCGTGCGCGCAGACGGCCGGTCAGCCGGAGCGGACGCGCGATCAGCAGGAGGGGACGTCGCCGCCGCCGCGGATCGCCTCCAGCGCGGCGACCGACTCGGCCAGGGTGCCCACCGGCACCAGCCGCAGCGACTTCGGCGTGTTCACCTTGGCGTCCGCGCACTCGTCCTTGGGCAGCAGGAACACCGTCGCGCCGTCCCTGGCGGCCGCCTGCGTCTTCAGCGGGACGCCGCCGACCGGGCCGACGTTGCCGTCCTTGTCGATGGTGCCGGTGCCGGCGACGGTGAGCCCGCCGGTGAGGTCGCCGCCCCTGCCGTCGCCGGCCAGCTTGTCGACGATGCCCAGGGCCAGCATCTGGCCGGCGCTCGGGCCGCCGACCGCCCCCAGGTCGACCTTGACCTTCACCTGGTCCGGCGACAGGTGGAGGAAGTTCAGCGCGGCGGCGGTGGCGGAGTCCTGGGACTCGGCCATCTGCTGCGCGGTCGCCTCGTCGGCCTTCACCGGGTTGGTCTCCGGGTAGACCGTCTCGGTCGGGCGCACCGCCTCCTTCGGGTCGAACCACGCCCGCAGCGAGCGCCAGAAGGTGTTCCGCTGCCCCGCGTTGGTCGCCGTGATGGTGACCATCCGCAGCTCGCCCTCGGTGGTGCGCAGCGGCGCCCCGGTGATGGTGAGCACCGGCCTGTCCTGGTACGAGCCGAGGGTGTCCGCGGTCAGGCCCGGCCAGGTGATGGTGTACGGCAGCGGGACGAAGGCGGCCACGCCGAACAGCGCGGCGACCAGCACGCCGCACAGCGTCAGCGCGCGGGTCCGCGGGGCGGTCAGGGCCTTGGGCAGCTTGGTGTCGGACACAGGGGAATCCAAACACACCGGACGCCGTGCGCGGGTGTCACCTCAGGGCGTCGGCCACCTCGGTCGCCGCCTCCACGACCCGGGGGCCGACCCGCTCGGGCACCATCCCGTTCAGCATCACCACGCCGACGCTGCCCTCGATGCCGCTCAGGCCGAGCAGCGCGGCGGCGGCCCCGCTCGCCCCGGACTGCTCCTCCGCGCGGGTGATGACGAAGCCCTGCTCGGGTCTGCGCTGACTGGGGAAGGTGCGCGCCTCCAGGATCGCCCGGCCGGCCGCGCTCTCGCCGAGCGGGTGGCGCAGGCCGGTCCGGTACGCGACGTGGAAGTCGGTCCAGCTCGGTTCGACCACGGCGACGGCCAGCGCCTCGTTGCCGTCCACCAGGGTCAGGTGGGCGGTGGCCCCGAGGTCCTCGGCGAGGCTGCGCAGGGCCGGCAGCGCGGCCTCGCGCAGCAGCGGGTGCACCCGGTGCGCCAGCCGCAGCACGCCCAGGCCCACCCGGGCGCGCCCGCCGATGTCCCGGCGGACCAGCCCGTGCTGCTCCAGGGTGGCCAGCAGCCGGTAGACCACCGTCCGGTTGACGGCCAGCCGGGCGGCGAGCTCGGTGACGGTGAGCCCCCGCTCGGAGTCGGCGAGGAGCTTGAGGACCCGGACGCCGCGGTCCAGGGTCTGGGAGGTCTCGGCAGTCACGACGGGCAATCCTTTCCGCGGCGCTCGCGGGGCGGGCAGCGCCGTTCCAAGGTCGGTGTCGCGCGCAGGCGAGGGTGGCCGCGCTTCGGGCCGCGCGGTGTCCTCGTTGACCCGCACGCACGGTCCTGCGGCGCCGTCCCGCGGGGGTTGCCCGGCGGAAGAGCGTGGGGGAAAGGTAGTGAAGGAAATGACGCGGCGGAAGTGGTTGTCCAAAATTCGGGCGTGATCAACCGCAACGCCGTCCCGGATTCGGGACAAATCCCCGCGATTCGCCGGGTGTGTCAGGGAGCGGGCGCGCCCCCGGTCCGCAGTCCGGACACGGCGGGGCATCCGGGGCGGCGCCGCGCCGTCGGCCGGACCGCCGCCCCGCCCGCTCCCCGGCCGGCCGGACCCTCCCGCGCGGGAGGGCCTACTTCGCCCACTCCCGGATCTTCGCGATCCGCGCCTTGAGCTGGTTCGCGGTGGCCTGCGCGGTGAGCGGCCCGCCGCACTGGCGGCGCAGCTCGTTGTGGATGGTGCCGTGCGGCTGGCTGGTGCGGTGGTGCCAGGCGGCCACCAGCGCGTTCAGCTCCTTGCGCAGCTCCCGCAGCTCCTGGTGGGTGACGACCGGGCGCTGCTCGGCCGGCAGCTCCAGCAGGTCGGCCTCCTCCGCGGGCTTGGTCTTGCTGCGCTGGATCTGCCGGTGCTGGCGCTTCTGGAGCAGCATCTGCACCTGGTCCGGCTCCAGCAGGCCCGGGATGCCGAGGTAGTCGTCCTCCTCCTCGCTCCCCGGGTGGGCCTGCATGCCGAACTCCATGGCGTTGTACAGCACCCGGTCGAAGACCGCGTCGGAGCCCAGGGCCTCGTACGAGAACTCCTCGCCGCCCGCGCCGTCCGGCCCGTCGTTGGCCCGCTCGGCCTCGGCGAGCAGCCGGTCCTCCTCGTCGAAGAGGCCCTCGCCCTCCTTCTTGGGCCGGTCCAGCACGTGGTCGCGCTGGAGCTCCATCTCGTTGGCGAAGCCCAGCAGCAGCGGGATGGTCGGCAGGAACACCGAGGCGGTCTCGCCGCGCTTGCGGGCGCGCACGAAGCGGCCGACGGCCTGGGCGAAGAACAGCGGGGTGGAGATCGAGGTCGCGTAGACGCCGACGCACAGCCGGGGGACGTCGACGCCCTCGGACACCATGCGGACGGCGACCATCCAGCGCGAGGTCCCCGCCGCGTAGTCGGAGATCCGCTTGGACGCCTCGGCCTCGTCCGAGAGCACCAGGGTGACCTTCTCGCCGCTGATCTCGCGCAGCATCTTGGCGTAGGCGCGGGCCACGTTCTGGTCGGTGGCGATGACCAGCCCGCCGGCGTCCGGGATCGCCTTGCGGACCTCGGTGAGGCGCCGGTCGGCGGCCTGGAGCACGGCCGGGATCCACTCGCCCTGCGGGGAGAGCGCGGTGCGCCAGGCCTGGGCGATCAGGTCCTTGGTCATCGGCTCGCCGAGCCGGGCCTCCAGCTCGTCGCCGGACTTGGTGCGCCAGCGCATGTTGCCGCTGTAGCTGAGGAAGATCACCGGGCGGACGACGTGGTCGGCGAGCGCGTGCCCGTAGCCGTAGGTGTAGTCGGCCACCGACTTGCGGATGCCGTCGCTGCCCGCCTCGTACGACACGAAGGGGATCGGGTTGGTGTCCGAGCGGAACGGCGTACCGGTCAGCGCGAGCCGGCGGGTGGCCGGCTCGAAGGCCTCGAAGCAGGCCTCGCCCCAGGACTTGGAGTCACCGGCGTGGTGGATCTCGTCCATGATCACGAGGGTCTTGCGGGCCTCGGTGCGGTTGCGGTGCAGCATCGGGTTGACCCCGACGCCCGCGTAGGTGACCACGATGCCGTGGTACTCCCGGGACAGCGGCCCGGAGGAGTACGCCGGGTCCAGCTTGATGCCGATCCGCGCGGCGGCCTCGGCCCACTGCTTCTTCAGGTGCTCGGTCGGCGCGACCACGGTCACCTGCTGCACCAGGTGGTTGTGCAGCAGGTACGAGGCCAGGGTGAGCGCGAAGGTGGTCTTGCCGGCGCCCGGGGTGGCGACCGCGAGGAAGTCGCGCGGCTGGGTCTCGATGTACTTGTCCAGCGCGCCCTGCTGCCAGGCCCGCAGCTTGCCCGCGGTGCCCCAGGGGGCGCGGCCGGGGAAGGCCGGGGAGAGGTGGTGCGAACCGGCGGGCGCGGCGTGGCCGACGGATCGGACGGGCGCCTGCGGCTCCGGCACGTCGGAGAACAGCGGCATCGAGGAGGCGGCGGCAGTACTCACGGTCTCCGAGGGGGATCATCGCAGGTCAGAGGCGGTTTTGCGGCCCCGTCCCGCGGTCGGGCGGCGATCGGACAACCCGCCCAGCGTACCGGTCCGGCACCGATCGGGCCTCCAGGCGAGGCTCCGCGCCGGGCCCGGGCGGCCGGAAATCGCTGTGACCCGGCTCACAGGAAATTCTCCGTGGAACCGCGTAAGCACCACCCGCCCCACCACTCTCACCAGGGTGAGGCCGCACCACCCCACCTGCCGAAGCGCGGCCCCGCACCGAACCGAAGGGACCCCACCATGCGCACCGTCGAAGAGACCGCTCAGGCCCGCCTGATCCTCTCCCCCCACCGCTCCGTCCGGCTGCGAGTGGTGCTGTCCTACCTCGCGGAGGACCCGCTGGCCGTCCGGATGGCCTTCCCCGCCGAGTTCTCGCTGGACGACACCGCCGAGGGCGGCGGCGCCGAGGACATCGTCTGGATATTCGCGCGCCAGCTGCTCAGCTGCGGCGTCGAGGTGCCGTCGGGCGTCGGCGACGTCCACGTCCGGCCCGCGCTCGGCCGCCGCACGATGGTCGAGCTGCGGGCGCCGGAGGGCACCGCCCTGCTCCAGTTCGACACCGCCGACCTGCGCCGCTTCCTGTGGCGCAGCCGGCTGCTCGTCCCCGAGGGGGAGGAGTACCAGCACCTGGACGCCGACCGCGCGCTCGCCGAGCTGCTCGGCTGACGCACGGCGCAGCGGCACAGGACCGCGGCGACACGGGAGCGTGAGGCACGACGACACCGTGGCGCGGCGGCACCGAGGCGCACGGCCACCCGGGACCGGGGCCCGGGGGGACCGATGCCCGCCGCTCAGCCGGAGAGCCTGCGCATCAGCCGTACGCCCTGCGCCGCCGTCAGGTGCGGCAGGTACGCCTTGCCGATCGCCCTGGTGATGCCGGGCAGCGCGGCCGGGTCGGGGTACGCCATGTACATCGGCCGGTACTCCGGCTGGAACTTCGCCTTGAACGCCAGCAGCGAGCGGAAGCTGTACACCGGCTCCAGCACCCTGCCCATCCAGTCCAGCATCCGCTGCAGCCCGGTGGGCTCCTCGTCCTGCCCGGTGCGGGCCAGCGGCGCGCCCGACAGGGACAGGAACCGCGCGCCCTCCTCCTTGAAGCCGAGCGCGGCCGAGGCGATCAGGAACTCGCTGACGCCGCGGAAGCCGTCCGAGCGCCGGCGCATGAAGTCCAGCGTCCAGCCGACCGGCACGCCGTCCTCGTACACCGGCATCCAGCTGGTCAGCCCGTGCACCACCCGCTGCCCGTCGACCGCGACCAGCACCCGCACGTCCGGGTCGTCCAGCTCCTCCAGCCCGCCGAGCGTGAAGCCCATCTCCGGCAGGCCCTTCTCGGAGACCCACTCCTCGGAGATCGCCCGGATCTGCTCCCGCAGCGCGAGCGGCGCCTCGTGGTACGCCCACCACTCGGCGCAGATGCCCTGCTTCCCGGCCTTGTTGAGGGCGGTGCGGATGTCCTGCCACTTGCGGCCGGTGAAGGCCAGCTCGGGCAGCGGCACCACGGTGTCCTCGGCGACCTGCACCGAGCGCCAGCCCAGCTGCGCGGCGGCGGCCCTGGTCTCGCCGCAGACGCTGTAGAAGCACGGCGTCCAGCCGCGCGCGTCGCAGTACCGGGCGAAGCCGGCCACCGCCCGGGCCCGGTCCTCCGGCGCGCCGAACGGGTCGCCGGTGGTCAGCGCGACGGTGCCGACCACCCGGTAGGCGACGGCCGCCCGGCCCCGCTCGTCGAACCAGTAGTGGTTGCCGTCCCAGGTGGCGATGAACGACAGCGTCCCGCCGCCGTGTTCGGTCAGCAGCGCCCGCGCCCGGCGGGCCGCGGCCGCGTCGGTGTTCAGCACCGGGCGGCGGAAGACCGACAGCAGCACGGCCAGCGCGACCCCCCAGAACGCCAGCCCGCAGTACGTCTCCAGGAGGCGCGCCACCGGCCCGACCGCGATCGGGTAGTCCGGCAGCAGGTCGTTGTAGGCGGGCGGCAGGAACTGGGCCGGCAGCCCGGCCACCAGCCCGCGCACGGTCGCCCCCGGCTCGAACTCCCCGGCCACCAGCCGCCCGAGCCCCACGTACGCCGCCGCCGAGGCGAGCGCCGCGCCGCCGAGCACCAGGGCCAGCCGGCGCACCGAGCGGCCGGACAGCCGCAGCCGGAACCGGTTGCGGGTGGCCACCAGCAGAGCGGTGGTCAGCAGCGGCAGCAGCAGCGCCTCGACGAAGTACTGCACCACGTCCCGGCTGACCGGCCCGGCGTCCAGGTACAGCCAGCACAGCAGCCCCGCCCAGAGCAGTTCGGTGGCCACCGTGACCAGCCAGGCGAACCGCAGCCCCCGGCGCAGCCCCTCGGCGAGCACCAGCAGCAGCGCCGGGAACAGCGCGGCCATCATCCGGCCGGGGGTGTCGAAGATCCGGACGACGGCGTGCGCGCGGGCGCAGTCGTGCGCCGACACCGCGCAGAAGTCGGCCACCTCCTCCGGGCTGAGCCGGTGTGAGAGGTACAGCTCGGAGAAGGTGTTGAACGGCCCGCTGGCGTTGTCGTACAGCGAGGCGATCAGCGGTCCGAAGGCGGCGGCGACCAGGCAGAGCGCGACCAGCACCCGGGTCTCGGAGTGCGAGGAGCGGTGCGTGCGCAGGTGCGGGCGGCCCCGGCTGACCAGCGCGCCCAGGGCGAGCCCGGCCAGCGCTCCGGCGCACCGCTGGACGCTCTGGAGGTGGCCCACGTACAGCGTCATCACCAGCGGGACGAGCAGCACCAGCAGGTGCAGCCGGCGCCGCCAGAGCACGGTGAGCCGGTACCCGAGCACCCCGGCCAGCGCGAAGACGCCGACGGCGGGGCCGACCGAGACCTGGTCGGCCACCGAGGCGGTCCACTGCTCCCCCGCCGAGGAGCCGACCGCGACCAGCGCGGTGCCCAGCAGGGTGCCGACGACCTGCCCGCCGACCAGCACCGCGAGGGTGCGCGCCTGCCCGAGCCGGTGCTCGGCGGCCGGGCCGACCAGGAGCAGCAGCAGGCTGGTGAACACGTACGAGCCGGTGCCCGAGCACCAGAAGAGCGAGCTGACCGGCGTCCACCAGTGGCCCTCGGCCAGCGTGGGCAGGCCGGTGCCGGCGCGGTCGAGCAGCCGTTCGGGCGGGCCGTGGCGCAGGCTGCCGGTGGCCGCGCCGAGCAGCCAGAGCCCGGCCAGCAGGGCGAGCGTCAGCGGTGCCTCGCGCAGCCGGGCGCCCAGCGCCCGGGCGGCCCGCCGGACCCGCTGCGGGCGCGGCTCCGGCGTCCGGGTGACCGGGGCGCGGTCGGTGCCGCGCTCGGTCGAGCGCTCCGCCTCCGGCCCGGCCCCGCGCTGCTCGCCGACGGTCACCAGCGCGGTCCCCGCCCCGGTCACCGGGCGAGCCCGGTCTGCTGGGCGAGCCACGGGATCTGCTGGGCGATGCCGGGCCGGAAGACGACCCAGCCGTGGCCGCCCGGCATCAGCTCGAACTTGGACTTCATCCCGGCCGCCTGCACGGCCTGGTAGACCTTCTCCATCTGCGGTCTGAACTCCTCGTCGGTCTCGCCGACGACCAACGCGACGTTGGTGTCCGGGAACTTCCTGCGGGTCATCACCTGAAGCGGATCGACCGCGTCGAACTTCTTCTCGTCACCGCCGAACGCGGCCTTGACGGTCTGTTCCCGACTGCCCAGGGTCGGTTCCTCCTGCCCGGACATGTCGAGCACGGTGCCGTACACGTCGGGGGCGTTGACGCCGAGCTGGAGCGCGCAGGTGCCGCCCATCGAGGCGCCGCCGATGCCCCAGGCGCCCCGGCCGGTCGCGGTCTGGAGGTTCTGGTGGATCCAGTTGGGGACGTCCACCGCCAGGTAGGTCTGGGTCCTGGCGATCTTCGAGTCGAGGCAGAGCGTGTTCGCCCAGGTGGATCCGAGCTGATCGGGCATCACCACGATCGGCGCGAGGCCGCCGTGGTCCGCGGCGTAGGCGTCCAGCGCCTCGTTGATCTGCGCGGAGAGCACCCAGTCCCCCGGGACGCCGGGCTGGCCGGAGAGCATCACGACCACCGGGAGCAGCGGCCGCGGGGTGGCCTGGTAGGCGGGCGGGAGGTAGACGTACGCGTCGCGGGCGTGGAAGCCCGACTTGGTGCCGGGGATCGGCACCACCGAGACGGTGCCCTTCTCGGGCAGGTCCGCCGGGGGCTTCCAGACCTCCTCCAGCACCTTGCCGGGCGGCACGGCCACGGTCTGGCCGACCTTGGTGGCGACCAGCCCGTCGGTCTTGGTCAGCCACGGCGCCAGCATCACGCGCCCGCTCGGGAACTGGCCGAAGCCGATGTTGACCTCGGAGGCGGCCATCAGCAGCACCAGGGCGCTCAGTCCGAGCGCGAGCGCCCGCCGCCGCCAGGCGAGCCGGCGCATCCGGTAGCCGGCCAGGCAGAACCCGAGCAGGGCGACGGCTATCCACCGGGTGACGTACCCGGGCGTGCCCTCCGGGAAGGGGTGCCACCAGCCGTCGACCACGACGTCCAGGAGCAGGCTGAGTACGGCCGCGGTGAGCAGCGCGGCGGGCAGCCGCAGCCGCCACCAGCTCCGGCCGCGGCCGACGGCGAGCGCGAACAGCGCCGCCCAGCCGGCCGCCAGCACGGCGTGCGGGATGAGGCCTTCGGTGAGCGGCCAGTCGATCGGGTTCCAGCGGGTGGCAAGGGTCAACGTGGTCATGCGGCTGTGCCCGGAGGGGTGGTGTCGGCCAGGAATCCGTAGGCGACGACGTTGCCCTCGTAACCGTGTTCCTCGCTGTAGGCGCCGCCGCAGGTGATCACCCGCAGCTGGGCGTCGGCGGCCTGACGGTAGACCCGGTCGTCCGGGAAGTCCTTTCGGTCGTGCACTTCGATGGCGTACAGCTGGTAGACGGCGGTGGCGCCGTCCGCCCGGGCGATCTCGATCCGGTCCCCCCGGTGGAGCGAGCCCAGGTGGTAGAAGACCGCGGGGCCGGCCTGGTTGTCGACGTGTCCGGCCAGGATCGCGGTGCCGCGCTGGCCGGGGCTGGCCCCGCCGCGGTACCAGCCCGCCAGGTTCCGGTCCGCCGCGGGCGGCGCCTGGAGCCGGCCGTCGGGCTCCAGGCCGAGCGCGGTGACCGGGGCGTCCAGCCGGACGGCCGGGATGCGGATCCGGGTCGGCGCGGACGGGCCCAGCGGCGGGACGACCGAGACCGGGGTGATCCCGGCCTGGGCCTGGCCGGGGTCCGGGGCGGGCGGCAGCACCGGCGAACCGCCGCGCAACAGCCAGGCGCCGAGCACCAGCGCGGCTCCCGCCGCCAGGGTGCCCGGCCAGGGGCTCCTGCTCTGCTGGACGCCCACGGGCGCTCCCCTCTGCCGACGGAATCCCGCTTCCTGGGAGTTTCCTGGGAAACAATTCAACCGGATCGGACTGTAGGGCACGTCCATACGACGGTCGTATCGGCACCCCCCGATCGGCAGGGTCAACGGCGTTTTCCCCCCGCTGCGTGGGCACCCGGTCGCGGAGTGCGACGGACCACTCCTTCGGAGGGCCGCCGCGGGACCATGCCCGACCCGAGCTGTTCGACGGTCCGGCGGGCCCGTTCGGTTGCGTCCTCCGGAGGTGTACTTCGTCGGCGCCGTTCGACCGCACCGCCCGCACCGCCGGTCGCGCCGTCAGTCGTGCCGTCGGTCGCGCCGCCGGTCGCGCCGTCAGTCGTGCCGCCGGTCGCGCCGCCGGTTGCGTCGTTCGGGGGGATCGCCCCCGTCGCGCGCTGCGCCTCTCCGGCGGCCCCCGCCCCCGTGCCATGCTGACCCGGTCGCCGGCGCCACCCGCGCACCCGACCGGACGTCACCGCCCCGCACGCCGCCCGCCCCCGCCGCCCCACGAACGGAGTGACCATGGACGCCCTCTCCCGCCGCACCCTGCTGGCGGCCGGCGCCGCCACCGCCGCCACCCTGGCGTCCGGCTGCGGCAGCAACCACGCCACCGGCGGGCAGCGGGCGACCGGCGCCGCCGCGCCGCCCACCGGCGCGGCCGAGGGGAAGGGCGCCACCCCCGCCCCGGCACCCCCGGCCCCCAAGCCGGAGGTCGTCCTGATCGGCGACGGCTCCACCTCGGACACCGGCCCGCAGCCGAACCAGCCCGTCGCCGAGCCGCTGCGGCCCGGCCAGCGCCCGCCGCAGTTCGTGGTCTTCTCCTGGGACGGCGCCGGCGAGCTCGACAACGGCCTGTTCGCCCGCTTCCGCCGGCTGGCCCAGGAGCACGACGCGAAGATGACCTTCTTCCTCAGCGGCCTCTACCTGCTGCCCGAGTCCAAGAAGGACCTCTACCGCCCGCCGCAGCACAAGGCCGGCGCCTCCGACATCGGGTACCTGAGCGACCAGCACATCCGCGACACCCTGGAGAACGTGCACGCGGCCTGGCTGGAGGGCCACGAGATCGGCACCCACTTCAACGGCCACTTCTGCGGCTCCACCGGCGTCGCCAGGTGGTCCCCGGAGGAGTGGGACAGCGAGATCCAGCAGGCGATGGACTTCGTGACGAACTGGCGCACCAACACCGGCTTCACCGACCTGCCGGCGCTGCCCTTCGACTACCGCAAGGAGCTGATCGGCAGCCGCACCCCCTGCCTGGAGGGCCAGCGCAACCTGCTGCCCACCGCGGTCAAGCGCGGCTGGCGCTACGACAGCAGCGGCAACGGCACCCAGGTGTGGCCGCAGAAGATCCAGGGCGGCGCCCTGTGGGACCTCCCGCTCCAGTCCATCCCCTTCCCCGGGCACACCTTCCAGGTGCTCTCGATGGACTACAACATCATGTACAACCAGTGCGGCCCCAACACCAAGGCCGACCCGGCGCTCTACCCGGGCTTCCAGGCCCAGGCGCGGGACTCCTACCTGATGGGCTTCGACCGCACCTACAACGGCAACCGGGCGCCGTACGTCATCGGCAACCACTTCGAGGAGTGGAACGGCGGCATCTACATGAACGCCGTCGAGGACGTCCTGCGGACCATCGCGGGCAAGCCGGAGGTCCGGCTGGTCTCCTTCCGGCAGCTGGTCGACTGGCTGGACGTCCAGGACCCCGCGGTGCTGCGCAAGCTCCAGAGCCTCGGCCCGGGCCAGGCCCCGGCCGGCGGCTGGGAGGCCTTCCTCGGCGTCCCGGCGGGGGCTGGAGCCCCCGCCGCCGGCTGACCGTCAGGCCCGGGCGCGGACCCGCCCCGAGAGCAGCGCCCCGGCCAGCGTCACCCCGATGCTGGTCAGGAACACCACCGCGAAGGCGCCGGGCGATCCGGCGCCTTCCGCCGTGTCGTGCGGGGCCGCCACCGAGCCGCCGCCGAGCGCCGCGAACAGCACCCCGGCCAGGCCGGTGAGCAGCACGTTGCCCAGCGCGTCGCTCAGCTGGAGGGCGGCCGAGTTGGCGCCGGCGTCCTCCGGCCTGGAGAGCTTCATCATCAGCACGCTGACGCTCGCGATGGTCAGCCCCATCCCGAGGCCGCCGATGCCCCAGGCCACCGCGGCCACCCAGGCCGGCACCGCCGGGACGAGCACCAGCGCGGCGCCGCCGACCGCGACCGCCGTCAGCGCGAAGCCGCCGCGGATCATCGGCACCCGGTGGCGCTCGGCCCCCGGCCGTCCCTGGAGCCAGGAGCCCAGCGCCCAGGTGAGGCCGCCGCTGGTCAGGGTGAGCCCGGCCAGGGTCGGGGAGAGGCCGCGCTGGCTGGTCATCATCAGCGGGATGAACACCTCGGCGGAGAAGAACGCCCCCGCCGCCACGCCGCGCAGCAGGATCACCGCCGGCAGCCCGCGCAGCGCGCGCAGCGTCCCGGTGGGCAGCAGCCCCAGGACGGCCGGCACCAGCAGCGCCGCCCCGGCCGCGCCGGGGACCAGCCCGATCGGGTCGAGGCGCTGGCCCGCGTACTGGACCAGTCCGGCGCCGGCCGCCGCCATCGCGGCCAGCCGGGTGCGGCGGCGGTCGAACTCCCCGCCCTTGGCCACCGGGTGCTCGCGCTCCGAGCGGGCCAGCGCCGGGCCCATCACGGCCAGCGGCAGCAGGATCAGCGCCGGCACGGCCAGGAACACCCAGCGCCAGCCGAGGTGCTGGGTGACGGCCCCGGCGACCAGCGGGCCGACGATCGAGGGCAGTACCCAGGCCGAGGAGAAGGCGGCGAACACGGCGGGCCGCAGCCGCTCCGGATAGGCCCGGCCGACCACCACGTACAGCGCGACGATCACCAGTCCGCCGCCCAGGCCCTGGATCGACCGGCCGCCCACGAACACCCACATCCCGGGCGCCGTCCCGGCCACCACCAGGCCGACGCCGAACACCGCGATGCCGGTGAACAGCGGCCGCATGGGGCCGCGCCGGTCGCACCACTGGCCGGAGACGACCAGGGCGAACAGCGTGCTGGTGAAGTAGCCGGAGAAGGCGAAGGCGTACAGCGGGACGCCGTGCAGCTCGCGGGCCGCGGTGGGCATCGCGGTGTTGACGGCCGTCGCCTCGAAGGCGATCACCAGGACCACCGAGACGATCCCCAGCGTCAGCGCGCGGAAACGGCCGCCGAGCACCCCGCCGCCGGGGTCGTCGTCGAGGGGTATCGGCACGGGGTCGACCGAGGTGGGGGAGGCAGTGGTCATACGTGACATGGTAAGAGCCGTCCAAGCGGTTGACTCCTGACCCCGGTCGGTGAGCGACTCGGTCGCAGGACCTAGGGCCGCCGCCCGGAGACGCCCGTCAGTGCAGCACCTTGAGGCCCACCACACCGGAGACGATCAGCAGCAGGCACGCGATCCGGGCCGCGGTCGCCGGGTCCCCCAGGACGGCCATGCCGTAGACGGCGGTGCCGACCGCGCCGATGCCGACCCAGACCGCATAGCCGGTGCCGATCGGAATGGTGCGCATCGCGTACGCCAGACCGCCCATGCTGAACAGCAGCGCGACGCCGAAGACGAGGCTGGGAACGAGGCGGGTGAAGCCCTTGGACGATTCCAGGGCGACCGCCCAGACGGTCTCCAGGAAACCCGAGACGATCAGAACGAGCCAGGCCATGACGGTGGTACCTCCGCAGTCCACAGCGGCCGGATTGCCGCTGAACTGCGCCGTCTTGTCGTCACCGGGTACGACGCGCTCGTCCGGGGTGGCGGGAACGGAGCCACCTACCGGCGACCGTAACACACCTTGCCACACAGAATTTACACAACGGCGTTGACCCCTCGCCCCGGGATCGGCCACCATGAATTCACTGGCCGTGTGCCCGAGTGGTTGAGGGAACCGTCTGCAAAGCGGTGCACGCGGGTTCGATTCCCGCCATGGCCTCATGGGGAAAGGAATTGCCGGCCGACTCGAAAAGTGGGCCGGCAATTCCTTTCCGTCGTTTTCCGGACGGCCCGGACAGGCTTTCCGGAAGGCCCGGCCGGGGTTTCCGGAGGGCCTCAGAGCGTGATGGCGTCCTCGGCCCGGATCGGCAGCCGGCCCACCGGCAGGCCGGTGGCGGCGCGCACGGCCGCGGCGACGGCCGCCGGGGCGACCACCGCGGGCACCGCGCCGACCGCCTTGGCCCCGAACGGCGCCACCACGTCGCGCTCCTCCAGCAGCGCGGCGATCCGCACCTCCGGGGTGTCCAGCGAGGTGGGCAGCCGGTAGCCGGTGAGCGAGGGGTTGCGCAGCACCCCGCCCTCGGTGCGCAGGTCCTCCAGCAGCGCCAGGCCCACGCCCTGGGCCACCCCCGCCTCGATCCGGTCCTCGATCTGCCGCGGGTTCAGCGCCCGGCCGACGTCCTGGGCGACCGTCATCTCGACCACCCGGACCGCGCCCAGCTCGATGTCCACGTCCACCACCGCCCGCATCGCGCAGAACGAGATGGAGACGAAGGCGTCCCCCTGCCCGGACTCGTCCAGCGGCTCGGTCGGGTGCGGGCGGCACTGCGCGGTGGCCCACAGCTCCTTGCCCTCCAGCGCCTCCGCGACCGGCATGCCGAGCACCCCGTCGTACGAGGTGATCTTGCCGTCGGAGATCTGGAGCAGTTCCACCGACATCCCGAAGTTCGCCGCGATCGGCTGCAACAGCTGGTGGCGAACCATCAGCGCGGCCCGCTCGACGGCCCCGCCGGAGACCCACGTGTGCCGGCCCCGGGCGGACGGCCCGGCGATCGACTGGTCGCTGTCGGCCGGCGCGATGTAGACCTCGCTGACGCCCAGCACGGTCTGCACGATCTGCCGGGCCAGCGTGGCGAAGCCCTGCCCGGCGTCGACCGCCGCGCAGATCACCGTGGCGTGGTCCCCGCTGACCCGCACGGTCGCGGTGGACACCTCGTCCTCGCCCTCGGCGCCCAGCATGTGCACCATGCCGACGGCGTAGCCGATGCCGCGCCGCACCGCCGCCGGGTCGCCCGCGCCGCCGGGCCCGCCGGGCAGCAGCCACTCGGCGTCCGGGTCGTCCACCGGCAGGGCCGGCAGCGGCTCGGCGGCGACCGCGTCCAGCAGGGCGCGCACCGGCGCCGGGCAGGTGACGGCCTGTCCGGTGGGCAGCGGGTCGCCGGTCGACATCGCGTTGCGGCGGCGGATCTCCACCGGGTCCACGCCGATCCGGGCGGCCAGCTGGTCGAGCTGCGACTCGTACGCGAAGCAGGCCTGGAGCGCGCCCTCGCCGCGCATCCGGCCGGCCGGCGGGTTGTTGGTGCGCACCGCCCAGGCGTCCACGAAGACGTTCGGGCAGACGTACGGGCCGACCGAGAAGGCCGTCGCGGCGGCCAGCGCCTCGGCGGAGACGTCCGCGTAGGCGCCGCCGTCCAGCAGGATCTGCGCCTCGACCTTCACCAGGACGCCCTCGGCGTCGGCGTGGTGGCGGTAGCGCAGCAGCGCGGGGTGGCGCGAGGTGTGGGTGTGGAAGGACTCCTCGCGGGTGAGCGTCATCTTCACCGGGCGGCCGGTGCGCAGCGCCAGCAGCGCCAGGGTGACCTGGAAGGAGAGGTCCTCGCGGTCGGTGGTGGCGCCCGGCACGCCGGTGGCCACCAGCCGGACCCGGTCCGGCTCCAGGCCGAGGCAGGCGGCGGTGCGGTCGCGGTCGCCGTGCGGGTCGGTGGAGGACAGGTGCAGCTCGACGCCGCCGTCCGGGCGCGGCACGGCCAGCCCGGCCTCGGCGCCCAGCGGGGCCGGGTCCTGCCGGCCGACCTGGTAGAGGCCCTCGACGACGACCTCGCCGACCGCGTCCGGGTCCCCGGTGCGCAGCGGCAGGTGGCGGAACAGGTTGCCGTCCGGGTGCAGCGGCGGCGCGGTGAAGGCCTGCTCGGGGTCGGTGACGGCCTCCAACGGCTCGTAGTCGACCGAGATCAGACCGACCGCCAGCCGGGCGGTGTCCGGGTGGTCGGCGGCCACCGCCGCGATCGGCTCGCCGTGGTGGCGCACCACCCCGGCGGCCAGCACCGGCCGGTCGGCGACGATCGGTCCGGCCGGGGCGCCGTCGGGGGCGCCGTCCGGGCCGGGCGGCAGGTCGGCGGCGGTGACCACGGCGTGCACACCGGGCAGCGCCAGCGCGGCCGAGGTGTCGATGCCGCGGATCCGGGCGTGCGGGTGCGGCGAGCGCAGCACCGCGCCCCACAGCAGCCCCTCGGCCCACAGGTCGGCCGCGTACGGGTAGATGCCGAGCGCCTTGGGCAGCGCGTCGCCGCGCAGCGGGGAGCTGCCCAGGCCGATCGGCTCCGGTGCGCCGCCCTCGCCGCCGTCCTGCTGGAGTGCTGCGCCGATGTCGGTAGGCGACGTCATGATGCGTGGTCGTCCTCGGGGAGCCGGATGCCGTGGGCGGGGGTGGACCCGTACGGGGCGCCGGCCGGGGCGCCGCCCTCGGCCGGGGCACCGTGCGGGTGCGGAGCCGCGTACGGGGTGCCGTGCGGGGGCGTGCCGTCGAAGGCCGCCTCGGGCAGCGGGGTGCCGTGCGCGGGGGTGGGCTGGTAGACCGGGGCGTCGTACCCGGCGTCGTAGCCGTTCTGCTGCGGGTGGCCGTCCGGGTAGGGCAGGTAGGTGCCGTGCGCGGGGGTGGCCTGGTACGGCTGCTCGGGGTAGCCCTGCGGCGGGTAGTACACCTGGTCGTCGGCGGCCTGGGCGGGGATCGCGTCCCGGATCGGGGCCAGCACGGTGGTGTCGTACACGCCGGAGTCGTAGCCGCCCTGGGGGTCGCCGTACGGCGTCCCGGCCGGGGCCGGCTCGACGCCCTGCGGTCCGGCGGCGGGCTGCTGGGCGGGCCGCGGTTCGGCGTGCTGCTGCGGGACGTGCTCGATCCAGTCCCCGGCGTCGGCGTAGACCGGCGGCTCGACGGCCTGCCCGGGCTCGGCGGGTGCCTCCGCGGGTCGCTGCGCCGGCACCTCGGCGTGCGGCACCCCGGCGTGCGGCAGCTCGGCGGCCGGCGCCTCCGCGGGCGGCTCGGCCGGCGCCTCGACGGCGGCCCCTGCGGCGGCTGCCTGCGCGGCGGCGGCCTCCTCCGCCTCCTCGGCCTCCAGCGCGCGGGCGTCCGCGACGCTCTGGACGGCGGCCAGCACGCCCCGGTAGCCGGTGCAGCGGCAGAGGTTGCCGCACAGGGCCTGGCGGGCCTCGACCTCGGTGGGCCGGTGGTTGCGCTGGAGCAGGTCGTGCACCGCCATCGCCATGCCGGGGGTGCAGTAGCCGCACTGCACGGCGCCGGAGGCGGCCAGCGCCTGCTGGACGTCGCTCGCGCCGCCGACGGCCGACAGGCCCTCGACGGTGTTGATCTCGCTGTCGGCGGCCAGCGCGGCGGGCACCAGGCAGCCGGCCACCAGCTGGCCGTCCACCTGCACCGAGCAGGCCCCGCACTCGCCCTGCTCGCAGCCGTCCTTGGCACCGGCCAGGCCGAGCCGCTCGCGCAGCACGTAGAGCAGGCTCTCACCGATCCAGGCGTCGGTGACGGGCCGTTCGAAACCGTTGACCCGCAGCGTGTACGAGGCGCACGGGCGCAGCTCGCGGCTGACCTGCGGCGAGAGGCCGAGCGGGTCGGCGTCGAGGGTCTCGATGGGGTCCGTGGTCACTTCAGCACCCTTCCCAGCGCCCGTCGGGCCAGCACCGATACGGTACGCCGCAACCGGACGGCGGCCGCGGTCGGCCCCTCGGTCACGGCCTCCCAGGCGCCCTCGGCGCCGTAGTTGTCGGGGACGCAGGCGGTGGCCACGTACTCGCCGAAGGCGGCGGCCGCGACCGGGTCGATCTCCCGGGTGCCGTCCCAGTCGATGCAGCCGGCCACCCAGGCCTCGGCCTCCAGCGGGCGCAGCGGCACCGGCGCGACGGCTCCGACGGCGCAGCGCACCGAGCGCCGGGCCGGGTCGAGGACGAGGGCGACGGAGGCGGTGGCGCGGGCCGGGCCGCTGCGGCCGGTGGCCTTGAGGAAGACCTGCGGGGCGTGCAGCAGCGGGACGCGCACCCAGGTGAGCAGCTCGCCGGGGCGCACCGGGTCGAGCCCGGTGAGCAGGTGACTGACCGGCACCTCGCGGCTGCCCCCGGCCCTCGTGAGGGTGACGGCGGCCTCCAGCGCGGCGAGCACCGGGAGGGTGTCGCCGGCCGGCGCGGCGGTGACGATGTTTCCGCCGAGGGTGCCGACGTTGCGGACCTGCGGCGGGCCGGCGGTGCGGGCGGCGTCGGCGAGGGCGGGGATGAGCGCGGCGAAGTCGGGGCGGTCCATCCGGGCGTGGGTGAGTCCGGCGCCGAGCACGGCGGTGCCGCCGTCCTCGTAGCGCCAGCCGCGCAGTTCGGTGATCCGGCCGAGGCCGACCAGGGCGGCGGGGCGCAGCCGTCCGGCGTTGACGGCTTCCATCAGGTCGGTGGCTCCGGCCACCGGTACCGCGGCCGGGGCGGCGGCCAGCGCGTCGACGGCCTCGTCGAGGGAGGCCGGCAGCATGATCGTCCGGTTCACCTGGGTCCCACCGTGCTCCACTTGCTCATCGATCGCCTGCCGCCCACCCGGCCTGCGGCCGTGCTGTCCTGCGTCAGCAGCCCGGCCTGGCCCGTAGGGTACGGGCGATCGGGCCGGGTTGGGCAACTCTGGCACACAATGCTCGATGATCATTTCGGGACCGGTGAACGGGACTGCCCGATTGGGACCGATACCGGGCGGTATCTGCCCCGGCCCGCTCCGGGCCAGGGCAGATGTTCATCAGTTCTTGACGTCGGATGACCGCTCAGAAGTTCCCGGTGAGTACGACCAACACACCGGTCAGCGCACCGGCGGCGGCCCCTCGATCGGGCGGCCGAGCACCCCGGGCCAGCGCTGCCACGGGTGCGGGCCGCCGGCCGGGCGGTACTCGACGCCGAGCGCGTCCAGCGCCTTCAGGTGCGTCGTCAGCCGCCGCTCGAAACCGGCGAAGTCCCGCTCGGCCGGCTCGGCGGGCAGCTCGGACCAGGCGACCTCGGCGAAGGCGACCAGCCGGGGGAAGGCCCGGTAGTCGATGTCCCGGGCGCTGTCCATGAACTCGCTCCACAGGTTCGCCTGGGTGCCGATCACGTGCCGGGCGGCGGCCTCGTCCAGCTGCTTGGGGACCGGCTCGAACCGGTAGACGTCCTCCAGGGTGCGCACGAAGCCGACCGGGATCGGCTCGTCCGGCCCGTCCGCCTGCCGGTGGTCGAAGTAGACGTGCTGCTCGGGGCACATCACCACGTCGTGCCCGGCCTTCGCGGCGGCGATCCCGCCGCCGAAGCCGCGCCAGGAGGAGACGGCGGCCCCCGGCGCCAGGCCGCCCTCCAGGATCTCGTCCCAGCCGATCAGCCGGCGCCCGCGCTCGGCCAGCCAGCGGTCGAAGTGCCGGATGAGGTGGCTCTGCAGCTCGTCCTCGTTGGCCAGGCCCAGCTCACGGATCCGCGCCTGGGCGGCGGCGCTGTCCTTCCACTGCTCCTTGGGGCACTCGTCGCCGCCGAGGTGGACGAACTCGGACGGGAAGAGCTCCAGGACCTCCTCCAGCACGCCCTCGAAGAAGCGCAGGGTCTCCTCGGAGGCGTTGAGCACGTTGTGGCTCACCCCCCAGTCGGTCCACACCCCGAGCGCGGAGGTGTCCACCACGTCGGTGTTGCCCAGCTCGGGATAGGCGGCGACGGCGGCCTGGGTGTGGCCGGGCAGGTCGATCTCCGGGACGACGGTGACCCCGCGCGTGGCCGCGTAGGCGACGATCTCGCGCAGGTCCTCCTGGGTGTAGTAGCCGCCGTGCGGGCGGTCGTCGCGGCGCTGCCCGGCCCGGTAGCCGACCATCGAGCGGTCCCGCCAGGCGCCGCGCTCGGTCAGCCTCGGGTAGCGCTTGATCTCCACCCGCCAGCCCTGGTCGTCGGTCAGGTGCAGGTGCAGCACGTTGAGCTTGTGCGCGGCCAGCAGGTCGACGAAGCGCAGCACGTCCGACTTGGGCAGGAAGTGCCGGGCGACGTCGAGCAGCGCGCCGCGCCAGCCGAACCGGGGGGCGTCCTCGATGTCGGCGCCGGGCAGCACCCAGCCGTCGTGGCGCAGCGGCGAGCGGCGGTAGGCGTCCGGTCCGAGCAGCTGGCGCAGCGTCTGCGCGCCCCACAGCGCCCCGGCCGGGCCGCCCGCGGCGATCAGGGCGTGGCCGGGGCGCACCGTGATCCGGTACGCCTCGGCGGCCAGCGTCCCGTCCTGGACCAGCTCGATGCCGCCGCCCGGCCGGCCCGGGCCGAGCGGCAGCCCGGTGGCGGCGGACAGGGTGCTCCGCAGCCAGCGCTCGGCGTCGGCCAGCGCGGGGGGTGCGGTCAGCGTGGTGGCGGCGTCGAGCGGATAGTCCTCGTCCGGGCGGCGGGCGGCACTCGAAGGTGCGGGAATGAGGTCCATTCCGACATCCTGCCCACGCCCCGGACGATTGGCATAGACCACCCCTGAAACGCGGTGCTATGCAAAACGGCGTTGCGCGGCGGCGGGACTACTTGTTCTCGCCGTCGCCGCCCTGCGGCTTGCCGATGCCGTCGTAGATCTCCTTGCACATCGGGCAGACCGGGTACTTCTTCGGGTCGCGCCCGGGCACCCACACCTTGCCGCAGAGCGCGACCACGGGAGACCCGGAGAGCGCGCTCTCCATGATCTTGTCCTTCTGGACGTAGTGCGCGAAGCGCTCGTGGTCGCCGTCCCCGTGGGACACCTGCGGGACGGGCTCGACCAGGGTGCCGGTGCCGAGGCCGCGCTCGGGCTCAAGAGTGCTCATGGGTGCCAAGTCTATGGGCGCCCCCGGAAACCCGGCCAGTGTCGCGCCGCCGGGCCGGTGGCTCAGTTCATCGTGGGGTCGTCCGGATAGGTCGCCAGCAGGGCGAGCGGGCCGCGCTGGCGGCGCAGCACCGCGCGCCACAGCCGCTCCGGCTCGGGGCTGGAGACGTCCCCGGGCTCGCAGTCCACCAGGTACCAGGCGCCGCTCTCCAGCTCCGCCTCCAGCTGCCCCGGCGACCAGCCCGCGTACCCGGCGAAGATCCGCAGGCTGCCCAGCTCGCCGGCCAGCACCTCGGGCGGCGCCTCCAGGTCGACCAGGCCGATCGCGCCGTGCACCCGGCGCCAGCCGAGCGGCTCGCCGGTGCCCGGCTCCCCCGGTGCCACGGCGAGGCCGAGGGCGGAGTCCAGCGCGACCGGGCCGCCCTGGAACACCACCGCCGGCTGTCCGACGAGTCTGTTCCAGCCGTCCAGCACACTGCCCACCTCGACCGGCGTCGGCCGGTTGAGGACAACGCCGAGCGCCCCCTCGACGTCGTGGTCGAGGAGCAGCACCACCGCCCGCGCGAAGTTCGGGTCGGTGAGCAGGGGCGTCGCGACGATCAGACGGCCGGTGTGGGACCGGCCTGCGTGCGAATGGGCCGCCGTCATGCCCACATGATCCCGCAGAACGGCACCGCCCGGACACCGCAACGCCCGGAAACCTCCGTCCCGCACGAACACCCGTACGGCCGCACCGACGGGCGCCCGCGGGCCCGGAGAGAGCACCATCACGGGAGAGGCTCACGGGAACCGACGGCGCGCCTACTACCATCTACGTCTGGTGGACGCCCTTTACGGTGCCGACTCGGTTTCGCCGGGGGCCCGAACGCGCCCGTTTACGACCGGTCCACCACCGGCTCTCTCCCGGAGCCCCTCCCCCCGACTCCTCTGGCACCCCGGATTGCGAGAACGATGACCGACGACGTCCTGCTGGTCCACGGCGGAAACCCGCTCGAAGGCGAGATCCGCGTCCGCGGTGCGAAGAACCTGGTGCCCAAGGCCATGGTCGCCGCCCTCCTCGGCCAGGGCCCCAGCAGACTGCGCAACGTCCCGGACATCCGCGACGTCAAGGTGGTCCGCGGCCTGCTCCAGCTGCACGGCGTGACCGTGCGCACCGGCGACGAGGACGGCGAGCTGATCCTCGACCCCTCGCACGTCGAGAGCGCCAACGTCGCCGACATCGACGCCCACGCGGGCTCCTCCCGGATCCCGATCCTGTTCTGCGGCCCGCTGCTGCACCGCCTCGGCCACGCCTTCATCCCGGGCCTGGGCGGCTGCGACATCGGCGGCCGTCCGGTCGACTTCCACTTCGAGGTGCTGCGCCAGTTCGGCGCGTCCATCGAGAAGCACCCGCAGGGCACCTACCTGGTCGCCCCGCAGCGGCTGCGCGGCACCAAGATCGAGCTGCCCTACCCGTCGGTCGGCGCGACCGAGCAGGTGCTGCTCACCGCCGTCCTCGCCGAGGGCGTCACGGAGCTGCGCAACGCGGCCATCGAGCCGGAGATCGTCGACCTGATCTGCGTGCTGCAGAAGATGGGCGCGATCATCACCCTGGGCACCGACCGCACCATCCTGATCACGGGTGTGGACGAGCTGAACGGCTACACCCACCGCGCGCTGCCGGACCGCCTGGAGGCGGCCTCCTGGGCCTGCGCGGCGCTGGCCACCAAGGGCGACATCTACGTCCGCGGCGCCCGCCAGCTGGAGATGATGACCTTCCTCAACACCTTCCGGAAGGTCGGCGGCGCCTTCGAGGTGGACGACGAGGGCATCCGCTTCTGGCACCCGGGCGGCGAGCTCAAGGCGATCGCCCTGGAGACCGACGTGCACCCGGGCTTCCAGACCGACTGGCAGCAGCCGCTGGTGGTCGCGCTGACCCAGGCCACCGGGCTGTCCATCATCCACGAGACGGTGTACGAGTCGCGGCTCGGCTTCACCGGCGCGCTGAACCAGATGGGCGCCCACATCCAGCTCTACCGCGAGTGCCTGGGCGGCACCCCGTGCCGCTTCGGCGCCCGCAACTTCCTGCACTCCGCGGTCGTCTCCGGCCCCTCCAAGCTGATGGGCGCCGAACTGGTCATCCCGGACCTGCGCGGCGGCTTCTCCTACCTGATCGCGGCGCTGGCGGCCGAGGGCACCTCGACCGTGCACGGCATCGACCTGATCAACCGCGGCTACGAGAACTTCATGGACAAGCTGCGCGACCTGGGCGCCCACGTCGAGCTGCCCAGCGAGCAGCTGGTCGACGCCTGACGGCCCCGGCACCACGGCGAGAGGCCGGGCTCCCCAGCGCCGACTCCTGACAGACACAGCCCCGGCACAACGGCGAGAGGCCGGGCTCCCCAACTGGGGAGCCCGGCCTCTCGGGCGTTCAAGGGGTGGCTCAGGCAGCGCCCTTGGCGGCTTCCTTCAGCTTCGAGCCGGCGCTCACCTTGGCGCTGTAGCCCGCGGCGATCTGGATCGGCTCGCCGGTCTGCGGGTTGCGGGCGGTGCGGGCAGCGCGGTGGGTGCGCTCGAAGGTCAGGAAACCGGGGATGGTGACCTTCTCGTCGCCCTTGGCGACGACCTCGCCGACGATCTCGGCGAAGGCGGCCAGAACGGCGTCGGCGTCCTTGCGGGTCACCTCGGCGCGCTCGGACAGCGCGGCCACCAGCTCACTGCGGTTCATGTGTACTCCTGTGGTCTGTTCGCTTGCGGTGTGCGGGGGCCCATCGGTGCTCCCACCGGGGGGGCACCCGGATGGGCCGCAGGTCCGCACACTGTGCTCATGCAGGCAATGCGTGGTCGCAGGCCGGATTCCCACCCGATGCCGCGCGCCGGAGCCGTCGAAGGCCCGTCCGCCCGCCTGGGTACGAATCCTGCCCCGACCGGCCCCGAGAAAGCCAATCGGGCCCCGGCCCAGCCACCCGAACAACACCCGCCCGTTGGAGGTGTGACGCTCCGTCGGCTCCGGCGGACCGGGCGCGGGCGGCGGTCGGGAGGACACGCCGGAAGACCAGGGGGACGTTCCGTACTTGTCGGACACGCCTGCCCCGTGCAGGGCTACGGTACGCCCTAGGACTGACAAGCCCAAACACGCCCCTCGCCCTTGTGTCGCAAGGGTTCGGGGCGAGCTGGGCGGGTATGACCGCTATTCGCACATTTGAGCGAACTACGACACGTCGCCCGATCCCCCCGTCAGAGCTTGACGGTGGGGAAGGCGGCGGTGTCGAGGGTGCCGACGATGCCCGGGGTCGGACGGCTCGGCGCGCGGTCCTCCTGGGCGCCGGCCAGGGCCGCGTCGCGCACCGCGGAGGCGACGGTCTTGGCGACGTCCTTGTGGAACACGCTCGGGATGATGTAGTTCGCGTTCAGCTCGTCGTCGGCCACGGTGGTGGCCAGCGCCCGGGCTGCGGCGATCATCATCTCGGTGTTGACGGTGCGGCTCTGGGCGTCCAGCAGGCCGCGGAAGACGCCCGGGAAGACCAGCACGTTGTTGATCTGGTTCGGGAAGTCGCTGCGGCCGGTGGCGACCACGGCGGCGGTCTGCCGGGCGACGGCCGGGTCGACCTCCGGGTCCGGGTTGGCCAGCGCGAAGACGATCGCGTCCTGCGCCATGGTGGCCAGGTCGTCGCCGTCCAGGACGTTCGGGGCCGAGACGCCGATGAAGACGTCGGCGCCCGCCACCGCCTCCTTGAGGCTGCCGGTGCGGCCCGAGCGGTTGGTGTGCTCGGCGATCCAGCGCAGGCTGTCGTTGAGGTCCTCGCGGCCCTGGTGGACCACGCCGTGCACGTCCGCCACGGTGGCGTGCTCGACGCCGGCCGCCATCAGCAGCTTGAGGATCGCGGTGCCGGCGGCGCCGGCGCCCGACATCACCACGCGGATGTCGCCGATCTCCTTGCCGACCACCTTCAGCGCGTTGGTGAGGGCGGCCAGCACCACGATCGCGGTGCCGTGCTGGTCGTCGTGGAAGACCGGGATGTCCAGGGCCTCGCGCAGCCGGGCCTCGATCTCGAAGCAGCGCGGCGCGGAGATGTCCTCCAGGTTGATCCCGGCGAAGCCCGGGGCGATCGCCTTGACGATGGCGACGATCTCGTCGGTGTCCTGGGTGTCCAGGCAGATCGGCCAGGCGTCGATGCCCGCGAAGCGCTTGAACAGGGCCGCCTTGCCCTCCATGACCGGCAGCGCGGCCTCCGGGCCGATGTTGCCCAGGCCCAGCACCGCCGAGCCGTCGGTGACCACGGCGACGCTGTTGCGCTTGATGGTCAGGCGGCGGGCGTCCTCGGGGTTCTCGGCGATCGCCATGCAGACCCGGGCCACACCCGGGGTGTAGATCATGCTGAGGTCGTCACGGTTGCGGATCGGCAGCTTGGACGACATCTCGATCTTGCCGCCGAGGTGCATCAGGAAGGTGCGGTCCGAGACCTTGCCGATCGACACGCCGTCGATCGCGCGCAGCTTCTCGACGATCTCCTCGCCGTGCGTGACCGAGGAGGCCGCCACCGTGACGTCGATCCGCAGCGCCTCCAGGCCGGAGGCGGTGACGTCGAGACCGGTCACCGACCCGCCGGAGGACTCCACGGCCGTGGTGATCGCACTGACGGCGTTGCCCCGGGCCGGGACCTCCAGCCGTACCGTGATCGAGTTGGAGACACTGGGCACCGTCGCCATCGACGCTTCCTTCTTCCGTCTGTCCCGCAGGCTCAACATTTTGTTGAAGGCATCGCCTGCGCATGCTAGACCTCGATCGTCGCACCTTCCAGGGGGTACCCAGAAATAACGTTCATTGAGTGTGCGGACCCGACAATCCGGCCCACCGCCGCCGGCCTCCCGCCGCTCACTCCTTGCCTCTCCCGGCCGATGCGTTACATTGGACAGGCACCGGCCCGATCCAAGCCCCCGGGCCCAACCTTCGTCCCTTCGAGGGACCACTTGCCGCGAGGCGAGCATGGCGGGTCGGTGTACCAAACGTCTGAAGGCCCCTCACCAGCCGGTGAGGGGCCTTCTTCCGTAGGGGGCCGTCAGTCTTCCGTAGGGTCCGTCAGCCGTGCAGCAGCGCGGGCACCCCGGCCGCGTCCGGCAGGTCGTCCGGGCCGGAGAGCACGGTCAGCCGCTGGGTCGCGCGGGTCAGCGCCACGTACAGCACCCGCAGGCCGGCCTCCGACTCCCCGGCGATGCCGGTCGGGTCCGCCACCACCGTCGCGTCGTACTCCAGGCCCTTGGCCTCCAGGCTGCCCAGCGCCACCACGCGCTCGCCCAGGCCCTCGGCCCAGCCCGCGGCCTCCTCCCGGCGGTCCATCGGCACCACGATCGCCACGGTGCCGTCCACCTCGGCCAGCAGCCGCTCCAGCTCGGCGCGGGCGGCCTTGCCGAAGGCCTCCGGCGAGGGGTCGGTGACGGCCGCGAAGCGCGGCTCCACCCCGACGTGGCGCACCGCGCTCGGCGAGGGGGTGCCCGGCGCCGCGAGCGCCAGCACCTTCGCCGCCACCTCGGCGATCTCGGCCGGGTTGCGGTAGTTCACGGTCAGCGTGAAGCGGCGGCGCTGCTTGCCGGCGAGCACCTCGTCCAGCGCGGCCTGGGCCTCCTGCGGGAACGGCCAGGAGGACTGCGCCGGGTCGCCGACGATCGTCCAGGTGGCCATCCGGGCGCGGCGGCCGATCATCCGCCACTGCATCGGGGTGAGGTCCTGCGCCTCGTCCACGATGACGTGGGCGTACTCGGTGCGCTCGACCGGCACGCGCTCGCGCTGGCGGGTGCTGCGGTCGGCGAAGGTGGTGACCTCGTCCAGGCCGGTCAGCAGGTCCACCGCGTCCACCTCGCGGACCTTCGGCCGGGCCGGCTCGCCGAGCAGCACCTGGAGCTCGTCCACCAGCGCGACGTCGTGCGCGGACAGCGCGCCCTCGCCCCGGTCGGACAGGTGGCGCCAGGAGGCGGCCAGCAGCCGGGCCTCGTCCGGGGTGACGGCGCGGCGGGCGATGCGGTTGATGTGCCGGTGCTGCCGGAGCGTGGCGAGCACCCGGCGCGGGGTCACGGCCGGCCACCAGGCGTCCAGGAAGTCCAGGAAGGACGCCTCGTCCGAGACGTACTCGTCGAAGGCCTCCTTCTCCTCCTGGCGCTGCTCGCGGCCGTAGTGGTCGGTGGGCTTGGGCAGGTCCCGGACGGCCAGCTGCCACAGGGCGTCCAGCAGCAGCCGGCGGGCGCGCGGGCGCAGCAGGTTCAGCGGGGTGCCGCCGGAGCCCACCACGTTGCCGCGCACGGCCTTCAGCCGGGCGGCGTCCAGCTTCAGCACCTCGCCGCGGGCGACCACCTTCAGCTCCTGCGGCGCGCCCAGCTCCAGCGCCGCGCGGGCGGCCCGGCGCAGCAGCTGCACCATCCGGGCCGAGCCCTTGACCCGGGCCGTCTCGGGGGTGTCGTAGGTGGTCGCCTCGATGCCGTCCACCAGCGAGCCGACGGCCCGGATGGCCACCTGGCCCTCCTCGCCGAGCGCGGGCAGCACGCCCTCGGTGTAGGAGACCAGCAGCGGGGTCGGCGAGACCACCAGGATGCCCCCGGCGTAGCGCCGGCGGTCCTGGTAGAGCAGGTAGGCGGCGCGGTGCAGGGCGACGGCGGTCTTGCCGGTGCCGGGGCCGCCGGTGACCAGGGTGGCGCCCGCGGCGGCGGCGCGGATCACCTCGTCCTGCTCCCTCTGGATGGAGGAGACGATGTCGCGCATCGAGTGGCTGCGGGCGCGGCCCAGCGAGGCCATCAGCGCGCCGTCGCCGACCACGGCCAGCTCCTCGCCGTCCAGGGTGGGGGTGAGGTCGGGGCGCAGCAGGTCGTCCTCGACGCCGACCACCTTGCGGCCCTTGGAGCGGATCACCCGGCGGCGGATGACCCGGCCGGGCTCGACCGGGGTGGCGCGGTAGAACGGGGCGGCGGCGGGCGCGCGCCAGTCGATCACCAGCGGGCCGTACTCGGCGTCCAGCACGCCCAGCCGGCCGATGTGGAGGGTCTCGGCGACGGCCGGGTCGGCCGGGTCGAGCGGGGTGTTCGAGGGGATGCCGTGCTCCTCCGGGGCGTCCGCCTGCTGGAGGTCGATCCGGCCGAACAGGAAGTCCTCGAACTCGTTGTTCAGCCGCTGGAGGTGCGCGCCGGCCCGGTAGACCTGGGCGTCGCGCTCGGCGAGCGCGCCGGGGGTGCCGACCTGGACCCGCTTGGCGGCGTCCTCCAGGATGTACTCGGCCTCGGCGAGCTTCTCCTCCAAGCGGTGGTAGACGGTGTCGAGGTGCTGCTGTTCACCGGCGATCTCGCGGGTCCGGACGGTCTCGTGGTCGGCGGCGGGGGTGGTGTCCGTGTTGCTCTGCATGGCCTCGGTGGTTGCGACGGAATCCGGCTCCGGAAAACGAGCGGACGGATGATCCTACGCCGCGGGCCCCGGGCCGCGCTGCTCCGGAACGTACAAAAACCGAAGGCCGCCCTCCGCTGAGCGGTGGGCGGCCTTCGATGTGAACATGGGGTGGTGGAGATGCCGGGAATCGAACCCGGGTCCAGTGGAGTCAATTCAGGGCTTCTCCGAGCGCAGTCCGCTGTGCTTTTCTCGGCCCTGGCGGTCACGCGGACAAGCCGCCAACAGGCCCAGCTGCTGTTTGATTTCCCATCCGCCCCCGCAGCCCGGGCGGACGGTTGAGTTCCCTAGATTATGCCAGGGTCCGGGTCGGGAACTCCCCGGTCTGACACCCAAGCGCTATCGGTGCTTATTAGGCAGCGAGAGCGAACTGCTGGGAATCGCGCTTAGAGTTGGCGATTATTTTTTTGCGACACGTGGTTAACGAGATCATTGCCGCGTTCCTCGGCTCGCTTCCCCTGTTTCAACATCCCCTGTCGAAACCGATCATCCCCATGTTTTGTTGAGAAACAGCTCGGACGGTGATCGTCCGTGTTGCTTGGGCCATCGTACGCGAGGCGGCGGGTGAGGGTCCAGCGGATTAACGCTGGCGCCGCCGGGCCGCCGCCACGGCGCGGGCCGCCTCGCGGGTGTCCTGCTTCTCGCGCAGCGTCTGGCGCTTGTCGTACAGCTTCTTGCCGACCGCGAGCGCCAGTTCGAGCTTGACCCGGCCGTCCTTGAAGTACAGCGAGAGCGGGACCAGGGTGTGGCCCGCGTCGCGGACCTTGGTCTCGATCTTGCGGATCTCCAGCTTGTGCAGCAGCAGCTTGCGCTTGCGCCGCGCCGCGTGGTTGGTCCACGTCCCCTGGGTGTACTCGGGGATGAAGACGTTGTCGATCCACGCCTCGTGGTTCTGGATGTAGGCGTAGCCGTCGACCAGGTTGGCCCTCCCCTCGCGCAGCGACTTGACCTCGGTGCCGGTGAGGACGAGACCGCACTCGTAGGTGTCGAGGATGGTGTACTCGTGCCGCGCCTTCTTGTTCTGCGCGATCAGCTTCTGTCCGGTTTCCTTTGCCATAGCGCGGTCATTCTCGCACTTCGGCGCCGGGTCGGTCAGCTGCTTTACGCCCGGGTGCCGAGCCCCGACAGGACCCGCTGGGCGAGCTGGTCGGCCTCCTCGCCCGACCCGGCCGGGACGTCGGGGGCGAGGCCGGTGCCGTCCGGGGAGCGGCCGGCCGGGGTGTAGTAGCGGCCGACGGTCAGCTCCAGCACGGCGCCGTCGGCGAGCCTGCTGGGCTGCTGCACGGTGCCCTTGCCGAAGGTCCGCGAGCCCACCACCACGGCGCGGCTGCGGTCCTGGAGGGCGCCGGCGAGCAGTTCGGCGGCGCTCATCGTGCCGCCGTCCACCAGCACCACCAGCGGGGTGCGCTGGTCACCGCCGGGCGGGGCGGTCAGCTCCCGGATCTCGCCGCGCTCCAGGTACGAGCCGACCGGTCCGCCGTCCAGGAAGATCCCGGCGGTGCCGGCCGCCTCGTCGACCAGCCCCCCGGAGTTGCCGCGCAGATCGAGCACCACGCCGGTGTGCGGGGCGCGCAGCGCGGCGCGCACCTGGTCGGCCACGCCGCTGGTGAAGGCGCGGACGGTCACCCGCAGCACGCCCTTGCCCAGCTGCTCCGAGGTGACCTGCCGGCTGTCCAGCAGCACGCGCCGCAGCCGCAGTTCGCGCTCCTCGCCCCCGCCGCGCCGGACGGCGACGGTGACCTCGGAGCCGGCCCGGCGCTCCTCGCCCCGGCCGCGCAGCCGGGAGACCACCTCGGTCACCGGCAGGTGGTCGGCCTGGTCCTGGCCGATCCGCAGCAGCCGGTCCCCGGGGGCGATCCCGGCCTCGGCGGCCGGGCCCCCCGGGGCGACCTGGGAGACCTCGGTGACGCCGTCCTGCCCCCGGCCGACCGAGAGGCCGACGCCGGGGTACCGGCCGTCCAGGCCCTGGCTGAACTCCGCGTACTCCTGGGCGCTGTAGTACGCGCCCCAGCGGTCGCCGCCGGCCGCGAGCAGGTGCTCGGCCTGCTGCTCGGACAGGGCGGCTCCGGCCGGGTCCGCCGGGAGCCCGCCGGCGGCGGGGGCGGTGTCGGCGGAGGAGCGCGGCGGCGGGTCGTTCTGGTCACCCCAGGCGCCGGTGGCCGCACCGGTCAGCAGCACGACGCCGAACACCAGGCTGAGGGCGGCCACCTGACGCGTCCTGCGGGGAGTTTGCAGCATGGAACCGGAGTGTAGACACCGCGTCGCACGCGACGGGTCCGAACGGTGGACCGCCGAACGCCCGCGGCCCCGGACGGCGCAGTGCCGTCCGGGGCCGCCAGGGCGTCGCGGGATCAGACCTTGAGGTACTTGCGCAGCGTGAAGAACGCCGCGATGCCGGCCATGCCCATGCCCACCACGATCAGCAGCGGTATCACCGCGAGCACCGAGCCGAGCCCGATGAAGTGGATGAACTGCACCCGGTCGGCCAGCCAGTTCTGGACGAAGAAGTGCCCGCCGATCAGCAGCCCGGAGGCCATCACCGCGCCGAGCAGGGCGGAGAAGGCCGCCTCGGCGATGAACGGCATCTGGACGTAGAAGTTCGAGGCGCCGACCAGGCGCATGATGCCGGTCTCACGCCGTCGGCTGTACGCCGAGACCCGCACGGTGTTGACGATCAGCAGCAGGGCGACGAAGAGCATCAGCACCATGATCACGAAGGCCGCCGTCTGGAGGCCGTTGAGCAGGCCGAACAGGTTCTCCAGGATCTTCCGCTGGTCCTCGACCGACTTGACGCCGGGCTTGCCGGCGAAGGCGCTCTGGATCACGTCGTACTTGGTCGGGTCGTTGAGCTTGACCCGCCAGGACTGCGGCATGGCGTCCGGGCCCAGGACGGAGATGAGCGGGTTGTCCGGGTTCATCTCCTTCCAGTGCTTGTACGCCTCGGCGGAGCTCTCGTAGGTCGAGGACTGGACCACCGAGGTCATCTTGTCCAGCTGGTCCTTGATGTCCTGGACCTGCTGGTCGGTGGCCGCGCCCTTGTCGCACTGGGGCGAGTTGCGGGCGTCCGCCTTGGTGCAGAAGTAGATGCTCACCTCGACCTTGTCGTACCAGTACCCCTTCATGGAGTTCACCTGGTCGCGGACCAGGAGCGAGGAACCGGCGAGGGCGAGGGAGAGCGCGACGCTGACCACGACCGCGATGGTCATGGTCAGGTTGCGTCGGAGACCCACACCGATCTCCGACAGGACGAACTGGGCACGCATGCGGGAAACAACTCCAGGGTCGGTACTGCTCTGGTCTGGCGGTCCGGGCCGGCGGCCCCACGGGTCAGCGCTGGTCGGTCAGTGCTGGTACCCGTAGACGCCGCGGGCCTGGTCGCGGACCAGCAGCCCCTTGTCGAGCTCGATGACGCGCTTGCGCATCTGGTCGACGATGGCCTGGTCGTGGGTGGCCATCAGCACCGTGGTGCCGGTGCGGTTGATGCGGTCGAGCAGCTTCATGATGCCGACCGAGTTCTGCGGGTCGAGGTTGCCGGTGGGCTCGTCCGCGATGAGCAGCATCGGGCGGTTCACGAAGGCGCGCGCGATCGCCACGCGCTGCTGCTCACCACCGGACAGCTCGCCCGGCATGCGGTCCTCCTTGCCGCCGAGGCCGACCAGCTCCAGCACCTCGGGCACCACCTTGTTGATGGCGCTCTTGGGCTTGCCGATCACCTCCAGGGCGAAGGCGACGTTCTGCGCGACCGTCTTGTTCGGCAGCAGGCGGAAGTCCTGGAAGACGGTGCCCAGCTGGCGGCGCATGTGCGGCACCTTCCAGTTGGACAGCTTGCCGAGGTCCTTGCCCAGCACGTGCACCGCGCCCGTGGAGGGGCGCTCCTCGCGCAGGCACAGGCGCAGGAAGGTGGACTTCCCCGAGCCGGACGAGCCGACCAGGAAGACGAACTCACCCTTCTCGATCTCCAGCGAGACGTTGTCCAGGGCGGGACGGTTCTGCTTGGGATAGGTCTTGGAGACGTTGTCGAATCTGATCACGGCTGCATCACGGAGGCCATCCTAGGCGGCGCCATTCCTCGGTCGGTCCACCCCGGAGGCCCGGTCCGTGGGCGGGCGAAAGGAGCGCAGAGGGCCGCTCCCGGACTGGGACCATACGCGAATCGGCGAGCGGCCCGCAGGGACCGCCCGCGACGGCGGCCGGAGGCTGGGGGAGAATGTCCGCTTATGCCCTGAATATTGCGAGGCATCTCACAGCCCGGGAGCCGGAACCGCCGGAACCTGGCAGAGTGGAGGTGGCGGCCGGGGTCCGGCCGCTCCCCCGTACAGGGCCGCGCGTGGAACCAGAGCCCCGTCCGGTGCGTTGCATTAAGCAGCAAGGAGGAGATCGCATGACCTGCGACCATCTGGTGTGCGCCAACTGCAACGGCCGCGTCAGCGACGGGCGTTGTCCGGTGTGCCGGGCCAACCGCGCCCGGCTTCAGGAGCAGCAGGGGCCGTTCGCCGCGCTGTCCCCCGCGGTGCTGCTGGCCCTGCTGGCCGGGCTGCTCGCGGTGGCACTGATCTGCCGGCAGGCACTGGCCTGACCGCCACGAGACGTACGGCGAAGGCCCCCGACCTCCTTGGGTTCAAGGGGTCGTCGCAACACCACTTGGTTTCAGGTGGTGAGTAGATCACGTAGACGCTCGGCTGGGGTATCCCAGCCGAGCGTCTTGC